>JBNJFC010000013.1:0-18302 GCA_051746485.1 Pseudomonadota bacterium
GCGACCTGTTATCAACGTAGCGGCGATACCGCCCGCTCTCCCTGGTCAACCAGGCTTGTTGTCACAAGCCTCCGGCTTCAGCCGGAGGTAGTTGACCATCCCAGTGGTTGATTAGCGTAATGCGTTGGCCGTTCTCAAACTGAAACCCCACCACATCCAACGCCTCGGCGGTGGCGTGTTCGCTGGGTCGCCCGTTCTCGCGGCCGTACACGTTGCGACAGGCAAAGCTACCTACGTGGTTCACTTGGCTGACCCGGCTGCCCATCATCTCCTCGGCTGCAGGTTGCAGCACATGGCGCTCATACATCACCCACGCCAGTGCTAGCGGGCAGGACGCTACGAAGCTATGGTTGAACGCGACGCTGCTGGACTGCATGCGCACCATATTGGAAAGCGGGCAGTTAGCGGTGGGCGAATAATCGGCTAGCGGCGTGTAACGCAGCTCGCCCTCGGGAACGGTATCTAACGCGGCTAAACAGCCGGCACGGTCATTCGCCAAGCGGCTTAGCTTAAACTGAGTAATGGGTGTGACAGGGTCGTCAATGTGCAGGGGTGCCAACGGCGCCCAGTGGCGAGGGATCTCGTTGGCATCTTCCCGCCACCTGCAGCGCTAAGGCGCTTGTGGTGGGGGATTCCCAGGTCGTCACCTTCCTGGTTTCTGCTTCAAAGACGATTGCCCGAGGGAATGGCTTGGTTATCGCCGCAAAAGTCCCAGTGGGGATTTTTACGGTGGCGAGCCAACTCATATCCCCCAGGTCTCACATCGTCTCCACAGACGTACCTTTCCGAATGCCCTTCGGTAGGTCGTGTCGACGCCTTCATGATAGGCACTGTGCAAATCGACAGCAAGGGCATCCTGCGGATGCCGCGCTTGTATCCACTCCCTTCGCGCTTCGCGACTCAGGAAGCGTTTTTACGCGCCGTTGGATAAAAAGCGTACGGCGCATCCGGGCCTCCTGGTAAGGCGAAACGCTACAGTCGAGGCAGTGGGTGTGCGATACTGCGGCCCTTCCGTACACTGCTCTCGCACGAGTTTACTTCGCCAACAAGGGAAGCGCGTATGTCCCAAGGTACACTGTTTATTGTTTCTGCGCCGTCGGGGGCAGGTAAAACCAGCTTGGTTCGCGAGCTGATTGAGAGCCTGGATGGCATTCAGGTCTCGGTATCGCACACCACCCGTGCCCAGCGCGACGGGGAGGTCGATGGCGTCAACTATCACTTTACCGGCGTGGCGGACTTTGAGGCGATGATCGCGCGCGGTGAGTTTTTTGAGCATGCCAAGGTGTTCGATAACTATTACGGCACCTCGCGTAAGGCCGTGCAGACGCTACTCGACGTGGGGCAGGACGTGATCCTGGAAATCGACTGGCAGGGCGCCCGCCAGGTACGCGAGCAGATGCCCGAGGCGGTGTCGGTGTTTATCTTGCCACCCTCACGCAGTGAACTGGAACGTCGCTTGGCGAGCCGAGGCACCGACGAGCACGCCATTATTGCGCGGCGCATGCGCGACGCGATCAGTGAAATGTCGCACTATGACGAGTACGGCTATCTTGTGATCAACGACGATTTCACCACGGCCCTTGAAGAACTTAAATCGCTGGTCATTAGCCGCCGTATTACCCTGGCTTCCATGCGGGAACACCATGCGCCGCTGCTGGATGCGCTCTTGTCACAGGCGCCTAGCGTCGAGTAATCTATTAGGTCGTGAAAATCCTCTTTTTTGCTGGGCCGGCTCCGTTAGCGAATCTCAACGGCGTCGGCCCGGTGCCGTCATTACAGGAAAGCCCCCATGGCTCGAGTTACCATTGAAGACTGCCTAGATCACGTTGAAAACCGCTTCAAGCTCGTGATGATCTCCACCCATCGTTCGCGCCAGCTCGCGCGTGGCTCGCGTGATGCCCTGCTGCCTTGGGAAAACGATAAGCCCACCGTCATGGCGCTGCGCGAAATCGCCGCTGGCCTGGTCGATCACACCGTGCTGGATGAGCCAGTGGAAGCGCCGGTACGCGCCCGCCCGGTAGCCGCAAGCCTCCCGGTCGACGACTGATAAGCGAACCTTACAGCGATAGAGGCGCGTAAATGTTTACCATTGATGACCTAGCGGATCGACTTGGCGGCTACCTTCCTCCGGATGAGATTCAGCAGGTTAAACGCGCCTTCTACTACGCCGAGCAGGCCCATGATGGCCAGCGCCGCCGCTCCGGCGAGCCCTATGTGACCCACCCGCTGGCGGTGGCCAATATTCTGGCCAATATGCACATGGACCATCAGAGCCTGATGGCGGCCATGTTGCACGATGTCATCGAAGATACCAGCGTGGCTAAGCCAGCGTTGGAAACGCAGTTCGGCAAACCCGTGGCCGAACTTGTCGATGGCGTCTCTAAGCTCACCCAAATTACGTTCGAAGATAAAGCCGTCGCCCAGGCGGAAAATTTCCAGAAAATGGTGTTGGCGATGTCGCGGGATATCCGCGTGATTATCGTCAAACTGGCGGATCGCCTACATAACATGCGCACGCTAGGCGCCCTGCGGCCGGATAAAAAACGCCGGATTGCCCGCGAAACCCTGGAAATTTACGCCCGCATTGCCGGGCGTTTGGGCATTAATACCATCCGCGTCGAGCTTGAGGATCTTTCGTTTCAGGCCATCTACCCCATGCGCGCCGAGCGCATCAAACGGGCGGTGGCCAGCGCGCGTGGGAACCGGCGTAGCGCTATGCGCGAGATTCAAGTGTCATTGCAGCAGAGCCTGGATGACGAAGGGCTCAGCGGTACGGTGATGGGGCGCCAAAAGCACCTGCTATCGATTTACCGCAAAATGCGCGATCAGCGTAAGCCATTCGCTGAGATCATGGACGTGTTTGCCTTTCGCATTGTCACTGAAGATGTCGCCAGTTGCTACCGTATTTTGGGCGTGGTGCATAACCTTTATAAGCCCGTGCCGGGGCGCTTTAAGGACTATATCGCGATCCCAAAGGCCAACGGCTATCAAAGCTTGCATACGACGCTTTTTGGCTTTCGCGGGATGCCCATTGAAGTGCAAATACGTACCCGTGAGATGGAGGCGATGGCTAATAATGGCATTGCCGCCCACTGGCTTTACAAAGCGGGCCAAACCGAACACCCCATCGCTGAGGGTAGCCGCGCCCGTGCCCGCGCCTGGGTGAAAGGGCTTTTGGAGATGCAGCGCCACGCCGGCGATTCGCTTGAATTTATCGAACACGTTAAAAACGATCTTTTCCCCGACGATATCTACGTATTTACGCCCAAAGGCGACATCATGGAGCTTCCCCAGGGCGCCACCGTGATTGATTTTGCCTATACCGTACACACCGATATCGGCAACAACTGCATCGCCTGCCGGATTGACCGTCAGCTGGCACCGCTCTCTACCCGGCTGGAAAGCGGGCAGACACTAGAAATCATCACCGCGCCGGCGGCACGCCCTAACGCTGCCTGGCTGAATTTTGTCAGCACGGCGAAGGCGCGCTCGGCGATTCGTCACGCACTTAAGCATCAACAGCAAGCCGAGGCGATTCAGCTGGGCCATCGGCTTTTAAATAAGTCGCTTTCATTGTTCGAAACCAGCCTGGAAGAACTCGATTCTACGGTCATCAAACGTGCATTAAAGGAGCTTGAGGTAAGCGACCAAGATGCCCTGTTGGAATCGATAGGCCTGGGTACGCGGGTCGCGCATGCGGTGGCAAGGCGGATGGTCGACTTGGCCGATGGCAATGCCTCGCCGGCACAAGCGGATAGCAGTCAGCCGGTGGTTATTAGCGGTAGCGAAGGCATGGTGACAAGCTTTGCCCGCTGCTGCCATCCGTTACCCGGCGATGCCGTGGTCGGCCATCTTTCGGTCGGCAAAGGCCTGGTGGTTCACCGCGCGGAGTGCAACAACGTGGTGGATAAAACCGACGCCGAAAAACTTTTCGCGCTGCAGTGGGCGGAGGATATCGATATCGACTTCCCCGTTGCGCTGCGTATCGAAATCGAAAGCCGTCGCGGTCTGGTAGCTGAGCTTGCGGGCCTGGTGACCGATGCCGATGCCAATATCGAGCGTATCGGTATCGAGGAGCGCGATGCCCGCCTCTCGACGGTCAATGTCACCTTGGCGGTGAAAGGCCGCGTTCACCTCGCGCGCATTATCAAGCGACTTCGCAATCTCCCCAACGTGGGCAAAATCACCCGCTTGGGTAAGTAATCTCTCTTATACCCCTCATATTTTTTCTTTTATCCATAAGGAGTGCTCATTATGAGTAATAAAGCTGTGATTAATACTGAGAAAGCCCCGGCCGCGATTGGCCCGTATTCCCAGGCGATCAAAGCGGGTAATACCGTGTATATGTCAGGCCAGATTCCGCTCGACCCGGCCACCATGGAGCTGGTGTCGGACGACTTCGAAGCGCAAGCGCGGCAAGTCTTTACCAATCTGCAGGCCGTGTGTGAAGAAGCGGCGGGATCGCTTGGCGATGTCGTTAAGCTCAACCTCTACCTGGTGGATCTGGAGAACTTCGCCATCGTTAACCGCGTGATGGAGGAATTCTTTGCTTCGCCTTATCCTGCTCGTGCTGCTGTCGGTGTGAAAGCGCTGCCCAAAGGCGCTCAGGTCGAAGCCGAAGGCGTCATGGTGCTAGGCGACTAAATGCCCGGGCGAAGATGGCGTGCCACCCCGGGGTAAAAGCCTAGGGCTACGTCTCCTTCTCGGTTAAAAAACCGCCGGCTTTGAGTACCTGCGTATATCCTTCGCGGAAGCTGGGGTAGAGGAAGGTGTAGCCGCTGGCCAGCAGACGTGAGTTATCGCATCGTTTGCTGGTGCGGCGGCTCAGCGGCGATTGCATGGTCTGGGTGGCTTCAACCTTGAGCTGTGACGCGAGCCACATCATGACGTTGTGTAATGCTGCCGGTTCGCAGTCGCTGGCAAGGTAAAGGGCATCCAGCGGCTGGTTTCGCTCTTGGCAGTCGATAAAGTAGGTCAAAATGCCCACGCAGTCGTCGCGGTGAATACGGTTGGAGTAAACCGTCGGCGTTATGGCGGCTACCCGACCTTCCACCACTTGGTGGATCAAGCGGTCGCGGCCCGGCCCGTAAATCCCCGAAAAGCGCACCACCGTTCCGGGAATAGGATGGTCAATCAGCGCCTGTTCTGCCTCGCGCATCAATACGCCGGAAAAGCTAGTCGATTCCGTCGGGCTCTCTTCGTTGACGAGTTCGCCCTCTTGCTGGCCGTAAACGCTGGTAGACGAAACAAACAACACGCGCTTAGGCGCGGTTTTATGCTGTTCAAGCACCTTGAGGACGTTTTTAAGCCCGCCAGGGTAGGCGCTGCGGTAGGCGCTCTCTTCAAAATGGTCGGCGCTAACGGTGTAAATCACATAATCTGACTGGGGCAGCGCGCTGGCGTCAGCGTCATCAAGCGTGTCGAGATCTAGCGCCAACGGCTCGATGCCGGTGCCTTTTAGCGCTTCAATGTGGCGACGCACGCCAATCACGCGGTGGCCTTTGTCTAAAAGCTCGCGCCCTAAGGTGATGCCAATATCGCCACAGCCGATAATCAGTACGGTTAATGCCATGTTGCTCTCCTCGCAATAAATAATCCCTATTAGCGGCCGCCTCCCTCCTTTAAAATACATAAAAGGGCTGGGGCGTCGGCAGGCGTTGGGCCAGCCAGTCGAGATCGGACCCCGTTGAAAACGAACCTAGTCGCACGGGTGACGACGACACACCGGTGACTAACAGAGGATGCCACGGCGCCGCTATGACTCTAACAGAACTGCGCTATATCGTAACCCTTGCCCAAGAACACCACTTTGGCCGCGCCGCAGAGCGCTGCCATGTCTCTCAGCCCACACTTTCGGTGGCGGTGAAAAAGCTCGAAGAAGAACTAGAAGCCGCGCTGTTTGAGCGCTCAAAATCGACCGTCCAGGTCACCCCGCTGGGGGAGAAAATCGTCGCCCAGGCGCAGCGCGTGCTAGAGCAAAGCAGCCAGATTTATGCCATGGCCAGCGAAGGCAAAGACCAGCTCGCCAACCCACTGCGCATTGGGGCGATCTACACCATCGGGCCGTATCTGTTTCCGCATTTGATCCCGGCGCTTGCCAACGCGGCACCGCAAATGCCGCTTTATATTGAAGAAGGGATGACCGGAAACCTGCGCGGCAAGCTCCGTAGCGGCGAGTTGGATGTGATTATCGTGGCGCTGCCGTTCACCGAAACCGACGTGGTGACCAAGCCGATCTACGAGGAGCATTTTGAGGTGTTAATGCCCGCCAGCCACCGGTGGGTTGAGCGTGAGACCATCCATAAAGAGGATTTGCTCGAAGAGCGCTTGCTGTTACTCGGAGAAGGACACTGTTTCCGTGACCAGATTCTTGAAGCCTGCCCGGCGATCACGCAGAAGCTCAATAGCCCGCACAACACGCTGATTGCCGAAGGCGGCTCGCTAGAGACGATTCGCCATATGGTGGCCTCCAAACTGGGGATTACCGTGCTGCCCCAATCGGCGCTGGGTACCGATGCGTATGAAAACGCCATGCTGGTCAGCCGCCCCTTTGCGGCGCCCGCGCCGTCTCGCACCGTGGCAATTGCTTGGCGGGCGAGCTTTCCGCGGCCCAAAGCCATCGAAGCGCTGATTCAGGCGATTTCCCACTGCCGTCAGCCGGTACATGGACAGCCCATCCTCGATGAGGAAAGCGCCGTCTCATGAGCACGCTTAACGCCCCGATCACGGCGCTAAAAGGCGTCGGTGAAGCGCTGGCGTTAAAGCTTTCGCGCCTGAGGATCGAGCGGGTCAGCGATATTCTCTTTCACCTGCCGCTGCGCTACCAAGACCGCACGCATCTCACGCCCATGGGTACGTTGCGCGCCGGGCAAGAAGCGGTGGTCGAAGGTGAGGTCACCGCCGCTGACGTGGTCAAAGGGCGCCGCCGTAGCCTGCTGGTGCGCCTACGCGACGCCAGCGGCATTATCAGCCTGCGCTTTTTTCACTTTTCGCCCGCGCAGCAGCAACAGCTCCGCCCAGGCGTTACCGTGCGCGCCTTTGGCGAGGCCCGCGCGGGGGCGACGGGCTTAGAGCTTTACCATCCGGAATACCGCTTGACGACGCCAGGTACCGCGCCGGTGGAGGAGTACTTCACGCCGGTGTACCCGACCACCGAAGGCTTGAATCAAACCCGCCTGCGCGCGCTGGGCGAACAAGCGCTCGACCTTCTTGATAGCGACCCACACGCGCTGCCGGATGTGATTCCTGAGGCGCTATTGGCGCGCTTTCGCCTACCCGGTTTGCACGCCAGCCTGCACCTACTGCACCAGCCACCCCCCGATGTCGATATCGAGCAGCTGACCAGCGGTCAGCACCCGGCCACGCGACGGCTGGCGCTGGAGGAGCTGTTGGCGCATCAGCTCAGCCTGCGCGAGGTGCGGTTGCGCATTCAATCCGATGGTGCGCCAGCGTTGCCCTCCGGGCGTAGCCTACAGGCGCGCTTTCTCGCCCAGCTACCGTTTGCGCTGACCGGCGCCCAGCGCCGCGTGCTGGAGGAGGTCGGCCTTGACCTGGCCCGCGCCGCGCCGATGCTGCGCTTGGTGCAGGGCGATGTGGGCTCGGGCAAAACCGTGGTTGCGGCCATGGCGGCGCTTTCGGCGCTGGCGGGTAACTGCCAAGCGGCGATCATGGCGCCTACCGAAATCCTCGCTGAGCAACACTACCGCGCCTTCAAAGCGTGGTTTGAACCGCTAGGCATCGAGGTCGCGTGGTTGGCGGGTAAGCTCAAAGGCAAAGCGCGGTTGGACGCCAAAGCGGCGATTGCCGATGGCCGGGCGCGCATGGTGGTGGGCACTCACGCGTTGTTTCAGGACGATGTGCATTTCCAGTGTTTGGGGCTGGCAATTATCGACGAGCAGCACCGTTTCGGCGTGCACCAGCGCCTGGCGCTGCGAGAAAAGGGCGAAGCGGGCGGGCTGACGCCGCATCAGCTCATCATGACCGCGACGCCCATCCCGCGCACCTTGGCCATGAGCGTTTACGCCGATCTGGATGTGTCGGTGATCGACGAGTTGCCGCCGGGGCGCACGCCGGTGAAAACCGTGGTGGTGTCTGATGAACGCCGCCCCGAGGTAGTCGAGCGTATTCGCCGCGCCTGCGGTGACGGCCGTCAAGCCTACTGGGTGTGCACGCTGATCGAAGAATCTGAGGTGCTGCAGTGCCAGGCGGCGGAAGTGACTCGCGACGAGCTGACCGAGGCACTGCCCGAGGTGGCGATTGGCCTGGTCCACGGCCGCATGAAAGCCGCCGAGAAAGCCGAGGTGATGGACGCGTTCAAAGCCGGAGAGCTGGATTTGCTTGTCGCCACCACGGTGATTGAGGTGGGCGTGGATGTGCCCAATGCCAGCTTGATGATCATCGAAAACCCTGAACGCTTAGGGCTTTCTCAACTCCACCAGCTGCGAGGCAGGGTCGGGCGCGGGAGCACTGAGAGTTTTTGCGTGCTGCTCTATCACCCGCCGCTGTCGAAAAGCTCCCGCGAGCGGCTCGGCGTTATGCGCGAAACCACCGACGGCTTTCGCATCGCCGAAAAAGACTTGGAACTGCGCGGCCCGGGCGAGGTGCTCGGTACCCGTCAGACGGGGCTGGCGCAGATGAAAATCGCCGATCTTGAGCGCGATGCCGACCTATTAGAGCGCGTTACGGCGCTGGCGCAAGCGTTACAAGGCGACGCCCATGCCACTGCTGTACTGGTGCGCCGCTGGCTCGGCGATGCTGCGGGGCGTTACGGACAAGTGTAGGACGTCACCCAGGCGGCGTTGGTGATGGAGGGGGTGATGCAGAGGGCGTCTTGATCGCGATTAGCCGGTTGGCGGCGTTGGCCAGTGGCGTTAGCTGCTCGGCGATCAAGCGCAGCTGGCTCTGCATGGGGCGGTAGAGCGTCACCGCCTGCTCTTCCCGTGCTGTCGGCGTTTCCAGCTGGCGCAGTAACGTCGCAACCTGCTCGGTAAGGTCATCCGTGGGCTGGCGGTTTCGCAGTCGTTCGGCAAGCTCACCGAGAAGCGCGCTGACGTGCTTGGCCACCGGCACCAGCGTGACGTCGTCTTCGTCGTCAGTCAGGCGGTGGCGATGGGCGCCAAGGGCCGAAAGGTGGCTGAGCAGGGTGTTCGAGAGCACCAGAAAACGCAGGCCGTGCTCCGTCTCCAGTTGGCGGTAGTACGCCGGCTCGTGGAGCATATTGTTCATCTGGGTCGAGAACGCCGCATCGCTGTTGTGGGCATTGCGCCGCGCCAGCCGATAGGCCAGGTCGTCCTGCTTGCCGGTTTCGTACTGATGAATCACCTCGTCGAGATAGCGCCGCTGGCTATCGAGCACCTTCGCCGCCTCGCGATAAAGCTTGCGGCCCTGCCAATCGGGCAGAATAAAAAACACCGCAAGCCCCGCGATCAGTGCGCCGATCAAGGTATCAAACAGCCGCGGCCAAATCAGATCAAAACCGTCGCCTACCTGGTTGAAGCTGCACAGCACCAACAGGGTGATCGAGGCGGTGGCGATCATGTAGTGCTTCTCGCGAGTGGCGAAAAATGTCACCCCCGCCGCGATAGCGATCAGACTCTGCACGCTGGGTTGCGGGAAAAGGCTAATCGACGCCCAGCCCACGAAAAGCCCCAGTACGGTGCCAAGAATACGCTTGACCAGAAAACGGCGCGTGGTGGCGTAGTTGGGGCGACAGACGAACAGCGTGGTGAGCAAAATCCAAAAACCCTGCTCGGGGTCGAGCCACTGCAGCAGCAAGTACCCCGCCAGTAGCGCCACCGAGAGACGTATCGCATGGCGAAAGGTGGGCGAGCCTAGGGTTAAATTGATTCGCACGCGCCTCCACGCTTCGACGAAACTCCCCGGCGAGCGGTCAAGCAGGGCGGTATCGCGGCGCGGCTCGCTGGCATCGGGGTTGTGGGCGCTGGCAATTTGCGCTTCCAACGTGGTGAGGTTATCAGCGAGCGCATTGAGCGGCTGAATCAGCGGACGCCACTCGGGCTTATCACGGTCGCGCAGGTTAGCGATGGAGGCGCGTAAATCCGCCAGCGCTTCTTCGCTTTGGCGGTGGTCGAAGGCGCGGTCAAGCAGCAGTGATTTTGCCAATCGGCGGCAGGCCAGCCCCTGTTGATCCAACAGCCGCTGGCAGCGAAACAGTACGTCGTGATGAAAAAACGCCTCGGTCAGCGCGCTGTAGGGATAGTGGGTGGAGCTGGCGCGTTCGTGGATGTCCTGGGCGATGAAGTAAATCTGCAGGTAGCGATTGAGCTTGCGGTTGCCGCGTTGTCCTTCCATGCGGCGCAAAAGTATCTCTTTGGCGTGATTCAGCGCCGCCACGACTTGGCCGTTTTGGCGTGCCAGCGCCACGCGCCGGGCGTGAATATCGACGCCCCGTACGGGTTCAAACAGTGCCGATTTCAACACCAGGTACCGGCCGAGCGCTTTATACAGCCGCGCCATGCTCTGCTTGACCGGCTGGCGCGAAAACAGCGCGCACCATGCCACCGAAATAAGCCCATACCAAGCCGCACCAATCAGCAACAACAGCTGGCGAAAGGCGACATCGTCATCCACGCCGCCGTGCTGCGCGATATTGATCATGACGTAAAGGGAGAGAATCAGCGTGCCGGAGGCGATGGTGGCGTAACGCTGGCCGATAGCGCCGAGCATAATCAGGCCAAACGCGGCGCTCGGTAGCCAAAGCGCCAGCAACCACGGCCAAGGAAAGAGCTGCTGCACTATCAGCGAGACAAGTGTAAAGCAGACAAGCGTTACGATTAGGGCCTGTAACCGCCCTTGCCAGCTATCGTCGGTCTCGGAGAGGGCACTGGCGATAATGCCAAGAAACAGCGGAATGACAAAGCTAATGTTCCCCCACAGCGTGGCGAAGGCCAACGCACCACTAAAGGCGAGAAAAACGCGCAGGCTGTAAGCGAATTTATCCAGGGTCCAGAGACGCCGCAGGGGCAATGCGATAGGCATAGAAGCTCTTATCAGTGAATTATTTTAGACTTTAGTATAGATACTGACGAGGCAAGTGGCTATGGCGGTGGCCGATAAAAGAAACGCCCCGCAGCGGTTAGGCAGCGGGGCGAACGATAGGCTAGAAGCGGCTGGGTGAATAAAAGTTACAAATACTTCAGCAATTTTTGCAGCTTATTCATATCGGCTGAGTCGCCAACAATGCGGACATCGCCCGCCACCATGCCATCGAGAAATGCCTGCTGGGTGGGCTTTTTGAGTATGCGTAGCGCGCTGTCTTGATCGCGAAAGCGTAGCTCAAGGTCGAGGTCCACCGGCAACCCTTTGGCCGTCGTGACACCGTTGGGTGACATTCGGTAGTAGCGGGCGACCTTCAAGTCTTCGGTGGCGATTCCCCAATCCAAGCCGCGCATGCGCTCAAGCTGCTCGCGAAAGCGCGGCTTGCGCCTCAGAGCACGCTTAAGCAAAAAGCCGAGTAACCACAGCGCCAGCGTAAGCTTCATTAGGAAACCGCATCCTTCAGCGCTTTACCTGGCTTGAAGGCCACGTTCTTGCTCGCCGGGATCTGCAGGGGTTCGCCCGTTTGCGGGTTTTTGCCGGTGCGGGCGGCACGTTCACGCACGGTGAAGGTGCCAAAACCAATCAGGGATACATCATCGCCTTTGGCGACGCTGTTGGTGATTTCATCAAGGATCACGTTCAATACTTGACCAGCTTTGTCTTTTGACAGATCGGCGCTTTCGGCAATGGCGGCGGCGAGTTCAGGTTTGCGCATTAGGTATCTCCGGTATTTTTAGCTCGGGTGTTAGGGCGTTATCAAACGCTATTTTTATACACTGCTTTGTACAGCAGCGGTCAAAATCGGCTGCAAGCCAGCGCCATAAGCGTAGCGCGTAAGGCAGTGAAAATCAGCCTAGCAGCGCAGGGGCGGCTCTGGAAAGCTCCACTTTCCTTCTCACGCAGCTGCCTGTCAACGCAAAACCGATCAAACGTCCGTCTATATCTTCGGCGAGTGCGGTCATATCCGCGCCGTCTGCCTCGATGCGCCAGCGCTCCGGCGTGGTCAGGGGCGGGTAGGTCACCACTGGTAACAGCGGCGTTTTCACTATCACCGGCCAGGCGCCGAAGTGGACCGGTGTGGGCGTGCCGGTGAGCGTTTTGGCCAGGGCTTTGGCGCTGGCTTGGAGCGGCTGCACGTACATGGCGTTCACGCCGGCCACGCAAGCCGCGTCACCGAGGGCGAAAATATCGGGGTGCGAGGTTTGCAGGGTGCGGTCAACCGCAATGCCGCTGGCGGAGACCTCAAGCCCGGCCACAGCGGCAAGCGCGGTGCGTGGTGCAAGGCCGGTGGCCAGCAGCACAAGATCCGCTTCGAGGGTGTCATGGTTATCCAGCGTGAGCGCTACGCTCGAAGCGTCGCCAGAGGCGATACGCTCAAGGGAGCGACCCAGCGCTAACTGTATACCGGCATCGGCAAAGGCGTCCCCCAGCGCGTGGCCGAGTGGCTCAGGCAATAGGCGCGGTAGCGGGGCGCTCTCGGGGGCGATAAGGCTAACGCGATGGCCGCCGGCGTGCAGGTCGTTGGCAAACTCACAGCCCACTAACCCGGCGCCGACAATCGCCACGCGAGCGGGCCTGTGGCCGAGAGCGGTGTGAAAGCGGCGGTAGTCATCAAGGTCGTTAATGCTAAAGCAGCGCGCTTCGCACTCGCTGGGAATGGCAAACGGCGCGCGTGGGGCAGCCCCCGTGGCCAGCACGAGTTGGGTGTAGGCGTATTCGCTGCCGTCATCCAGCGTCAGCCGCCGCGCCTCTGGGTCGATGGCAGTCACCGGCGTGTGGGTGAGCAGCGTGGCGTTAAGCGCTTCGGCGAGAGTACCGGCATTGCGCTGGGCGAGCTTATCCGGGGCCAGCTGTTTGGCAAACCCGGTGGAGAGCAGCGGTTTGCTGTAGTCGTCGCCGCTGTCGGCGCTGATCAGCGTGAGGCGTCGCGTATCGCCTTCACGACGGAGTGCGCGTGCCAGCCCAACGCCGGCCATGCCGGTGCCAATAATGACTAAATCGGCGTGGGGTATCGACATAAGTTACCTATCTAGCTAAAAAAAGCGGAAAAAGCCAATCATACCGGCATGGTACACTAGCGGGCTTTCGCGTGGTGGGAGCAATCGTCATGATTGGCCGCGGTTGTGGTTTTCTAGGGAGAGGCGGGTTTTGCAGTATACTGGCTTAACGCTTACTCATGGGCACGGTTGCCCCGTGACGCGCTGGATGCCGGTCAGGGCGGCGCGCCCGGCCATGTCGCTCCCTTGGTGGCGCTGGGTAGCGTCTACCGACTCGCTGACCGCTCGGCTGATAGCGGCCGGTGAAGGGCGTAAATTTCAGGTGTGCTTGCTACGCCAGAACGTGGGCGACGTGTTTGCCGATGAGGCCATGGCGCTCGGGATTGGGCACCGCCACTATGCGTGGCGCCGCGAAGTGGCGCTGTGCCTGGATGGCACTCCCTGGGTGGTGGCGCGCTCGGTGGCGCCGCTGCCCCAGCTACGAGGTCAGCGCTTGGAAGCGTTGGGCGAACGCTCCCTGGGTAGCTGGCTGTTTCAACAGCCAGGGTTAGTGCGTGGCCCGCTGCAAGTGACTACCCAGCCGCCGCGCTTTACCCACGTTGAGAGTCTCTGGGGGCGGCGGTCGCAGTTTCAGCACGCCGGCATGCCGCTGCTGGTGCAGGAGTATTTTTTACCTGCCATGGCGGATGCGTTGTCGCTGCCTTCGCGCTAGGCTAGCCAGATTAGCGTTTGTCTTTATATGAGGTAAGCATGGATCGTTCTCTACTGCGGCCGATTGGCTGGGCTCGCGTGCCCGATTTTCTTCACCTGACCCGGTTAGACCGACCGATTGGCACCTGGCTTTTGATGTGGCCAGCGCTGTGGGCGCTGTGGATCGCGGCCCAAGGCTTGCCCGGGCGGGATGTGCTGCTGATTATCGTGGCGGGGGTTTACGTCATGCGGGCGGCGGGCTGTGTGGTCAATGACTACGCTGATCGTCACTTCGACGGGCACGTCAAACGCACGAAAGACCGCCCGCTGGCCAATGGTCGCATTAGCGAGCGTGAAGCCCAGCTTTTGTTTGTGGGGCTGGTGGCTATCGCGTTTGTGCTGGTGCTGTTTACCAATCTGTTCACCATTTTGCTCTCGCTCGGCGGGTTGGTTCTGGCGTTTATCTACCCGTTTATGAAGCGCTATACCCACTTCCCGCAGGTGTTTTTGGGGGCGGCGTTCTCCTGGGCGATCCCCATGGCGTGCGGCGCGGTGCTGGGGTACGTACCGTTGGAAGGCTGGATGCTGTTTTTCGCCAACGTGCTATGGACGGTCGCTTATGACACCGAGTACGCCATGGTGGACCGCGATGACGACCTTAAAATCGGGATCAAATCCACCGCCGTACTGTTTGGTCGTGCGGATCGTTTGATCATCGGCTTGCTGCAGCTTGCCACTCTTTTGCTACTCGCCGCAGTGGGCTGGCGCTTGGCGTTGGGGGGCTTCTTCTGGCTGGGGCTCGCCGCCATGCTGGCAACCTTTATTCATCAGCAAGCACTGATTCGCCACCGCGAGCGGCAGCGCTGTTTCCAGGCTTTTTTGAATAATCACTGGTCAGGGCTGGTCGTTTTTGCCGGGATTGCCTTGAGTTTATGGCCCAGTGCAGGGTAAAACCTCGGGTGTCACGTAATTGTCATCAAGTCATGGTGTGATCGTCATAGAAATGTCTTGTTGAACTTTTTCGTCTTAAGCACCGTGAGGCTCTGGAATGACCGCCAAGACCGTTTTGATCGTCGATGATGAGGCGCCGATTCGTGAAATGATCGCGGTAGCGCTGGAAATGGCTGACTATCACGTACTCGAAGCGGATAACGCCCAGGATGCTCACTCGATGGTGGTAGATCACCAGCCCGACCTTTTGCTGCTTGACTGGATGATGCCGGGCACCAGCGGCATTGAGCTGGCCAGGCGTCTAAAACGTGAAGAAACCACCGCTGAGTTACCGATTATTATGCTCACCGCCAAAGGCGAAGAGGACAATAAAATCCAGGGCTTGGAAGCCGGCGCCGATGATTACATTACCAAGCCGTTTTCCCCTCGTGAGCTGGTCGCACGGCTCAAAGCCGTGTTGCGCCGAACCACACCGCGCGGCGTGGAAGACCCTATTGAAATTGAAGGGCTACTGCTTGATCCCGCTAGCCACCGTGTGAGTTCCTACGGTAAATCGGTCGATATGGGGCCTACCGAGTACCGGTTATTGCAGTTTTTTATGACCCATCAAGAGCGCGCCTACACGCGTGGCCAGTTACTTGACCAAGTCTGGGGCGGCAATGTCTATGTCGAAGAGCGTACCGTGGACGTGCATATTCGCCGGCTGCGCAAAGCGCTGGGTGAGCATAACCGGCTCATTCAAACGGTACGCGGCACAGGTTACCGCTTCTCCGCGCGAGGGTAACCGTGCGCCTGTGGAGCCGTGAAATTTGGCGTCTAGTGTGGCTCTCGGTCGTAGGCGCGGCGCTGGGAGCGATTTTGGGTGTGCCGGGCTTGGGGTTGGCCGTTGGCCTTGGTATTTGCCTTGGGTATCACCTTTACCACCTGCGCGCGCTTTACCGCTGGCTGACGCGCTCCCCCCACGATGAGCCGCCAGCCGCTCCCGGGATTTGGGGCGAACTTTTTGATCGCCTCTATCGCTACCAAAAAAGCCAACGTCTGACACAAAACCGCCTGCGTGCGACGCTTGCCAGGATTCAAGAATCCTCAGAAGCCATGCGCGATAGCGTGGTGATGCTCGACCGGCATGGGGATTTGGAGTGGTGGAACAGCGCCGCCGCTAAGATGCTGGGGCTGAAAATCAAACTTGACCGCGGCCAACACATCACCAATTTCCTACGCGACCCGCGCTTTATCAGCTACTTCAATTCCCGTGATTACAGCGAGCCGCTAACGCTTTCCTCACCCATCGACGAGCGGCGCATTCTGCAGTATCAAATTACCTTATATGGCGACGATGAGCGCTTGGTAATGGCCCGCGACATTACCCGTCTGCATCGCTTAGAGCAGATGCGCCGCGACTTCGTGGCCAATGTCTCGCATGAGCTGCGAACGCCGCTGACGGTAATTTCCGGCTACCTAGAAACCTATAGCGACTTAGCGGAGCAGCTGCCGCCGCGGTTGGGCCGCGGCATTGAGCAAATGCAGGCGCAGACCACGCGGATGCAGAACTTGGTCAACGACCTGTTGCTACTCTCGCGCCTGGAGATCGATCAAGGCGGTGAGGATCACCAACCAATCGACGTAGCGGCGTTATTGGAAGGTGTGCGCGAAGACGCCCTGGCGTTGTCAAAAGGCCAGCAAACCATTGATGTCGACATAGCGAGCGATGCCAAGCTTAGCGGCAGCGAGCAAGAGCTACGTAGCGCGATCTCCAACCTTGTGTTTAATGCCGTGCGTTACACGCCACCCGATAGTCACATTACGCTGCGCTGGCAAATGGGTGAGCGTGACGCCTACATCGAAGTGGAAGATGATGGCGAAGGGATCGATCCGGTGCATCTTCCACGCCTCACCGAGCGCTTTTATCGCGTGGATAAAGGGCGTAGCACGGCGACTGGCGGCACCGGGCTCGGGCTTGCGATCGTCAAGCACGTGCTGCTGCGCCATGACGCGCAGCTCGCGATTGACTCTCACCCCGGGGAAGGCGCCCGGTTTCGCTGCGTGTTTCCCAAAGAGCGGCTTGCCGGCTAATCCCGAAACGACGCTTTAACGCACGATAGCGCCGCTTGGCGTGGATTCTGTGCGGTAGTGGGCATCCCACATCAACACGGCGCCAGCCACTGCGCCGGGGAGCAAAAACAGGTTCGCCAGCGGTATCCAGGTAATCAACGTCACCAGCCCGCCGTAGCTTACGCTATGCCACCAGCTTCGAGAGAGGCGCCGGCGCATCTCGGCAAAAGTGACCTTGTTGTTATCCATGGGGTAGTCCAAGTAGGTAATCGCGGCCACCCAGGCGGAAAAGAGCGCCCACAAAAGCGGAGCGAAAAGGTTCAAGCCTGGAATCCAGCTGATGACAAACAGCAACATAGCGCGCGGCAAAATATAGCCGAGCTTAACCAGCTCACGCCCCAAGGCATCCATCGAGGCTTTCGCTAGACTGCGGTCGTCGAGCGGCTCGCGCCCGGTGGCGGTGACTTCCACCTTCGCGGCAAGAAAGCCGTAAAACGGTGCGGCAATCAAGCTCGTCACCACGGTGAAGGTAAAAAACACCACGGCAACCAAGCTTAAGAAAAATAGCGGCCAAATCAGCCAGGCAAGCCAATCTAACCAGCTGGGCACCAAACTCATCCAGTAGCCAAGCCACCCTTCAAAGCGTTGCCACACCACGCTGATGAGTATCGCGTAGACGAGAAAATTGACCACAATGGGTAAAAAAATATAGCGCCGCATGCCGGGGCGGTAGACCCAGCGGGTGCCCTGCGCGATGGCGGTAAAGGCGTTCAGCATAGTGGGCGTATTCCTGGCAAAAAAATGGGCCGCAAAGCGGCCCATAAGATACTGGACATGACAGTAATGACAATAGCGTAATACGTCCGCGATTTTTTCTACGCTTTTTTGGGTTATCTGCTCTTCTCCAATTGCTGGTCGAGCGTATCATGGCTTTGGTGACGAATATCGAGCCCTTTGACCAAATACACCACGTGCTCAGCGAGGTTGTCAGCGTGGTCGCCTACCCGCTCTAGCGCACGCAGAACCCACATCACGCTAAGTACCGATGAAATGGAGCGGGCATCTTCGGCCATAAAGGTAACCAGCGAGCGCATGGCGCTGCTGTACTCGTCGTCAACCAGCTCATCTTCGCGCACGACTTCAATGGCCAGGTCAGTGTCAAAACGGGCAAAGGAGGTCAGCGCGTCGCGCAGCATTTTGCGCACGTGCTCGCTGATGTGGCGCACTTCCACCAAGCCGCGCACGGCCGCGCCACTCTCGCTTAAAGTAATGGCATTGCGCGCGATCTTGCTCGCCTCATCCCCAATACGCTCAAGATCCGACGAGGCGCGGATGACGGCTACGACCAGGCGTAGGTCAGAGGCGGCGGGTTGGCGGCGAGCCAGCACGCGGGTACATTCGTCGTCGATTTGCAGTTGCAGGTCGTTAACCTCGCGGTCGCTGTCGCGCACCTTGATGGCAAGCTTGGTGTCGCCTTCAAGCAGCGAGATAACGGCATCGTGCACCTGCTTTTCCACCAGGCCGCCCATGGCCATGAGGTGGGTTTTTAGCTCT
>JBNJFC010000013.1:18402-25141 GCA_051746485.1 Pseudomonadota bacterium
ATGGCAAGCTTGGTGTCGCCTTCAAGCAGCGAGATAACGGCATCGTGCACCTGCTTTTCCACCAGGCCGCCCATGGCCATGAGGTGGGTTTTTAGCTCTTCCAGTTCTTGGTTGAACTGGCGAGAGATATGTTGGCTATGGCTGTCGCTGGTGATATCCATGGAATGCTCCTTATCGTGGTGCTCGGGGGATATAGGGGGGTTGTCTGCCGTGGTGTCATATCATTCGGCCGGTAATGTAGTCTTCCGTCCGCTGTAAGTGCGGGTTGGTGAAGACTTGGTCCGTCGGGCCGTACTCAATAAGTTCGCCGTCGTGTAAGAACGCGGTGTAATCCGACACGCGCGCGGCTTGCTGCATATTGTGGGTGACCAGTATTAAGGTTAGCTGAGATTTTAAGTTACGAATCAGCTCCTCGATTTTTAGCGTTGAAATAGGGTCAAGGGCTGATGCGGGTTCATCAAGCAGTAAAATGTCGGGTTGAACGGCGAGCGTGCGGGCAATCACGAGGCGCTGCTGCTGCCCGCCGGAAAGCTGCCACGCGGATTTGTGTAAGCGATCCTTGACCTCATCCCAGAGTGCCGCCGACGTGAGCGCCCACTCAATGATGTCGTCGCGTTTACGCTTAGACATGCGTTTTTGCAAACGCAGCCCGAAGGCGACGTTTTCATAAATCGACATCGGAAACGGATTCGGCGTTTGAAACACCATGCCGATACGCCGGCGCAGTTCAGACACCTGCATGTCATCGGCATAAATATCCTCACCCTCAAAGGCGATACGGCCGCTGTGAGTGGCGCTTTCGTTTAAATCGTGCAGCCGGTTGATAGCGCGTAAAAGGGTCGACTTGCCACACCCTGAGGGGCCGATAAACGCCGTTACCCGGTGGCGCGGCACGCTAAGCGTTAACTCGCGCAACGCGATTTTACCCGCGTAAGCGAGGCTAAAGCGCTCAATATTCAGGCAGCTTTGTTCTGCGCTAAAGTGCGTCAGGTAAGCGGCATTTAAAGCGTGTGGCGGCGCTAACATGACTGTCCCCGTTGATGGCGTAAATGATGACGCAGAAATATGGCAGTTAGATTAAGCACCAGCACAATAACGACCAACAACAAGGCCGTCGCGTAGACCAGCGGGATAGCGGCCTGCATATCTTCGCCGTGAAAGGCGGTATCAAAAAGATGATAGCCCAGGTGCATAAACTTGCGTTCGACGTGCAAATAAGGGAACTCGCCATCCACCGGCATTTGCGGTGCCAGTTTTGCCACGCCCACGAGCATTAGCGGCGCGACTTCGCCCGCCGCGCGGGCGACCGCCAGAATCACCGCGGTGAGCATCGCCGGGGCGGCCATGGGCAGCACAACGCGCGTCAGCATTTCAAGGCGTGTGGCGCCGAGGGCGACGGCGCCTTCGCGCTGGGCATCGGGGATGCGCGCAAGCCCCTCTTCGGTGGCCACAATCACCACCGGCAGGGTCAACAGCGCCAGCGTCAGTGACGCCCATAAAAGCCCGCCGGTGCCAAAGGTGGGCGAAGGCAGCGAATCGCTAAAAAACCAGGCGTCCAGCGAGCTACCGATGCCGTATACAAATACGCCCAAACCGAATACGCCATAGACAATCGACGGCACGCCCGCCAGGTTACGTACACCGATGCGAACGAGCCGGGTAAGGCGGCCCTGATGGGCGATTTCATTTAAGTAGATAGCGGCTAGCACGCCAAATGGCATGACGATCACCGACATCACCATCACCATCAGCACGGTGCCAAAAATAGCCGGCCAGACGCCGCCACCGGTATTCGCGGCACGTGGCCCCTCGCTCAAGAACTGCCATACGCCTTGGGACCAGTAGCGTGTTTTTTCCCACCACGACATGGCGTTAGGGCGATGGGCGCGGTAAATCTCATTAAGTGGCTGGCGCAGCGTCTCCCCGGCGGCGCTTTGCAGCACGAGCATGGCGCTTGGGCGCTCGTGGGAGGGAAGGGCAAGCGCTGCCGACAAGGCGCGCCAGGCGGCTTCGCCTTCCAGGCGTTCGCTGGTTGACTCAAAGGCAGAGAGGTAGCCGATAAAATCCCCCCAGGGGCTGCGCTCCAAACGCACGAGCGCGCTTGGCGTGCTGCGCTCGGCGATGTGCTCCATCGACACCCAGCGCCAACGGTTACCATTCAGGTCGCGGTTGCCGGTGAAGTAGAGCCGCTCTTCGCCGTCGCGATGCGGCAGCGGCGTTTCACGCACCGCCTCGCCGGCGATGATCTCGCCCGAGTCCAGCGTGACGCTTTCCAGCGTCGCCGGCCAAAAGTGGCCCAGGCCACGTGTCAGCAGCAGTGTCAACAGCGCGGCCAGCATCAAAAGCGAGAGGGCAACACTTGCAGCGCATAGCCAGGGCCATAGGCGGCTCATCCTCCACCTCCCATGCGGCTTAGGCGAGTCCGCAGCCGCAAACGCACCACTTCGGCCAGGGTATTGACTAAAAAGGTGAACAAAAACAGCACCAGCGCGGCAAAAATCAGCACGTGGTAGGTGCTACTGTCGGGGGCGGCCTCAGGGAGCTCAATGGCAATGGCGGCGGCGATGGAGCGCATGCCTTCAAACGGGCTGGCGCTGAAAATGGCGGTGTTGCCGCTGGCCATCAGCACGATCATGGTTTCGCCGACGGCGCGGCCGGCGCCGATCATCACCGCCGAGAAAATCCCAGGCCCGGCCGCCGGGAGAGCGACTTTCCACAACGCTTGCCAGCGAGTCGCGCCGAGCGCCTGTGCGCCTTCAAGCAGTGAGGCGGGCACATCGGCAAGGGCGTCTTCGGCCAAGGCATAAATGCTAGGAATCACGGCAAACCCCATGGCCATGCCAACAATCATGGCATTGCGCGTGGCGTAATTAAGCCCTAGCTGTTGATCCAGCCACTGGCGAAGATCGCCGCCGATCAGCACGTGCTCAACGCCAGGCGTCGCCCAGAGCGCAATGAGTGTCATCGCGATGAGCCAGGGCGTAAGCCATAGCCCCGCCCAGCTGAACGGTAAGCGCTTGCGCAGAGACTGTCTCGCGCTATGCCATAACACCCCGGCCAGCAGCGTGCTTAGAGGCAGCCACACCAGCAAAACCAGCGTGCTGGCTAAATGACGCTCGACCCAGGGGGCTAAAATCAGCCCGGCGATAAAACCCACCACGACGCCGGGGATCGCCTCCATCATTTCCAGCACAGGCTTGACGCGACTGCGCAGCCGCGGCGGCATGTAAAGCGCGGTATAAATCGCCGCGCCTAAAGCGATAGGCAAGGCCAATAACATCGCTGCCAGGGCAGCCTTTAAGGTGCCCCAGGCCAATGGCGAGAGCGTGTCCAGGGTAAACGTCCCCGCCATGGCGAGCAGGGGCAGGCTTTCCCAGAGCAAAAAAATGCCGATGGCCAAAATCGCGGCCAAAACGGCAAACGCGCCCACCGTGATGGACGCCGTTGCGAGACGGTCGAGCCGTTGGCGCCTCGGGTCCGTAGAACTCGTAAGCGCTGAATGTGTGGGCCGGGATGGCGGGGTCATGGCAGTGGAATAAGGCTGTAGGGAGTGTGAACGTCGCGCATGGCGCTATCTCCTGAGAGTCGCTTAGCGTAAGACATCTTTATGACATTCCCGTGACAGTGATTACCAGCGCGCTTGCTGCTGGCGTACCGTCTCTGACAGTGGCACAAAGCCGGCGGCGCGGGCAATTTTCTGCCCTTCGGGTGAAAATATCAGCGCTAACAAGGCTCTCTCAGCCGGCGGCAATGGTTCACCGGGCGGGGCGTTAACGTAGAGGTATAAATAGCGCGATAGCGGGTAGGCCCCGGTTTGAATGGCCTCTTCGCTGGGCGCGATGGTGTTGCCGTCAGCGTCATAAATACTCAAGGCTTTTACTTGTGCATTTAAATGCGAATAGCCTGCGTAGCCTATGGCGCCGGGGGATTCGCCTACCGCAGCAACCACTGGCGAGTTGCCTGGGTGCTCGCTGATATCGTGGCGAAATTCGCCGCCGCAAAGCGCGCGTTGCTGAAAGAGCTCGTGGGTGCCCGAGGCGGTGTTACGGCCATGCAGGGCAATATGACGGAACGGCCACTCGGCCGGGCCCAAAAGCGCTTCCCAATGCGTGATGGGGGCGTTTGCACCGCACTCGAGGGAGGTCGAGAAAATGGCATCCACTTGGCGCCGCGATAGTGAGTGGAGCGGATTATGGCGGTGGACAATCACCGCTAGCGCGTCGCGGGCGACTTTCAGCTCCCGCGGGGGGTACCCATAGCGCTTAGTAAACGCCTGCTTTTCGACAGGCGTCATCTGGCGCGACATAGGGCCCAGCCGGGTGGTGCCGGCGATGAGCGCTGGTGGCGCGTTGGACGAACCGGCGGCTTGGAATTGAATCGTAACCTCAGGGTGGCGCTGCTTTAGCGCCTCACCCCAGCGCAACACTAAGCCCGCCATGGTGTCAGAGCCGACAGCCCCTAAGGTGCCGCCTACCGGTGACACCTGGGCATCAGCGCGTGTGAACGCCAATGCCAGTAGGAAGATAAGCCAAATGGGCGCTGCCCTACGGCGTAAAGATAAAGCGCTACTATTCAAACGCGCATCCTCTTATGGTTAACTGCAGAAATTATTGCGACGCAGCAATAATGTTGCCGTGGATAAAACGTAAAAACTCAGCTTTTCTATTTCACAACAATAAACACAAGAAGCGACGCGATTATGACTCTTTCAAATAACGAGGCTCTTTTGCATAACGAAGTGGATGACATCCCTACCCCCACGGGACAGCTAACGCTTAAGCTATTGGCTTCGCGCCAGGATACCAACCTTTACGGCGATATTTCAGGTGGCTGGCTGGTCAATCAGATGGACCAAGCCGCTGAGCTGGCGGCTGGTCGTGAGGCTGGCGGCCGTACCGCGACGGTGGCGATTGAGGCGATGGATTTTCTCAGCCCTGTGCGCGCTGGGTCGATGGTGAGTGTTTACACACACGTGCGTGAGATTGGCCATAGCTCGATTAAGATCGATGTCGAAGTCTGGGTGCGTCCGCCCCATGGCCGGAGCTTAAATGAACGGCAAAAAGTCACCGAAGCGTATTTTGTGATGGTGGCGCTCGATGACAATGGGCGCATTCGCGCCGTGCATGGCAGCGATTGTTAAGTCACCTTGAAACTAGCAAGCCACCGGGGTATTTAGCCGTACCCCGGTGGCGTAAAGCGTCAATCGCGCGTTTAGGCGCCGACGTTGGCGCGGGCTTTCAGGTAGGTGAACAAGCCGCTGTCCGTCGAGGGGCGAACCGTGTCCTGGAAAGTGCGGTAGGAATCGTACACTTTCTTGGAGTCGGCATCGTTTTCGGTTTGCTCGCGAATCACCTCGTTTGAGGCCTCGTAAAGTGCTTGCATCACGTCTTCCGGGAAGGCACGAAGCTTAACGTCGTGCTCGTTAACCAGCGTCTCCAGCGCCTGCGCGTTGCGGAAGGTGAACTCGCTGATCATTGAAAGATTAGAGGCACGGGCGGCTTCAGTGACCACGGCTTTCAAATCGTCGGGCAGGGCATTCCAAGCGTCTAGGTTGACGGTGCCTTCGAGTATGGCACTTGGCTCGTTCCACGCTGAGGTATAGTAGTAATCTGCCACTTGGTGCAGGCCAAAAGCCAAATCGTTATAAGGGCTTACCCAGTCGGCCGCATCCAGTGAGCCGGTTTGCATGGCGGTGAAAATTTCACTACCGGGCATGTTAACGGTCGTCACACCGATGCGGTTCATCGCCTCGCCAGCGAGCCCTGGTAGGCGCAGTTTAACGCCCTGCAGGTCATCCAGTGAGTTGATCTCTTTTTTAAACCAGCCGCCGGGTTGTGTCGTAGTGTTTCCTACTGGGAAGGGCTTGAGGTTGTGCTTGGCGTACACTTCATCCCAGAGTTCTTGACCGCCGCCGTAATACAGCCAGGCGTTGGTTTCTTGAGTCGTCATACCGAAAGGCACGGCGGTAAAAAACTGCGACGCCGCGACCTTGCCGCGCCAATAGTAAGAGGCCGAATGACCCATTTCCGCCGTGCCTGCGGATACGGCATCGAAAACTTCGAGCGCTGGGACCAGCTCGCCCGCGCCGTGAACACGCACGCGCATGCGGCCACCGGAAAGTGTTTCAATGCGCTCGGCGAATTCGTTGGCACCCGTTCCCAGCGCGGGAAAGTTTTTCGGCCACGAGGTGACCATGTTCCAGGTGATGGTCTCTTGCGCCTTAGCGGTGGAAATAAACGGGGCGGCAGCGACCCCGGCGGCACCCAGGCCGGCGGTTTTCAAAAAGTGGCGGCGTTGCATAATGAGCAAAACTCCGAACAGTATGGTTTTTATGTAAGCGCAAAAAGCGCAGTGTCCGTAAGCCAGTATGCGTTAAAGCGTTTTTTGCCCGCAAGCTTTCTGATTACTCTTCGGAGGCATCTTTCATGCGATTGGCGTGACGCACCAGCCAATAGCAGCCACCCAAAGCCAATACCGCCGCGGCCAGGGCGCCAATTTGCCAGGGGTCGATGGTTTCCATCTCCAGCACCATAAACTTCCGCACCAGGGCCATAATCGCAATCAGCACCACGATTTCAACGTGGATAAAGCCTTTTTTGCTGGTCATCGTGCGGATGATGGAATTATTGAACTCCATGGCAATGAGCACGGTGAGAATCATGTCGAACAGCGCTTGAAAGACGCGGTAGTCGAAAGGGTCGCGGCTTTCGATGAACAAAAGCTGCACCACATGAATCAG
>JBNJFC010000014.1:0-24470 GCA_051746485.1 Pseudomonadota bacterium
AAGCAGGAAGCTCCAAAGCAGGAAGCGTCGAAGCCTGAGGCACCTGCACCGGGGGCCAAAACGTCAGCGTCTTCGTCAAGTCAAGCGACAGCGACTCAGCCGTCGACGGCGCAGAATAAGTCAGCGGCTAACGCGCCGACGCGAAAGCGAACCACGCGCAAACGTTAAATGCTGATGCCCCACAACGCCCTGGCTTGAAAGCCGGGGCGTTTTACATAGGGCCGGGTGTTTTGCCTAGGGTTGACTGTTTTGCATAGGGGGAGAGGTTGCCGTTTGGTGTTGGGCAGTCTAGTGTCTAGCTAAGATTCTACCGTCACCCGCTGATTTACCACATGAATCGGTAGGGCTGGCGCTTCGCCAAGGCGTGGGGTAGGGTAGGCGCATTTTTTCACGCACATGTTATCCAACCAATCATTGCGTGCTGATTATTGAAACGTTTTATTCAAAACGCCGCCTGAGTTAGCCGGCATATCATTTAAGTGGAGCACTATGGGCAAGTCACTGGTCATCGTCGAGTCGCCCGCCAAAGCGAAGACGATCAATAAGTATCTCGGCAACGATTTCATCGTGAAGTCGAGCGTAGGTCACATTCGTGATCTGCCGACCAGCGGCTCGGGTAAGGCAGCCTCCGACCCAAAAGAGCGCGCTCGTCAAGCCGCCCTCACGCGCAAAATGTCAGCGGACGAGAAAGCGATTTACAAAAAGCGTAAAGCGCACGACCAATTGATTCGGCGAATGGGTATCGACCCTACTAACGGCTGGGAAGCGAACTACGAGATTTTGCCCGGCAAAGAGAAAGTCGTTGCGGAGCTAAAAAAGCTGGCGGAAAAGGCCGATGCCGTCTACCTCGCCACGGATTTGGACCGCGAAGGGGAGGCGATTGCCTGGCATCTGCGCGAGACCATTGGCGGGGATAATGAGCGCTACAAGCGCGTCGTCTTTAATGAGATTACTCAAAACGCCATTCAAGACGCGTTCAAGGCGCCTGGGGCGCTTAATATCCCGCGAGTGGAGGCTCAGCAAGCGCGGCGCTTTCTCGACCGGGTAGTGGGTTTTATGCTTTCGCCGCTGCTGTGGGCGAAAATCGCCCGAGGTCTCTCCGCAGGGCGTGTGCAGTCAGTAGCGGTGCGTTTAATCGTCGAGCGCGAGCGCGAAATTCGCGCGTTCATCCCTGAAGAGTTTTGGGATGTTCACGCAGATCTTGCCACATCCGATGGTGAGCTTGTGCGCTTTGCGCTGGCGCGCCAAGATGGCAAAGCGTTCCGACCTACGTCGGAAAAAGAGACGCTTGAGCGCATCGCCGCGCTGAGAAAAGCCAACCTTGCGATCACCTCGCGCGAGGCTAAGCCAACCCGTTCAAAGCCTAATGCTCCCTTTATTACGTCAACGTTGCAGCAAGCGGCGAGTAGCCGTCTAGGGTTTTCCGTCAAGAAAACCATGACCATGGCGCAACGCTTATACGAAGCGGGTTACATCACCTATATGCGTACGGACTCCACTAATCTCTCTAAAGAGGCGGTGGAAAGCGCGCGGGCGTTTATCGGTGAGACATATGGCGACCGCTACCTGCCTGAAGCTCCCATTCGTTATAGCAGCAAAGAAAGCGCGCAAGAGGCGCACGAGGCGATTCGCCCTTCCAGTGTCGAGCGAAAAACCACTGAATTAGTGAGTATGGAGCGCGATGCCGAGCGGCTTTACGAGCTTATCTGGCGCCAGTTTGTTGCCTGCCAGATGACCCCGGCCGAGTATTTATCCACCACGTTGAGTGTGGAAGTCGATGGCTATGAGCTGCGCGCCAAAGGCCGTGTGCTCAAGTTTGATGGTTTCACTCGCGTGATGAAGCCAGCGGGGAAAAACGAAGACCAGAGCCTGCCCGACCTACCGGAAGGGACGCCTATGACGCTGGAAGCGCTCGATCCGCAGCAGCACTTTACCAAGCCCCCGGCGCGTTATTCCGAGGCGGCGCTGGTTAAAGAGTTGGAAAAACAAGGCATTGGTCGCCCCTCGACGTATGCGTCGATCATTTCCACGATTCAGGATCGTGGTTACGTGAAGCTCGAGAATCGCCGTTTTTATGCTGAAAAACTAGGCGATATCGTTACCGAGCGCTTGAAAGAGTCCTTCCCCGATTTGATGGATTACTCGTTTACGGCGCGTATGGAAGATAGCTTAGATGAAGTCGCCGAAGGGGAGCGCAATTGGCAAGCGCTGCTGGATGCGTTCTACCAGGAGTTCCGTGAGGAGCTTGCTCAGGCTGAAAGCGAAGACGGCATGCGTCCTAACCAGCCGGTGCCAACAGATATCGACTGCCCTAGCTGTGGTCGTAAAATGCAGATTCGCACGGCTTCCACTGGGGTCTTTTTAGGCTGCAGCGGTTATAACCTGCCGCCGAAAGAGCGTTGTAAAACCACGATTGACTTGATTCCTGGCGAAGAAGCGGTCGCATCCGACGCGGGCGAAGAGGCCGAAACAGAAGCCCTACGCGCCAAACGCCGTTGCCCTAAATGTGGTACGGCAATGGATAACTACCTGATTGATGAAACGCGTAAGCTACATATTTGCGGGAACAGCCCGGATTGCGATGGCTACGAAATCGAAACCGGCAAGTTCAAGATCAAAGGCTATGATGGCCCGGTCATCGAATGCGACAAGTGCGGCAGCGAAATGCAGCTTAAATCAGGCCGCTTTGGCAAGTATTTCGGTTGCACTAATAGCGAGTGTAAGAATACGCGTAAGTTGCTGAAAAGCGGGGAAGTGGCACCGCCGAAAATGGACCCGATCCCCATGCCTGAGCTTGAATGCCAGAAAGTGGAAGATCACTATGTGCTGCGCGATGGCGCCAGTGGTCTTTTCCTTGCGGCGAGTAAATTCCCTAAAAATCGTGAAACGCGTCCCCCGCTGGTAAAAGAGCTCAAAGCCCACGCTGATGAGCTACCGGAAAAATATCATTTCATTCTTGATGCGCCCAGCGAGGATCCCGATGGTCGTCCGGCGCAAATTCGTTTTTCGCGCAAAAATAAAGCGCAGTACGTCATGACCGACGAGAATGGCAAAGCCACCGGTTGGAAAGCGACGTATGAGAACGGTAAGTGGCATGTGGAGGACAAGCGAAAGTGACACCTCGCGCTCGGACGAACCAGTTGCTCTATCAGGCTGAGCTTTTGATCACTACGCCGGTAGCGAACGATGAGAACGCTACTTCGCGCAAAATGGCACTTGAAGAGAGTGCACTTGCGCTCATGGAGCTGGCGCTGGAGTCGCATCTCAAAGAGGTGACAGAGCACGCCCGGCTTGCCGAGCATCGTTGGCCGCTTTTGCTGGCCGCCGATGGACCGACCGTGGCTGAACTTCAGCGCCTCCGTGACCTTGCTGCCGATGAAGATTCCTGGCTCGGTTGGCTGGTTTTCCAGCTGGATCGACTGCACAGCAACGAGGGTGCGGCGAAACGGCCGGCGCACAACCCTTCCATGATTGCGTTGGGTAGCCAGGTAGCCTTTGCCGATGAATTGCTTTCGTGTATCAAAAACGCTAAGACTGAGATCGCCGCACTGCGGGAAACCAGCGCAGAGTGGTAAAGGTAACAATAGGGTTAAAAACAGGGCTAAAAACAGAGGTAGAAAGCAGTGCGAAATTTGTCTTTATGCCTTACACCAATGGTTAGATAGCCAGGCAACGTGTTTTCCTCTAAGCTGTCAGGCCAAAATTTTACATCGCGAAGCCTTTTTACGTCATTTGTAAAACCTATCGACTGTAAAAAATGAGACATCCTAGATAACCAAGGAGAAGCGCATGCGCTACAACCAGGTAAAAGATCTGGTCGTTTGGGCCGCCGATTTCCATGCCCGTATGGCTCAGCAATTTAGTGACGCGGCAGAGGAAGCTGAGTCTGAACGGTTAAAGATGGCGCTGACTTATCTCTCTAGTCGAGAGTTGCGCATGAAAACGGGCTTGGAAGATATTTTCTCCGACGGTTCTGATCATCGTGATGTATTGAACACGTGGTTTGATGATCCCACGGATTTTCCGCAACCGCCAAAGCTTGAAAAGTTGGTGGAAAGCGCCGACTACAATAGTGTTGATGTCGCCATGCAAACGGTAATTGAAGCCCACAAAACGCTTCAGGCACTCTACGAGTACCGTGCTAATAAAGCGGCGATTGAGCCAGAAGAAGAATTTTTCACTTCTTTAGCGCAAGGGCACGAAGCGGAAGTGCGGCGTATCGTGACAAGCCTTGAAGAGTTTACCGATCTTTAACGTTGACGCTTTGAGAGTAACAACATGCCGGTGAACCGACGCCAATTTCTTACCTACGCGCTAGGGTTGCCCATATCGGCCTATATCTCTGGCGCCATGGCGATTGTGAACGACGGGTCCGTTGAGCCTGATCTGATTGAAACGCTGATCTCGCGAGCGAATGTACCGCGACACAGCGATGAGGTTTGGGTCTTGATTGATGATAAAGACGCATCTCTCAGTATTTATCGGGGCAATGTCCGGCTCGAACGATTTTCCCCTGTGTCGCTTGGCCGGGCTGGAGCGAAAACCCAGCGTTTGCGCGGCAGTAACGTTACCCCGTTGGGGGAGTTTCGTATCAATCGGTTTAACTATGCGAGTAAGTGGCATATTTTTGCCGGCGTGGATTACCCCACCCCTGCGCACGCACGCATGGCGCTGGCAAACGGCGTGTATTCGCAACAGGATTACGACGATTACTTCGCTTATTACCGCCGTTACGGCGCTCCCCCACAAGATACGGTGTTAGGCGGGGCGATTGGTGTGCACGGTTTGGGAGAGGCGGACCCCGATGTCCATGCTAAGTATCATTGGACGCAGGGGTGCGTGGCGTTAACAAATGCTCAAATTGAGCGTATGGTGAAATTGGTCGACGTTGGCACGCGGGTTGTGATCCGATAGGCTAGTATTGTTGAATGATGTTCAGCGATTGAATAAGAAGATATTGAATAAGCAGCGATAGGCAGACGTTGTGGTCTATAATAAAACAGCGTTTGACGCTTGTGCCCATAAGCACACGTAGCTGCAATGAACCTGCACCGCAGGTAGACAAGGTTAACGTTTCTCACTATGGTTAACGTTGTCACCCTAAACGTAGTACCAAGGAAGACCCAAGGAGAACATTATGACTCTGAAGACGACTCTAAAGATGTCTGCCGCTGCCGCTTCACTGGCAATCTTGGCAGGTTGTGCTTCTACCAGCGCGCTGGAAGAAGTTCGCATGACGGCTGAATCTGCGCAGGCAGATGCTGCTGAAGCACGTAGCATGGCTTCTCAAGCAATGAACACTGCAAACCAGGCTCAGCGCGATGCGCGTGCTGCCATGCAGATGTCTGAGCAGAACCGTGAAGAAATGAACCGCATGTTTGAGCGTTCCATGCAGAAGTAATTCTGTTGGTTCCGCTTAAAGGCTTCGGCCTTTGCGGTGTCGTCTCGCTAATAAAGTGATGAACGACGCAAAAAACCCTGCTTAGGCAGGGTTTTTTGTTTTTAGCAGGGCGTTATCGCAATGCGTTACGTATCGCTTTCCATCTTTGCGGTTGCCTCAAGCTTAAGTGCATCAAAGAGATCACCGTCCCATTTAAGCGGGGCGGGCTCTTTTTTCGGGGCTTGTGGGCCGTAAAGGGCAATCATATGTCCATCAGGTTGCTCGATGGCGTGTTTGATTTGGGCATAATCCACCGTAATGTTGTCGCCTTCGGTTTTTTCCGATACTTGTTTGAGCGCGTTAAGTAAGGGCTCAAAGCTATCCATGTTTTCTTCAAGCTGTGGGAACGACTGCACAAAGAGAGTGCCATCTTCCGCCCAGCCCGCTTTGAAGGGGGCGTCAATCAAATTAACTTTTGTACCGCTAGGTAGCCGCTCATAGAGCGATTCAATGTCTTCTGGGTACATACGGATGCAGCCGCGACTGACTCGCATCCCGACGCCATCAGGGCGGTTGGTGCCATGGATTAAGTAGCTGGGCATGTCCAACAAAATAGCGTATTCACCTAGCGGGTTATCCGGTCCTGGTGGGACGATTTCGGGAGCTGGGTCGCCCCGTTCAGCGGCTTCCCGACGCATCGAGGCGGGCGGTGCCCAGGCAGGATCTTTGACTTTGATGGTGGTGCGGGTCACTCCGACCGGTGTGGCAAACTCTTCACGCCCCACGCTTACGGGATAGGTTTCGACAATGCCGGGGTTGTCAGCGGGATAGTAGTAAAGGCGTAGCTCCGAAAGGTTGATCACTACCCCCTCGCGCGGCACGGAGGGCAGGATGTAGCGGCTGGGAATCACAACTTCGGTTCCTTTGCCAGGCACCCACAGGCTGACCTCGGGGTTAGCCATGCGGATCTCTTCAAAGCCAATGTTATGGCGCCTGGCGATATCGATCAGTGTCTCTTCGTGATTTTCCACCGTGATGGTATAGCGCTCGCCAATCACATCTCCCGTTTCCGGCAGATGAAACTGCCCACGGGGGAGTGCATTGGGACGCTGAATGGTGGCTTCTCCCGCCAAGGTTTTGGCGGCTTCCAGGGCGGTGTCGGTAATCGTGTTTTGGCGTGCATCTTCTCCGTGCGAATCAGCGTAAAGGGGAGGCGCTAACGCGACCGTTAGCAGAATAGAAAGTGCCGTGGGGAGCCGGCAGAGGAGGTTGGCGCTTATCATCATGCGGCTTGTTCCTTTTGATTAAGTTGGCTAAGGAGCGTTTCTAGCTGCTGAAAACGCTCTTCAGCGCTTGCCATGGGTAACTCGAAGCGCAGGGTATCGGCGCCTTCAAGGCGGTAGTGCTGTGGCGATTTCTGAATCAACGATACCAATGTCATCGGGTTTACCTGTGTCTGGGCGTCGAATAGGATTTTGCCTCGCGTTTCTCCAGCTTCTAGGCGGCTTATGCCTAATTGCTCCGCTCGTTGACGCAGTTGCGTCTGGCGAATCAGGTTTTTCACCGGGGTGGGGAGTAGGCCAAAGCGGTCGATTAACTCTACTTGCAGTTCCTTTAGCTCTGCACTGCTTTGCGTGTTGGCAATGCGCTTGTACATCACCAGGCGCTGCTGGACGTCGTGAATGTAGTCGTCGGGAATAAGCGCAGGCAGATTCAGGCTGATCTCTATACCCGTATTAAACGGCGCGTCAATATTTGGCGTCTTGCCTGCACGAATGGCTTTAACGGCGCGGTCAAGCATTTCCATATAAAGTGTATAGCCAATGGTTTCCATTTGCCCGCTCTGTTCATCCCCTAAGAGCTCACCTGCGCCACGGATCTCCATATCGTGGCTGGCAAGCGTAAAGCCGGCGCCTAAATCATCAGAGGCGCTGATAGCTTCAAGACGCTTAACCGCATCGCGAGTCATTGCTTTCGGCGGTGGGGTAAGCAGGTAGGCGTAGGCTTGGTGATGACTACGGCCCACGCGGCCACGTAGTTGGTGCAGTTGGGCTAGGCCGAACTTGTCGGCACGCTCAATGATGACCGTGTTGGCACTGGGCACATCGATGCCGGTTTCGATGATGGTAGAGCACACGAGGACATTGAAACGCCGGTGGTAAAAATCCGACATTACGCGTTCTAGGCTGCGTTCCGGTAACTGGCCATGGGCCACGGCGACACGTGCTTCGGGTACCAACTCGCGGACCTTATCCGCGGCATTTTCGATGGTCTTTACTTCGTTATGTAAGAAGTAGACTTGGCCGCCGCGCAGAATTTCACGCAGTAACGCCTCCTTTATTACACCATCCGCGCGCTGCTGAACAAAGGTTTTTACCGATAAGCGCCGCGCGGGAGGAGTGGCAATGATGGATAGATCGCGAATGCCGCTCATCGCCATGTTGAGCGTACGCGGAATAGGCGTGGCGGTGAGCGTGAGAATATCGATTTCAGCGCGCAAGGTCTTAAGCTTCTCTTTTTGAGAAACGCCAAAGCGGTGTTCTTCGTCGATAATCAGCAGCCCCATCTTGGGGAGTTCGACGCTTTTCGAAAGAAGCTTATGTGTGCCGATAACAATATCCGTTTGACCACTTTTGATGTGGTCTAACGTTTCTTTCATGGCTTTGCCTTGGGTGAAACGTGAAACGAGGCTGATATTGACAGCAGTATCGGCGAAGCGGTCGCGAAAGTTCTCAAAGTGTTGGCGTGCAAGCAGGGTAGTGGGGACCAGTACCACCACTTGGCGGCCCGATTGTACGGCTAAAAAAGCAGCACGCATCGCGACTTCGGTTTTGCCAAAGCCAACGTCGCCACACACAACGCGATCCATGGGTTGGGGCGAAGTCATATCGTCAATGACCGCATCGATGGCGGCCTCTTGATCGGGGGTTTCCTCAAACGGGAAACTGGCCGCGAAGCGGTCGTACTCTTCATCCGGGGACGTGTAAACCACACCTTCTTGGGCTTCACGGCGGGCGTAGATGTCGAGTAGTTCAGCGGCGGTGTCGCGAATTTTTTCCGCGGCTTTTTTGCGCGCTTTTTCCCACTGATCAGAGCCGAGTTTATGCAGCGGGGCCAGCTCATCGTCTGCGCCGCTGTAGCGGGAGATAAGGTGTAGGCTATCAACGGGAACATAGAGTTTGGCCCCGCCAGCGTATTCCAACGCAAGAAATTCGTTGGCCATGCCCCCCGCTTCCAGCGTTTCGAGCCCTAAGTAGCGGCCGACGCCGTGCGCCTGATGTACCACAGGTGCGCCTTTTTTAAGCTCTGAAAGGTGGCGTACGGCGAACTCGTTTTCGTCAGTGGCTTTTTCTCGCCGACGGCTTTGGCGCACGACATCGCCAAATAGCTCTGTTTCGGTAATCACCGCGAGATTGGGCGTTTCGAGCCATAGTCCTTTATCGACTTGACCTTCCGCGATGGCAAACGGCAACTCACTTTGGGTGAATTCGGAGAAACGATCGACATGGGGCAGTGAGAGAGCGAGTGGCGCGAGGATGTCCTCGAGCGCCTCACTGCGTCCACGTGATTCAGCAATGAACAGCACGCGGGTATCAGGGCTATCTTGTAAAAACGTGCTTAGCGCGGCTAAGGGGGCTTTGCTGCGCGCATTGATAGTGACATCGGGTAGCGCTTTGGCGGCAAATTCATGCGCATGGCGTTGTTCGGGGTTCTCGGTCAACTCAAGGCGCGGGCGCTGCTTGATAGCGGCAAATATCTCATTAACCGGGAAAAATGCCCGGTGGGGCGGTAGTAAAGGGCGAGTGGGGTCAACACCTAAGTTGGCGTAGCGCGCTTCAATGGCTTCCCAGTGGTGCTCACCCGCCTCAAACACGCCAGGCAGCAATGCCACTTGAGTGGCGTCGGTAAGGTGCTCAAACAGTGAAGCGGTTTGTTCAAAGAAAAGCGGTAAATACTGTTCAAGGCCTGGAGAGGGAATGCCTTTGATGGCGTCGTTATAGAGCGGGCATTGTCTCGGGTCAACGTCAAAGAGCGTCTCAAACTGTTCGCGAAAACAGGCAATGGCGCTACGGCTCAGTGAGTACTCGTGCGCAGGCAGAAGCTCAATGGCATCGACTTTATCGGTGGAACGTTGGGAACCGGGGTCGAAATAGCGCAGGGTGTCAATTTCGTCATCGAAAAGATCAATACGTATGGGAGCGTCCATGCCCATGGCGTATAGGTCAATTAACGCGCCGCGCATGGCGTACTCGCCAGGCTCGTATACGGTTTCTACCGCGCGGTAGCCAGCGCGAGAGAGCGATTCCCGCAGTGTTTCTCGATCAAGCGTGTCGCCGGTTTTGAGCGTCAATACGCGTCCAGCGATATAGTCGGTCGGAGGCAAGCGCTGCATCAATGTATTGATCGGCACAAGCACGATGCCGTGAACCCCATCTTGAAGCTCACGCAGCGTCCGTAGTCTGGCAGAAACGATATCCTGATGCGGTGAAAAACTATCGTAAGGCAGTGTCTCCCAGTCAGGGAAAGGGAGGACGGGAATGTCGCTATAAAATGCCAGCGCTTGCTCAAGGGCTTGGGCGCTTGCCGTACTCGGTGTAATCACTAGCAAGGGGGTGGTGGTCGCCACTTGGGCGAGTGCGAGCGCATCGGCACTGCCCGGTGGCGAAACCCAGTAGAGCGTATCGCGAGTGCCTTTCGGCTTGGGCGGTTCTAGTAGTGGAAAAGTTGGCATAATGTACGCATCGGTTGTGCAGAGGCAAAGCGTCAATGATACACGATCAATCCTTTGGGCGATGGGCCTATGGTGTTGATCAAGGGCTCATAGCTTCGCTTAATAGGCAGTATTACTCAGTGTGGCGCTGTTATGTAGTCAGTGATGCATTTATGTAATCTGCTTACAGCGGCTGCGACTATCCAGTGATTGCACGGTATGATGTCGAACGGGATAATGCGTTAACTTTCTTTACTCCTTTCTTCATCCCTATTCCTTCTTCATTACCTAAAGAGGTCGCACGTGAGTCAGCAAACGCTCGAAAACGTTTTTCAAGAATGGCAAAGCAACGAAGCGCTGGCAGAGCAGATCATCCCGCTGGTAGGGCGTTTGTATCGCCAAAATAATGTCGTTGCGACCATGTTCGGACGTTCGCTGATCAGGCGGTCAGTCATTCGTATCCTCAAAGATCACCGCTTTGTGCGCAAAATTGAGGGCACAGAGCTCTCCGTTCAAGAGACTTTCTCTATCATTAAGGCCATGTGCGAGCTTAACCTTGGCCCAGCGCATGTTGATGTAGGAAAGCTTGCGGTCATGCTGAAAAAGCAGGGCGGGGGTGATGTTGAAGCTTTCTTGCGTAAAGAGCTGCACGAAATTGTTGATGGCTATCAGCCGGGCGCTAGCACCGGAGAGCCGAAAGACGTAGTGCTATATGGGTTTGGCCGTATTGGTCGCTTGCTAGCCCGCATTTTGGTCGAGAAAGCCGGTGGCGGCAGCCTTCTACGCCTACGCGCTATTGTGGTGCGTGGTCGGGGTGATGTGGCGAAAGATTTGGAAAAACGGGCAAGCCTTCTACGTCGCGACTCGGTTCACGGGCCATTTGAAGGTACGATTAGCGTGGATGTCGAGGCGCGTACGTTGATCGTTAACGGCAATGTGGTTCAGGTGATTTATGCGGATTCGCCCGCTGACGTGGATTACACTCAGTACAACATAGATAATGCCGTCGTGGTGGATAACACGGGTATGTGGCGCGACGAAGCAGGCCTGGGCCAGCACTTGGAGTGCAAAGGGGCGTCTAAGGCGCTCTTAACCGCACCGGGTAAAGACAGCATCAAAAACATTGTTTACGGCATTAATCACGACGATGTCACCGAAAACGACACAATTCTCTCGGCGGCATCATGCACCACCAACGCGATTGTGCCGGTGTTGAAAGTGCTCAATGACGAGTATGGCGTTGTAACAGGCCACGTTGAGACCGTTCACGCTTACACTAACGATCAGAACTTAATCGATAATTACCACAAAGGTGATCGTCGTGGTCGTAGCGCGGCACTGAATATGGTGTTGACGGAAACGGGCGCGGCAAAAGCCGTGGCGAAAGCGCTGCCAGAGCTAGACGGCAAGCTGACCGGTAATGCGATACGTGTGCCGACACCGAACGTCTCAATGGCGATTCTCAATCTGACCTTGGATAAAGAGACGGACGCCGAAGCGCTTAATGAATACCTTCGTCGTATGTCGATCAATTCGGCTTATCAAAAGCAGATTGATTTCGTCGATTCACCGGAAGTGGTGTCGTCTGATTTTGTGGGCAATCGCCATGCTGGGATCGTTGATGCTAAAGCTACCATTGCCAATGGTAACCATGCCGTTGTTTACGTTTGGTACGACAACGAGTTCGGTTACAGCTGCCAGGTAGTTCGCATCCTGCAGCACATGTCTAATGTGAGCTTTTTAAAGCTACCCCGCGTCGAGAGCTAATTTGCCAATTTTTATTGTCTTTAACGCCACCTTCGGGTGGCGTTTGTCGTTATGTCGGCTCGATTTGGGCACGTATATAGCACTTTTGGCGAGGGCTTGGGATGTGGTCTTTGGCCGCGCTTATCTTTATAATACGGTAGATTTTTGGGGTGGTTCGAGCATGTGCTTGGGCCTGACTGGTAATAATCTGAGCGAAAAATAAGAATTCGAATCCATTCGAACCCCTTATCTTCGTATATCCGATCCATCAACTGGGCGAGACTATGATCGAAGTCAACAAAGGCCTGGATCTCCCCATCACGGGAGCGCCCGAGCAGCGTATCGAAGATGCGCAGCCTGTGCGCCACGTGGCGATCCTGGGTACTGACTACGTTGGCATGAAGCCAACCATGGAAGTACAGGAAGGGGATAAGGTCAAACTAGGCCAACTGCTCTTCACCGACAAAAAAACCGAGGGTGTTCGCTTTACCGCCCCCGCTGCCGGTGAAGTAGTCGCTATTAACCGTGGCGAAAAGCGTCGTTTGCTGTCTGTGGTGATTAAGGTGGATGAGAGTGAAGAAGCGGTCTCTTTCACCACCCATGATCGCTCTGCAATTGAGAGTTTAGAGCGCCAAACCGTGGTCGATCAGCTGGTAGAATCCGGCCTTTGGACGGCTCTGCGCACGCGTCCGTTTTCGCGCACGCCTGCGATTGACAGCACGCCAGCAGACATTTTCGTTACCGCTATCGATACGCATCCGTTAAGTCCGAATCCTGCCTTGATCATTAATGACAATGTGCAAGCGTTTGAGGATGGCTTAAAGGTGTTGGCGCGTCTTACCGAAGGTAAGGTGTATCTCTGTTCCGGCCCGGATAACAGCATTCCTGGCAGTAACATTAGCGGTGTTGAGGCACAAACATTTTCAGGTCCACACCCTGCTGGCTTGGTAGGCACACACATTCACTATTTGTCGCCTGTCGCGCTGCATAAAAAAGTGTGGCATATCGGCTATCAGGATGTGATTACTTTCGGCAAGCTCTTCACCGAAGGCAAGCTGGATGTCAATCGTGTGATCGCGGTTGGTGGCCCGCGGGCACAAAATCCACGCCTTTTACGCACGCGTATGGGTGCTAGCACCGATGAACTTCTCCAAGAAGAGGTTATCAAACCTGATGACACCCGAGTCATTTCTGGCTCCGTCTTCTCTGGGGCTGCTGCCGAGGGTAGTCTGACTTACTTAGGGCGTTTTCATAACCAAATCAGTCTGCTTGAAGAGGGCAATAAGCGCTCCTTCATGGGGTGGTTATCACCAGGTGCCAATCGCCACTCTGTGCTCGGTATCTATATGTCCAAGTTCACGGGGCTGAGTAATTATGCGCCAACGACATCCACTAACGGCTCTGAGCGCGCGATGGTGCCAGTAGGGGCTTATGAAAAGGTGATGCCGTTGGATATTATGCCGACACAGCTGCTGCGCACGCTGATCGTGGGTGACATTGAGGTTGGTATGCAGCTTGGGTGTCTAGAGCTTGACGAAGAGGATCTAGCGCTATGTACTTACGTTTGCCCCGGCAAATATGAGTATGGCCCTATTCTGCGTGACAATCTCACCCTGATCGAGAAAGAGGCCTGATGATGGGTATTCGACAAACACTCGATAATCTCGAGCCGCACTTTCATAAAGGCGGCAAATACGAGAAGTTTTACGCGCTCTACGAAGCAGTAGATACGATTTTCTACTCTCCGCCTACTGTCGCTAAAACCACCGCCCACGTGCGCGACGGCATTGACCTTAAGCGCATTATGATCACCGTCTGGATGTGTACCTTCCCGGCAATGTTCTTCGGTATGTGGAATGCCGGTTGGCAGGCAAATACCGCGATTGAAGCGGGGTATGCCTCAATGGACGGCTGGCGCGAAGCGATCATGATGCTACTCGCTTCTGGCCACGATGCCAGCAGCTTGTGGGCTAACTTCGTGCTCGGGGCTACCTATTTTCTGCCCATCTATCTGGTAACTTTCATCGTTGGTGGTTTTTGGGAAGTACTGTTTGCGATTAAGCGCGGTCACGAAGTCAACGAAGGTTTCTTTGTTACCTCTGTGCTGTTTGCGCTGATTCTTCCTGCAACTATTCCGCTATGGCAGGTGGCGCTCGGGATCACCTTTGGTGTGGTAATTGGTAAAGAGATCTTTGGCGGTACGGGGAAAAACTTCCTCAACCCTGCGCTAACCGGCCGCGCGTTTTTGTACTTCGCGTACCCGGCGCAAATCTCAGGCGATGCCGTTTGGGTCGCCGCTGATGGCTACACTGGCGCAACCGCGCTTTCGATGGCTTTCCAAGACGGCATGAGCGCGCTGACTGAAACGTACAGCTGGTGGGATGCCTTCTTAGGCTTTGTTCCGGGCTCTGTTGGCGAAGTGTCTACGTTGGCGATTTTAATCGGTGCGGCGGTGCTGATTTGGACCGGGATTGCTTCTTGGCGCATCATATTGGGTGTGTTCTTGGGTATGGTGGTGACCAGTACGCTGTTCAACTTGATTGGCTCCGAGTCTAACCCGATGTTTGCTATGTCGTGGTATTGGCACTTGGTGGTTGGCGGCTTTGCGTTCGGTATGGTATTTATGGCCACCGACCCGGTTTCCGCCTCAATGACGAACCAAGGTCGCTTAATTTTTGGCGCACTCATTGGCGTTATGACCGTCCTGATCCGCGTGGTAAACCCGGCCTTCCCAGAAGGCATCATGCTGGCGATCCTATTTGCCAACCTGTTTGCACCGCTGATCGACCATTTCTTTGTCCAGGCCAATATTAAACGTCGCCAAAAACGTGTTGGCGTGCCGGCCGAGGAGACTGCCTAATGGCTCAAGGTAATAATTCGATCAAAAAGATCCTGATCGTGGCATTTGCACTCTGTATCGTGTGCTCTGTCATCGTGTCTACTGCAGCGGTGGCGCTACGCCCCTTGCAGCAGGTCAATCAGGAGCTGGATCGCAAATCCAATATCCTCAACGTGGCTCAGTTGTATGAGCCGGGCATGGATATTGAAGATACATTCCAAGGCGAAATTACCGCGCGCGTTGTCGATATGCGCACGGGCGAGTACACCGATGAGTTTGATCCGGATACCTTCAATCATTTTGAAGCGGCGCGTGATCCAGCTACCGGTCGTACTCTCTCAGGTGATAGAGACATCGCTGGACTCTCTCGTGTAGAAAACTATGCCACGGTGTATCTCGTAGGTAACCCTGATAACCCCGATCAAATTGTCTTGCCAATTCGTGGCCAAGGCCTTTGGGGGCTAATGCGCGGGTTCCTGTCGGTAGAAGGTGACGGTAATACGCTCATCAGTATCACCTACTACGAGCACAGCGAAACACCAGGCCTTGGTGCCGAAGTTAACAACCCGCGCTGGCAAGCTCAGTGGGAAGGCAAAAAGATCTACGACGAAGAAGGTGATTTGACACCGGATATTCATTTGACCAAGGGTGGTGCTGATAGCGAGCACGAAGTAGACGCCCTTTCCGGTGCTACCTTGACCAGTAACGGCGTGACAAACATGCTTCAGTTCTGGTTGAGCCCGGAAGGTTTCGGTGAGTACTTGGCGAAATTCCGCAGCGGAACTAGCCAAGAAGCAGCTCAAGAAGCCGACGTCGAACTCGAATCCGAAGGAGCCTAACCATGGCAGACGTCACTCCCAAAAGTGTCTTAACGGCACCAATATTTCAAAACAACCCCATTGCGTTGCAGATTTTGGGGATTTGTTCTGCTCTCGCGGTTACGACCAGTTTGAGCGTTTCGATGGTAATGGCTTTGGCCGTTATCTTCGTTACGGCGTTCTCTAACTTGTTCGTCTCCCTGATTCGTAACCATATTCCATCGTCGATTCGTATCATCGTGCAGATGACGATCATCGCGTCCTTGGTTATCGTGGTGGACCAGATTCTGAAGGCGTTTGCTTATGAAATGTCGAAGCAGCTTTCAGTATTTGTTGGCCTGATCATTACCAACTGTATCGTAATGGGGCGTGCGGAAGGCTTCGCGATGTCCAATACGCCGGGTCTATCCTTCCTGGACGGTATTGGTAACGGCCTAGGCTACGGCTTTGTGTTGATGGTGGTCGGCTTTGTTCGCGAGCTATTGGGCTCGGGCAGCATCTTCGGCTTTACGGTGCTACAGACCGTTCAAGATGGTGGCTGGTACGTAACTAACGGCTTATTGCTGCTACCACCCTCTGCGTTCTTCATTATCGGCCTAATGATTTGGGTGATGCGCTCTATTGATACCGATCAGGTCGAAGAAAATGAGTTCAAAATGAAAGAAAATACCAAGCCGAAGGAGGCCGTGTAACATGGAACACTATCTAAGCCTTTTCGTTGCTTCGGTTTTCGTTGAGAACCTAGCACTTGCCTTCTTCCTGGGCATGTGTACCTTCTTGGCGGTATCCAAAAAGGTCTCTTCTGCTTTTGGTCTCGGTATCGCAGTTATCGTAGTGCTAACGATCTCTGTGCCGGTAAACAACTTGGTTTACGGGTTACTGCTGGCAGAAGGCGCGCTCACTTGGACCGGTATCAATGGTGCTGAGAACATTGATCTGTCGTTCCTAGGACTTCTTAGCTATATCGGCGTTATCGCTGCGTTGGTGCAAATCTTGGAAATGTTCCTAGATAAGTATGTCCCAGCGCTTTATAACGCCCTGGGCGTATTCCTACCGCTGATTACCGTGAACTGCGCCATCTTGGGTGGTGTGCTCTTTATGGTCGAGCGTAACTATAATTTCGGCGAGTCCGTCGTTTATGGTTTCGGCTCTGGCGTTGGCTGGGCGCTAGCTATTACCGCCCTCGCAGGTATTCGTGAAAAGCTGAAGTATAGCGATGTGCCGGCAGGCCTTCAGGGCCTTGGCATCACTTTCATCACCGTAGGCTTGATGTCTTTAGGCTTCATGTCTTTCTCGGGCATTCAGCTTTAACGGAACGGTTTTCCTGACGGCACTTAATGCCGTCAGGGTAAAGAAAACCTTCAGCAATAGGAAACCGACATGGTTGATACATCTGTCATCTTGCTCGGTGTTGTCATGTTCACGATCATCGTTATTAGCTTAACGGCGATTATCCTGGCAGCGCGCAGCAAGCTAGTGAGTAGCGGGGACGTTACCATTGAAGTCAATGGTGACCCGGAACATACCTTGAGTACTCAAGCCGGCGGCAAGCTTCTGAATACGTTGGCAGCAAACGGGATTTTCTTGTCTTCTGCCTGTGGCGGCGGCGGTTCTTGTGCCCAATGTAAGTGCCGCGTAGAAGAGGGTGGTGGGTCTATCCTGCCCACGGAAGAGTCGCATTTCACCATGCGCGAAAAAAAGCAGGGTTGGCGTCTTTCCTGCCAAGTGCCGGTGAAACAAGACATGAAAATCGAAGTCCCGGAAGAGGTCTTCGGGGTGAAGAAGTGGGAGTGTGAGGTTATTGATAACCCCAATGTTGCCACCTTCATCAAGGAGCTGAACCTTAAACTACCCGAAGGTGAGGAAGTCGACTTCCGTGCCGGTGGTTATGTTCAGCTTGTCGCACCCCCTTACGATATTAAGTTCTCTGACTTTGATATTGAAGAAGAGTACCGTGGTGACTGGGAGAAATTCGGCCTATTTGATATTTCCCACAAGAACGATGAGGAGGTCATCCGGGCTTATTCGATGGCGAACTACCCGGAAGAGAGGGGAATTCTCAAGTTCAATATCCGTATCGCCACGCCGCCTCCCGGTACGAGTCATCCGCCAGGCTTAATGTCGACCTACGTCTTCAACCTGAAACCGGGCGACAAAGTGACGGTGATGGGGCCATTTGGCGAGTTCTTCGCGAGAGATACCGATGCGGAAATGATCTTCATCGGTGGTGGTGCCGGTATGGCACCGATGCGTAGCCATATCTTTGACCAGCTCAAGCGTCTGGAAACAAATCGTAAAATCTCGTTTTGGTACGGTGCGCGCTCTTGGCGTGAAACCTTCTACAACGAAGAATACGACAAGCTGGCCGAAGAGTTCCCTAACTTTGAATGGCATCTGGCGCTGTCTGATCCGCAACCTGAAGATAACTGGGAAGGTCCGACAGGCTTTATCCACAACGTGCTGTACGAAAACTACCTAAAGGACCACCCGGCCCCTGAGGATTGTGAGTACTACATGTGTGGACCGCCCATGATGAACGCCTCAACGATTAAGTTGCTGCTTGATCTTGGGGTCGAGCCGGAAAACATCCTCTTGGATGACTTCGGTGGGTAAGCCTATTTGGTAGGTGATAACGGGGCTAGCCATTCGGCTAGCCCCTTTTTTTATTTACCCCGCCACCTCGCTTAACGATAATGGCACTTAACGTCATTATGACTGTCATGTGTGTAGTAGGTGACGAATGTTTTGAATCCAACGCGTGATACAGCGATTTTAGTGAGGTATTCATCATGACGATGTGGCTACTGGTTCTTGGATTTATGCTTTTGGTGATGGCCGCGATGGCTGTGGGCGTCATCATGGGACGTAAGCCTATTGCGGGCTCCTGCGGGGGATTGAATCAAATAGGTATGAAAGATGGCTGTGATATTTGCGGTGGCAAGGACGAAGTGTGCGAAGAAGAGAATCGCAAGCGCCGTGGGGTGAGCACACGTCGGCGTAGCGATGAAAGCCGTGGGGCTGATTTAGGTTACGATGCGACGCGTCGCTAATTTGACCGGCAGCAGCGCTTCATCGCCGTAACAAACAATAGGAGATGCAAAAACGTATGGCGGTTCACAACTATGATGTCGTGGTAATTGGTACCGGGCCTGCCGGTGAAAGTGCCGCGATTAATGCGGCTAAACACGGTATGCGCGTTGCCGTTGTGGAGAAGCAAGCCCAAGTAGGAGGTAACTGCACTCACTGGGGAACCATTCCTTCAAAAGCGCTGCGGCATCAAGTCAAGCAGATCATGGCATTCAATACCAACCGCATGTTCCGCGACATTGGCGAACCACGTTGGTTTTCATTTCCTAAGGTAATGGAACGCTCTCGTAGCACCATTGATCAGCAAGTAGAAATGCGCACGACGTTCTACGCGCGCAATCGAATCGACCTTTTTCACGGAATGGCGCGGTTTAAAGATGACCACACGGTAGTAGTCCGGGATCGGCAAGAAGGCGTGGAAGAGTTAGTCGCGAAAAAAATCGTGATCGCGACCGGGTCTCGCCCATATCGCCCGGCCGATATTAACTTCCGCCATCCGCGCATCTACTGTTCAGATACGATTTTAAGCCTGTCCCATACGCCCCGCACGTTAATAATCTTTGGCGCGGGTGTTATCGGCTGCGAATACGCCTCGATTTTTTCCGGCTTAGGCGTCAAGGTTGATTTAATTAACAATCGCGATAGTTTGCTGTCTTTTTTGGACGACGAAATAAGCGATGCGCTCTCATACCACTTGCGTAAACATGGTGTGTTAATTCGCCAAAATGAAGAATACGAGAGCGTTGAAGGGAGCGAGTCGGGTGTGGTCGTCCACCTGAAATCAGGCAAGAAAATGCGGGCTGATGCTTTTTTATGGGCGAACGGGCGTACCGGTAATACCGATAGCCTGGGGCTAGAAAATATTGGCCTTGAGGCTAATGGACGCGGACAGCTCAGGGTTGATGAGCATTATCGGACAACACTGCCGCATATTTATGCCGCAGGCGATGTGATCGGTTGGCCGAGTCTTGCCAGTGCTGCCTATGATCAGGGGTTGAACTCGTGCAATGAACTGCTTGATAAACCTTATCGTTTTGTATCCGACGTGCCGACGGGTATTTATACGATTCCCGAAATCAGCTCGTTTGGCCCTAATGAGCGAGAGTTAACGGAGGCCAAAGTGCCGTATGAAGTGGCGCAGGCGTTTTTCAAAGACACCGCGAGGGCGCAAATAACGGGTGATACGGTAGGCATGTTGAAAATTCTTTTCCACCAAGACACGTTGGAGATATTGGGTATTCACTGTTTTGGTGACCAAGCCTCTGAAATTGTGCATATCGGCCAAGCGATTATGCAGCAACAGGGCAATGCCAATACGCTCGAATATTTCGTCAATACCACGTTTAACTACCCCACCATGGCAGAAGCGTATCGCGTTGCGGCACAAAACGGACTTAACCGCGTTTTTCTAACCGGTTAGCTTATTAATTGACTGTTGGTGAGTATCATTTGGTTGGCTTGCTGGAAACGGGGAGGGCGGTAGGATGCTCTCAACCCTGTCTCTGCCTAAGGCTTTGGCTTGGTACAACGCTTGGTCGGCCAATGAGTAGAGCTGCTCAAAGCTCTGTGTACCCTCGATGGATGTGGTGACCCCAATACTCACAGTTTGCTGAAAAGGTGTATTTAAATGGGAAAGTGGTTCGAGCGCAATGCCATGACGAATACGCTCGGCGACGCTTTCAGCGTCATCTGCCGTCGTATTGGGCATTAACAAACAAAATTCTTCTCCGCCAATGCGCGCCGCGATATCCGTTGCTCGACTGATTTTGCGTAGTTGTTGGCTCACTTTGCGCAGTACATCATCACCACATGGGTGGCCGTAAGTGTCGTTAACGTGCTTGAAGTAGTCTAAATCAAGAAGTAATAGGCTAAGCGGTTGTTGGTGACGTTTAGCGTCGCTTAATTCTCTTGAGGCAGCGTCAACTAAATGACGACGGTTATAAAGCCCAGTTAGCTCGTCGGTTAGCATAAGCATCTTTAATGTATTGCGCTGGCGTTGCAGGCGCAATACGGCGGCCAGTAGCGCTAACGCAATTAGCATTACCGTTACGACAAGTCCGGTAACAGCCCATGATACACGCTGCATTATCAAACGTTGCCGGCCTGCGGCACTATGGACGGCACTATTAAGCTCGCTATATGCCCACGCCATGGTGGCCTCAATATCCATGGATAACCGCTGAAGTTCAGGTAGGAGAGAACGGTCTACTAACGCCGCCTTGGCGCGCTCCTCAAGCTTTAATAACTGCTGACTAAGAAGCGCGAAATCTGCCTCAAGGTAAGCGGTATCACGGTGTAACTGGGGATGTTGATTTAATCCATGACGGACGTGATCTAAATATTTTTCAGAAAGCCACAGCGTATGATGAATCTGGCCTAAATGTAGCAGAATAGGCTCGTCAATAAAGCTTTCCAGGGCTTGATCAAGCTGCGGCGTCGTTTGTTGCGCCCGCACAATATCGCCAACGAGAGCGGTGTAATCTGCACCTAGCTGTTGGCGCGCAGTGTATACGTAATAGCCCACCAGTAGTGACGTGCCTATGGCCATAACGGCAACAAGAGTCGCAACTCTCCACATCCTAGGGGTAAGCGTTTTTGTTAGGGCGTTCATTGGTAGCGCAGCTCCCGGATTGACCAAATCCACCGTGTGTGAGGAGAAGTGCCTCTGAGCACACTTTCGGCGTCAGCGGGAACGATGAGAAAAAGGGGGCCAAGATGTTGACGCTTAATAGGCTTCCCATTAAAGCGTGTCACCATAAAATAACGCCGTTTTTCGCGCTCAGCGGGGCTCAGAAAGATGGTGTAATCGTCATGGGCAATAAAACGGATGCGTGTGTCTTTCGGGATGCCTTGCTTGGCGAGGAAGTCATCGAACCATATCCCAGTAAAGTCCCCTTCAAGCCCTTCGGGGTGTTCAAGTGCTACATCATAGAGGGGGAGTGTTTCGATATCGGCCAGTGAAAGCCAGCGATGATCTTGGTAGTGGGAGATTTTTAGAATTAATGAATGATCGTCGCTGGGTGTCTCTTGACTAGGGACAGGAGTTGCCGCACAGGCGATGGTTGCAAGGCTTCCCAGCAGTGCTATGAGCAAAGCGTGTGACCACCACCAACCGCGATTTCGGTGGTTGGGGTATTGCTTTGCTTGCCCGCGTTTAGCTAGCGCTAAAGTAAGGGCCGAAAACCAAGCCTTCATAACGTACTCCGTGTGTACGAATTTGTTCCCTTTTATAACAACACCCTCTAACTTAAGCAAAAATATACTTAACTTTCCATCATTAAATTTAGCTATTTTCTCGCCGGAAATAATCTTTCGACATGAGTTGCCCTCAGTATTTTTATTATCAGCAACTTGCATTGTGGTTATAGATTTTGAAGTGCCGATGCTGCACGTTCTTGCCAAGGGCCGGGGAGTTGGGTGGCTTTCTCAAGCGCCTGTTGTGCCTTAGCTAATTGCCCTTGAGCTTGGTGCAAAAGGCCTAAATTTAACCAGGCTACGCCGAGTTCAGGATTAGTGCGGGTTGCTTGGATCAGCGCTTTTCGCGCATCATCGACTTGGTCCAGCGCATAGTAAGCGTTACTTAAAGCAAAAAATCCCATCGCATTATCGGGTTGGCGCTTTGTCAGCGCTTTCCAGCTAGGAAGGGCCGCGCTAGCACCATGTAACGCTTCGTAAGCATTGATGGCATCAACCGCCCGCTTCGGCGAAATGCCCGTCGGTACCTCGCCTGGTGGGGCAACAACAAACCCCCAACGTTCGGTGCGTGCCCAAGTGGCATCGAAGCGGCTAAAAGAAAGCGTGTGGCGCTCGATCTCACCACTACGCAGTATCAATGTCTCATTAGAAAGGTCGTAGCCAATCGCCACAGCGTAGTGCCACATCGGCCAAGCGGGGAGAGATAAGTTCTGCATAACCACGACCGGCTCACCACCTGCTAGGTGTGTTAGCAGGCTATCGAGTGTTCCACGGATGGGAAAAGCGATGCGTTCATAGCGTCTGGCGGTGGCTAACATTTCGGGCTGGACACTGCCTTTGCGGCCGGGGATGAACACTTGTGGGATCAAGCGTTCAACCTTGGTGCCGACTCCTTGATGGTTAAGTACCATCGCGAGCGCTGCTGGGCCGCACTGGTATTCCACCTGGGGGTGGAAGGGAACGTCGTTGAGTTCAACCTGCGATGGCAGTGTTTGATAAGTGCTTTCGAGGAGAGCGGGGCGGCTTGCGCATCCAGTAAGAAGGACACTGACGATAAAACACAGCAAAACGCCCGCTGAGCGGGCGTTATTTAGGTAGGTATGGCGCATTCGCTTAGCGGGTAAACGGATAAACATCAGTCAACCCGAGAATGTCGGTGACGAGCAGAATGACGAAAACGGCAAATAGCGCACCGATGACGCCGGCACCGGCGGGCATCGCTTCAAGCTTCTCCGCCATCTGCTTCGCCTCACTATCGCTTAAGGCGGCTACCCGGGCTTTTACCTCATCTGGGCTAACGCCTTGAGCGAGAAGTTGCTCCTGCACATCAGCGCGGGCCAGAATATCGTGAATGCGTTCGCGCTCATCGCTTGCGTTATCGGCTTCAAGGACGGCTTGGGTCGATACCAAGCCGGCAGTTTGTGCCGCCGCGACAGGAAAGCTGCCTAGCGCCAATAGCGCGATTAATAAGATGGAAGTATAACGACGCAGTGTAGCCATGATGTATTTTCCTTTTTTTGCGGTAAAAAAGACGGAGAAGGACACTTGCAACACAAGCTTGTTGAAAGTATAGAAATATAAAGAGGTGAGTTACATCGTTGTTTTGCTGCGGTCTGTCGTTTTTATCAACTTAATGTAAGCGATATGTCCAAGCGGATTCAGCCAGCATGCCACGGCCACCCGCGAGGGTAAATGCCAAATCGTGCAGGCCTGGCCATAAAGGCACGGGGGAAGCACCTTTTACTGACAAGTCTAGTCGCTGGGCCATCAGTAGCAGTTTATGCAGACGTTTCATGGGCAGGCGCGCGATGGCTTTCTGGTAAGCTGGACGGCGCTTATCAAAAATCATGGGTTTTTGTGCCTTGCAGGCGTGCTCAAAACTTTGGCCCTGATCAAGGTGCTGATGAATCGAGAGTAAGGTGCGTAGCTCACGGCTAAGTGCCCAGAGCACAATAGGCGCTTCCACCCCTTCACTACGTAAGCCATAAACGATGCGGGATACGCGGCTAGTTTCCCCTTTTAGGCACGCGTCGGCGAGATTGAAAACATCAAAACGCGTGCTGTCGTCCACGCCCTGCGCGATACTTTCAACCCCGACGCGGGCATTGGGTGGCAGCATAAGCGCCAGTTTCTGTAGCTCTTGATCCGCGGCGAGCAAGTTACCCTCGGTGCGCTCACCGAGTAACCGTGCTGCGTCAAGATCCAGTTGCAGGCCGTGTCGCCCGGCCCGGTCGCGCAACCAGAAGCCCAAGCGAGAAGCGTCGACTGGCCATACCGGCACGAAGAGGCCGTGTTTATCCAGCGTTTTGAACCAAGCGCTTTTCTGCTGCCTGGCGTCAAGTTTCCCCATGCTGATGAGTAACACATCCTCGCTTTGCGCTAACTGCTCACCGTATTGCGCCAGGGTTTTGGTGCCTTCCTGACCGAGCTTTTGGTTGCCAAGACGCACTTCAATGAGCTTGCGTGTGGAAAAAAGCGAGAGATTGTTCGCGACTTCCAGAAGCTTCCCCCAAGCAAAGTTGGGCTCCACATCCACGACGTCACGCTCTTCGATACCGGCTTGCCGCGCTGCTTGGCGCACAGCATCACAAGCATCGCGGTGTTGAAGCGGCTCGTCGCCCGCCACTATCACGACCTTGGGAAGCTGTTTGTCCAGCGCGGCAGGCAGTTGATCGGCGAAGACTTTCACGCGCG
>JBNJFC010000015.1:0-18267 GCA_051746485.1 Pseudomonadota bacterium
AGCCGGTGCCGAGAGTTGAGGTAATACCGAGGGGCACTCGGGAATCGACGCCTGTGGAGTTTGTGTAAGACCGGCAATGCCAAGGCAAGGAACACACCATGCTTTTAGCGCTCTTTGCCATTGCGTTTGGTCTCGCCCTGCTGGTCTGGAGCGCTGACAAATTCGTTGAAGGTTCTGAGATAACCGCCGGCCACTTCGGCATGCCGCCGCTTCTGATTGGTATGGTCGTGGTGGGGTTTGGTACCTCAGCACCGGAGATGGTGGTATCCGCCCTGGCGGCCACTCAGGGCAACCCTGGGCTAGCACTTGGCAACGCCTATGGTTCGAACATCACCAATATTGCGCTGATTCTAGGTATCACCGCTTTGATTAGCCCTATTGCCGTTCACTCGCAGGTACTGCGAAAAGAGTTGCCGTTACTCGCGCTTATCACTCTGCTTACGTTCTGGCTGCTTTGGGATCGCATGCTGAGCTTCGCCAACGCGCTAGTGCTTATTGTTGTCTTTGCTGGCTTAATCGCCTGGTCGGTTTACCAGGGTATGAAGCAAAAAACCGACACCATGGCGACCGAGGTTGAGGCAGAGCTTGATAGACAAGCCATGCCGATAAAAAAAGCCGTTTTCTGGCTGGTTGTTGGCCTCGCGCTGTTGATTGTTAGCTCTCGGATGCTGGTTTGGGGAGCCGTAGATCTGGCGACGGCTTTCGGCGTGAGCGATTTGATTATCGGGCTGACCATTGTCGCCGTGGGCACCTCGTTACCGGAACTCGCCTCCTCGGTGATTGCCGCGCGCAAAGGGGAGCACGACCTCGCCCTAGGCAATATCCTCGGCTCTAACCTCTTCAACACCCTGGCGGTGGTCGGCATTGCTGGGCTGATATCTCCCATGGCGGTGGCGCCGGAAGTGCTCAGCCGTGACCTCGCTGTAATGACCGCCCTGACGTTATCGCTCTTCGTCATCGGTTACGGCTTCCGTGGTACCGGCCGGATCAACCGGGTAGAAGGCGGTATTTTGCTTGCCTGCTTTATTGGCTACACCACGTATCTAGTAACGACGACGTTTTAATGTCGCCCCGGACGCTCCGCTGACGCTTCTTGCTGAGCGTCCTGCCTATGCTTAATCCGCTTGAGCCAGCGCTGCTTGGCGTAGTTGCGCAGGTTATCGACGCTATCAGTTTCATCAACGATATCCTGCCCTAAAATTGTCTCGATAATGTCTTCTAAGGTAATCAAGCCAACAAAAGTGCCGTGCTCATCGTAAATCACCCGCATATGGAGGCGATCTTTGAGCATAGCGGTGAAAATTTGCTCAACGTTGTGGGAGACATCCACACTACCGATGGGATGCATCATCTCCTTCATCGTCTTATGCCCATCGACGTGATACATATCTGCCTTGTGAACATAGCCAAATGCCTGTTCGCCATTATCCATCACCGGGAAGCGGGTAAAAGGCGCCCTTCCGTACTGCTCCTCGAACTCGGACACCGTCATATATGGCAGCACCGTTTCCGTTACGGTACGTGGAGTCATCGCCTTGCTCACCGGAATATCGTGAAGGTTGAGCATATTGATGATGGTGCGCGACTCATCGGCATCTAACACGCTTTCTTCCAAACCGATTCGCGCCAGCACTTTAATCTCATCGCGTAGATCCACATCGTGCTCGGATTTCCCCAGCCGCCGCGTGATCTGCTCAGACAACCAAATAAACGGCAGCAGCGACACAATCATCACTTTTAGCGTGCGCGGCAAAATCACTGCCACACCGCGCCAGTAAGTCGCACCGATGGTTTTGGGAATAATCTCGGACAGCACCAGAATCAGCATCGTCATCACCGCCGACACAATGCCAATCGAGGACTCGCCAAAGACCACTGCCGCTTGCGCGCCCACCGCCGTCGCACCCACGGTATGGGCAATGGTGTTCAGCGTCAAAATCGCCGCTAGCGGTCGATCAATATTGGCTTTTAGATCCCGCAATGCCCCGTGTAGCTTAGGGTTATCATCTTTTAGGGTGGCAATATAGCTGGGGGTAACGGAAAGCAGCGCGGCTTCTAAAATGGAACATAAAAACGAGATACCGATAGATAGCACGGCGGTCAGAATCAGCAGGAACATAAGGGTCCATAGCAAGAAGTGGGGAACGCCTTTATAGGGCCAAGCGCGAAGGGCCGCAAGAGTTTAACACGGCATATCAGTTAGCACTTACGCCACGGATACACTTCATCCTGTAAGACATATCGCACAAGAAAATAATCCATAGATTACAAAGAATTATATTTTTTGCGTCAGCGCAATTCCTTTGCTGAACGCGCCTTGATCCCCCTACCGTCTCCGCGTATGTTACGCCCCTTTACGGGCAGAAAGCGAAAACCAACTAAATCAGCATACTGCTTAGCCCAGCAAAGAATTTTGGCATTTGCCAAATGCTGCTGCCATGAAGGCGGCTTTAAGGAAGCAGCACTCGCTGCGTAAAAACACTGATGGATCAACAAGGGAACACCATGCAAAAACTAAAAATTGCCGCCGCCGTCACAGCGCTAACCGTACTCTCTGGCTGTGCCAGCATGTTTAGTGGCAACACTGACGAAATTCACGTTAACTCAACAGAGCCAGATGCCAAGATTTTCGTAGATGGCAAGCTTGTCGGCACTGGCAATGTAACGTCACAGGTATCGCGCGGCGAAACACACGAAATTCGCGCTGAGATGCCTAGCTGTGAAGCCACCACAACTCAAACAGGCCGCTCAATCGATCCCAAAACATTCGTGGGATGCTTGATTGACTTCTGCATCCTCACTGTTCCACTCGATTTCGCCATCGGTGGTGCAATGAAAGCCGACCCAACTTCTTACACAGTCACTCCTTCATGTAGCGCCTCTACGGAAAGTTAATCAAGCAACCTTCGAGCTGGGCCTCGTATGATTGGCTCAGCTCGGCTAACTCTCAGCGAGCTTAAACCCGCTAGAAAGGATGCTTGCTGATGCGCCTAGTGGCGCCAAACAGACAGCGCGCTGCGGAAGAAGCGCAAAGCAAGGTGCGCTGGCTACGCCCGGATTACCAAGCACCGGAAGAAGCCGCGCCCACTCAAACCGAGCTGCAAAGCACCACGGCTGAGACCAGCGCCCCAGCAGCAGACAAAACCAAAGCCACCTGGCCTAAATACCTCGCTACCCGGGTTACGTCGCTGCGCGATATGCTCGCCGCCAGCCCCCACAGCACGGAAAGCTTGGCCAGCCAATTCAAACGCAAACCGATCAAAGGCGTCGGCGAAGTGCTATCCGCTCTCGCCGCCTTCGGCCAAGCCCAGCAAGAAGGCGAGCAATGGCGGTTGGTGAGGTGATATGAAAAGGCCGGTTCACGATCAAATAAAATACTATCTAACTCTTCACACCTATCAGCGCCGCATTGGCGGTGCTGAAATGTATTATTTTTTTGCAGAGGGCGCAGAAGCTTACCGTCACGGCCTTTATCTGGCCTCGGCAACCTGTCTACTAACCGGCATAGAAGCAAGTGTCAGGGCGCTTCATGCTTATCACTGCCGAGGAATAAATGATTTAGAGCTCAAGACTCGCGAAACTTTGAGTAACGTGCTACTTCACAAGGCAAGGCGTGCAGGCGTAAACATTGACATTCTTGCTATGGAAGGCAAAGACGATTTTGAGCGTAAGCTTGCTACTCAAAAACCGAATAGCATACCAGTTGAAGTTGTTCGGTTAAGAAACAACCTTTGTCACGGAAACGTTAAAGAATTCTTCACTTATATAGAGGATCAAGGCACCTTTTTCACACCAGAGGCGTTGAAAAAAGTCTGCGAACGGCTACTTAACATCAGCCAGCCATGGGCTGAAGAAATTGGCAGGTTCAATGACGAAGTGCTTGCTAAGAAGTACCTGCAAGATGACTAACCATTACTACAACTACGCCATCATCCGATTTTTGCCTTGTAGAGACAGAGGCGAATTTATCAATATCGGCATCGTCATCCATGGCAATGATGGTAGCTTTTCTACGCGGGTCGTTGATGCAGGCTATTCTCGCGTTGATGACGTATTTCCGGCATTGCCAGAAGGCTTGTTTGCTCAAAACCTCAAGCCGCTGAAACGCGAGCTATCGCGTATCGAAGCACTCGCTCGCGATTTAAGCGGAAACCTTGACGCGCAAAAGAAGTTATTTACTCACCTCATTGAGCCAACCGAAGGGCTTTTCACGTGTAGCCAGGCAGGCACACTGGCGGCGAATAGCGCTCAAGAAGCGCTCGATGAGCTTTTCAATCGCTATGTGCATCATGATTAAGAACAACTCGCTAGAAAAATCACTCACAGAATCGTCGCTACGCATAGCATCCGCTATAGCGTTTACCCATGCCGCCTGCTGCCACAAGGGCAGAAACCGCGCCTTTAGATTTTCATCAAACGCCGGCTCAACACGCCACCACTGTTTGGGCTCGATTTCATCGAACCAGAAATTCAGTATGCTCTGATACATTAAGAATTCCGTCTTTTACTCAAACTGATTTGCTCAAACCGACTGTTTATAAAGCCACGGCTCGTGCGTCGCTACAACGCCTGACGCGAAAACGCCTCCACTGGGGAGGCGTCTTGGGGTTGCGTGACATCGCTAACAGGGCAATTAAGCAAACACTTCGGTCCACTCGTTGCGCTTATTCAGCAAGCCGCGCGCGAGCTCTTGGGCGCCTTCGAGGCTGTGACTGGCGGCCCAGCCGCATTGCATTTCATTGCAAGCAGGGACATCGGTGGCGTTGAGCACGTCTTTCAACGTCTGCTCGACCATGTTGACCACGTCGTCGTAGTCGTCGTGATTGATCATGGCGATATAGAAGCCGGTTTGGCAGCCCATCGGGCTGATGTCGACGACTTTATCGGAGTGATTGCGCGAAAGCTCGGCCATTAGGTGCTCAAGGGAATGCAGCGCGGGCATCTCCATGTGCGCTTTATTGGGCTGGCAAATGCGCAAATCGTATTTATGAATGCGATCACCCTTCTCGCCTTCTTTGATATCCGCCAAGCGAATGTAAGGCGCTTTGACCTTGGTGTGGTCCAGGTTAAAGCTTTCAACATTCATCTTTTGTTCGGTCATGGTCGCTCCTTTCGCTATGTCGCTGATATTGAAACTCGACCCTATTCTACACCTCTCGTCTACACCTTGGGGGCATCAAAGTTCCACGGCTCGTCGGTATAAACGCATACATTGGCATCTTCGATATCGCCGTCGGGAGACTCGACGTTTTGAGCGAAGAAAGCTTGAATCTCCTCGCGCTGGCAGTGCGCCTCGAACGCTTCACGGTTCGCCCAAATCTCGTGGAAAACGATGGGGTAGCTCTCCCCCTCGGCGAAGGGGTTTTGTATCTGGCGCGTGACAGTGTAGAGCAGGCAGGCATCTTCCCGATGGGCGTTGGGTTCCAGCGCTTGCAGTGCTTTGAACACGGCTTCTTCTTTGCCGGGTTTCGGTTTAAAGCTGGCCGTGCAGTAAATCTTTTGTGTCATGGAAGCGTCCTGGTTGCGGTTTCCGTGGTGTATGAAGCTTCTTCTATTATGCTCGGCTGCCCCACAGAGGGACAACCGAGCATAGGCTTGCGTTTTCAAAGCGCTTCGTTCTTCAGCGCTACTGGGCGGCGCTTTGCGCCACGTCACGCAGCACGCCGGCGACTTTATCCAGAGGTAAGTCACACGCTTCTAGGCCGTGGCGCTCGGCGAGGTAGTGGGGATTATTCCATTCGATGCGCACGCCGCTATCCGTGTCGCGCACCAGCATTTTTTGCGGCAAATCAAGCGCGACACTGCCTTGGCACTGCATCATGGGTGTCCCCACCTTGGGATTACCAAAGATAAAGGTCGTGGTGGGCGGCAGGTTCATATCGTTGTTGGCCGCGTTTTCGGCGTGATTCACCGTGGTCATCAAGGTCAAGCCGTTATCATCGAGCGCCCCGTGTAGCTGCTCCACTACGGTGTCAAAGTCACTTTCTGTCATCACATACTCAATACCGCTTTCGCTATGCGCCAGGGCGCCGGTGCTGATTAACCCCACGGCGACAGCACCAATAAGTCGGGAAAAACGCATGATAGACTCCTTCTGTGGTAAGACAATATTAGCGCATCAGGTACTCGGCCAAGGTTTCTAAATCGGCGACGGTCATATCCGGTTCGATACCCCAGGGATCAAACGGGGCGTCCGAACTGCGGCGTATCCAGGCGCTACGAAGTCCGGCATGGGTGGCGCCGATGACGTCAAAGGGGTTGCTGGAAATCAGCCATGTCTTTTCCGGGCGGGTTTCCAAACGAGTGCGTAAATAAGCGTAAACCGCAGGGTCGGGTTTAAAGCGCTTAATATCGTCAACGCTGATGACGTCGTCCATGTGTTTATCAACGCCTGCGCGCGCCAGCAAGGTCTTGACCGCATCGGCCGTGCCGTTGGAGAACGCCACGCAACGTATGCCCGCCTCGCGCAGGGTATCCAGCGCGGGTGCCACATCGGGAAAGGCGGGCAGCTCGGCATAGACGGCCATCAAGTGGTCCTGGTCGTTATCGGTGAGGCCGGTTTGTAGCGCGCGGTCGGTGAACACCAGCGCTTCGCGAGTGCATTCAGAAAACGGAAGATAGTGGCCCATTAGCCCGTGGCGGAAGCTGTATTCCAGCTGTTTATCGCGCCAGCGGCGGGCAAACTCGGCCGCTTTTTCCGGCTGCGTTAAGCGGCGCTCAAGCTCAACGGTGACGCCCTGGGTATCAATCAAGGTGCCGTAAACATCAAAAGCAATCACAGGTTGCATATATGCTCCTTAAATAACGTGAACCACACTATGTGTACAGCATAGCCAACACCTTACCAGCCAGCCGTTAAAAAAACGCCGCTGCTCCGTAATGGGGCAGCGGCGTTTTGGCGAGTAAATGTTCCACGTAAGGCTAGATCGTCAACGCAGCTTCTTTTTGCCCTTGCTTGAGATCGCCCGAACGTGAAAGCTCGTCGGTAACCCGGTCAATCGCCCGCTTGGCACGGCCGATCATGTCATCCACCTCATCACGATTGATGGTCAACGGCGGGGCAAAGCCGAGAATATCGCCTTGCGGCATGGCGCGCGCAATCAGGTTTTCTTCCAGCGCGGCAGCGGAAACCCGCGGGCCCACTTTCAGTACCGAGTCAAAGTGGAGGCGCTGCTTGGCATCGGGGGAGAATTCCAATGCCGCCATGAGGCCAACGCCACGCACATCGCCCAGCAGCGGGTGGCCGTCAAAGGTGGCCTTGAGCTGCTGCTGGAAGTAAGCGCCGGTTTCGGCGGCATTGCCCACTAGGTTTTCGCGCTCGATGATATCCAGATTAACCAGCGCGGCGGCGCAGCCCAGCGCATGGCCGGAGTACGTCCAGCCGTGGCCGATGGGACCGTATTCGCCCGTGCCTTGCTCCAGCACTTTCCATACTTTATCGCTGACGATGACGCCCGAGAGCGGCTGATAGGCGCTGGTCAGCCCCTTGGCAATGGTGACCAAGTCAGGCTGAATGTTGTAATGGTGGCTACCAAAATCTGAGCCGGTACGGCCAAAACCGCACACCACTTCGTCGGCGATCAAGAGTACGTCGTACTTATCCAGCACGGCTTGAATTTCGCTCCAGTAGCCTTCGGGCGGCGGCACGATGCCACCGGTGCCGAGCACTGGCTCGCCGATAAAGGCCGCGACGGTATCCGGGCCTTCTTCGAGAATCATCGCTTCGAGCTTCTCTGCGCAAAACGAGGAGAATTCGTGCTCGGTCATGCCGTGTTGCTCAGCGGCGCGGTGGTAGTAGTACGGCGCTTCGGTATGGCGGATGGTGTCAATCGGCAAATCGAAGTGGTCATGGAACGCTTTGAGGCCGGTCAACGAACCGGAACCAATGCCGGAGCCGTGATAACCGCGCATGCGCGAGATGACCTTTTTCTTCTGCGGGCGGCCAAGCACGTTGTTGTAGTAGCGCACAATTTTAAGCTGCGTTTCGTTGGCATCCGAGCCGGACATGCCGTAGTAAACCTTGGACATGTTCATGCCGGCGATTTTCAGAATGCGCTCGGAAAGCTCAATTTGCGGCTCGTTGGAGTGGCCTACATAGGTATGGTAGTAGGAGAGTTCCAAGGCTTGCTTGTAGATCGCTTCGGCGACTTCCGTGCGGCCATAGCCGATGTTTACACAGTAAAGCCCGGCAAAACCGTCGATAAACTCGCGGCCGTCTTTATCCACGATATTGATACCCTTGCCGCCGGTAATCACACGCCCCGGCGCCTCGCCGTGGGCAAAGTCGCGTAAATGGGTAGAAGCGTGGAAGGTAACGTTACGGTCGCGGTCGACTAAATCCTGATGCAAGCTCATGGCATTCTCTCTTATCAATAAAGGACTATCGCCCGACAAGTCGAGCTCCTACAAAACCTTGTGCCAGTTATCCGCTGTAGGAGCCCAATTTATTGGGCGATACGGTTTGGGTTCGCCCGATAAATCGGGCTTCTACAACCCCAAACGCGAATTTCGTTTAACTGCCCGACACCGAGCCCAGCGCGCCTAAGCAGTAATATTTGGTTTCCAGATACTCATCGATACCGCAGGTACCACCTTCACGGCCAAGGCCGGATTGCTTCACACCGCCAAAGGGCACCGGTGGGCCTGTCATCTTCACCGAGTTGACCGACACCATGCCGAATTCCAGCGCGCGCAGAAGCTTCCAGATACGACGAATATCGTGGGTGTATATGTAAGCGGCGAGGCCATATTCCGTATCGTTGGCAAGCTCAATCACTTCGTCATCGTCGGCGTAGGGCGTGATGCCAGCGATGGGAGCAAAGCTCTCTTCTTGCCACAAACGCATGTCGCGGGTGATTCCCGTGAGCAGCACCGGCATGAAGTAGTTAGCACCCGGCGCTTGGCTTTGGTCACCCGCCACCAATGTCGCGCCTTTGGAAATGGCGTCATCCACAATGCCCGCGGCTTTTTCTACCGCTTGGCCGTGAATCAGCGGGCCGAGGTCAATTTCGCTTTCCAAGCCGTTGCCCACGGTAAGCGCGGCCATACGCTCGGCAAAGTGCTCAACGAATTCATCGTGGATAGATTCGTGCACCAAAATACGGTCCGCCGCCAGGCAGTCTTGCCCGGCTGTCTGGAACTTGGCCGCCACCGCCGCGAGCGCTGCCTCTTTCGGGTCCATATCCGGCCCTACAATAAAGGGCGCATCACCGCCAAGCTCCAATGCGAGCCGCTTAACGGTAGGCGCACTCTGCTCCATCAATATCCGCCCAACGCGGGTGGAGCCGGTAAACGATAGTGCCCTGATACGTGGCTCGGCGCAGAGAATCTTGGAGACCTCGGGCGGATCGCCTAGCACGACGTTGAAAATGCCTTCCGGAATGCCCGCACGTTCGGCGAGCTCCGCCAGCGCCAGCGCTGAGAACGGCGTTTCGTTCGCCGGTTTGACAATCACCGGGCAGCCCGCCGCCAAGGCGGCGGCAGCTTTGCGGGTAATCATCGCCAGCGGGAAGTTCCACGGTGTGATCAGCGCGGCAATGCCCACCGGCTCTTTGATAGTGCCGAGCGAGGCATTGGGGATGGGGCTGGGAATCGTCTCGCCGTAAGTGCGTTTGCCCTCTTCCGCGAACCAGCGTACGAAACTGGCGCCGTACTGCACCTCGCCGCGAGAATCCGGCAGCGGTTTGCCCTGTTCCAGCGTCATGAGGGTCGCCAAGTCTTCGCGATTGGCTTGAATCAGGTCGTACCAGGCAAGCAAGCGCTCGCAGCGCTCGTCGGCGCGCAGCGCCCGCCAATGCACGAAGGCCGCTTCGGCGGCATCCACCGCGGCGGTAATTTGTTCGGCTTCCAGCAGGGGGATATGGCCCAGCGCCTCACCGGTGGCCGGGTCAGTCACCGCTTCTTCGCGACCACCCTCGCCATGGGTCCATTTGCCGTTCACGTAGGCGTACTGACGGAAAAGGCGTGGGTCTTCCAGGCGCTTTGCGAGTGTCGTGGATAGTGTCGTCATGGGAACCTCCCCCGTTATCAATGCGAGCAAAAAGCAAAACGGCCAACATGGCCGTTTGCGTTTTGATGTATCCAGGGTAAGGGAGAAAGCACACGAAGTGCTTTTGAAAGGCCGCTCAATGAACGGCACTTTTTTTGCGAAAACCGACTTTAACGTGGTTTTTTTTGGCAGTGGCGTTTTTTAGCCTTCAGCCGGGTTGATCAGCGCCTCCTGTGTAAACACCACCAACCCCAGCTCTGGCCGGTACCCATGAATCTCGGTGACGTCCAGCGCTTGAAGGAAATCGAGGATTTCCTCGCTGATCACCTGCCCCGGTACCAGCACCGGAAACCCCGGCGGATAGGGAATCACGAAGCTTGCTGAAACGACGTCGCGTCCATCGCGCATTTGCGCCTGCAATTTGCCATTGTCGAAGCGTAGATACTCGGTATTTTCTTCATCGTAGCTGAGAAAATAGGCACAACGGATATCGCCCTGAGGTGTTTCGGTATTGGGCCGGAAAGCATCGTGAAAGCGGCTGAAATCGGGCAACGGCGGCAAATCATGGTTCAGGGAATACACCTGATGCTCAATAATCTTGCGCTCGGGACGGCTGCTGTCTTCCAGGCGGTACTCGAACTCCTTGGCCAGTTTGATCAATACGTCCAGCAGGTAGGCGATTGACCCCCGCGTGGTACCAATATTGGTCATAAACAGCACGGTATTGCGTGAGGTTTTATTGATCTGAATACCGTACTTATTCATCAGGTACTCATTCTTGAAGGTATCGCCGTCGACCCCGGTGTTACCAATGGCGATAGTCACGCGTGTTGGATCAACCACAAACTCATCACGCGCCCAGGCCTCTTCCATCTGGTTCCAGCCGGTCACCGGGTCATAGTAGGATTCGACCCCCGACTCACGATAGGCTTCTGGCACCATATCGCTGTTCTTGAGTACCCTGAAATACTTCTGCAACAAGGGGTGGTTGTAGAGCTGCTCGCGAAGTGAAAGCGCCGTCTCGACCTGCGCATGCACCAGCTCAAAGCCTTCCATTTCCGCCTGCATGCGCCCCACATCCAACGATGCCACAATCTGATAATTGGGCGAAGTCGAGGTATGGGTCATGTAGGCTTCGTGGAAAGACGCTTCGACTTTCTGCCGGAAATCCTGATCCCAGACATGGATCATCGAGCCTTGACGCAAGGAGGTCAGGGTCTTGTGGGTCGAGTGGGTGGCATAGGTACGGATGCGCACGTCGTCGGGGTTGGGCATCAGGCGTTGATCAAGCCAGGTGGCGTCGTCTTCCGGGTCGAGCAGATCGAACTCGGCTTTCCAGGCCGCATATTCCTCGCGATAACTCTCACTACGGTAACGATAGCGCAGCGTACGCGCGGTGTTCATCGCCGTACGCGGCCGATAGGTGGGGTTGAAACCCGCAAAGGCGAACCAGGCCTCGTCCCACAGAAAGACCAAGTCAGGTTTGATCGCCAGGCACTCTTCCATCACCCGGCGCACGTTATACACGATGCCATCAAAGGTGCAGTTGGTGAGCAGCAGCATTTTTACCTTATGCAGCTGACCAGAACGCTTGTAGGCAAGCAGGGTCTTCTTGATTTCACGTAACGGCACCGCACCGTACATGGAATAGTCGTCAAGCGGATACGAATCCAGATAGCTGACATGAGCGCCTGCCAGCACCATACCGTAGTGATGCGACTTGTGGCAGTCACGATCAATCAGCACGATATCTCTGGGCTTGATTAACGCCTGCACGACGATTTTATTGGCGGTTGAGGTGCCGTTGGTAACGAAGAAACTACGCCGCGAGCCAAAGGCGCGGGCGGCATACTCCTGTGCTTTTTTGATCGGCCCAAACGGTTGCAGCAATGAATCCAGCCCACCCGACGTCGCCGACGTTTCAGCCAGAAAGATATTGATGCCGTAAAAGTCGATCATGTGTCCCGCCCAATGCGAGCGAGTCACCGATTTGCCGCGTGAAATCGGCATCGCATGGAAGACACCGGTGGGTTTTTTACTGTATTCACGCAGGGCATCGAAAAATGGTGTGCGATAGCGGTTATCGATGGCACGCAGAATCGTATGGTGTTGCTCGATGTAATCCGTTTCACGATAGAAAATGCGGTTGAAATGCTTAATATCGCGGCTTGCGGTGGCTTCGACATCGCCGCTGGTCACCAGAAACTGATCGATTTCCGGGCGTAGCTCGTGGATCATCGAGCTAAGCAGAATGCTGCGCTCGGCTTCGGTCTGATGTTCCAGCTCTTTTTCCGATAAACCTTCCAAATAGTTACGCAAGGCACTCAGGTTGTACTTCGACTTATAGGGGAATTCGTAACGGATCAGGCACGCTTGAATATTGGGATTGACCAGAACAGCAATCAAGGCATCTTCGAAGCTTTTTACCGTGACGACGTCGTAGACAAAGCGATCTTCGGGGCGGCGCATGTTATGAAAGGCTTCGCGCACCACCTCCTCTTCCTGATGGGAAAGGTTGTCAACGATCAACAGCTCGAAATACGGTTGCGCCGAGCTATTGGATGCTGGATGCCCACGGCGCAGTTGATTGAGAGCGTCGAGCGTTTCCATGTCTTCGGCCCCGGCATCGGTCTCGGAGAGATCGACGTGGCGGCGGCGATAGGATTCACTTATCAGGGCCCTGACCAGACGCTTGACGACTTTATCCAGCACCGCATACTCACCGCGGTTGAAGAGAGTCCATAGATGGCGAAAGTCCTCTTTGGACGGAAACGCGTGATAATCTTCAATGATTTCAAGGCGCGTCAACTTAACGTCAATGGCTTTGATCAGGTTCTTGGCACGCCCTTCCTCTTCAAGGCGCGTCAGAATACCTAGGTCACGCTTGAGCGCATTCCATGTGTCAGAGCGAAGCTGGGAAATCTTGTGATAAAAGCCCAGCGCAGTGTAGGGCGTTTCAGTAGGATTGCTCTCTTGCATGACGACACCCATCCTTTGTCGTTATTAATCTGGAAAACACGGGATTTGACCGCCGTGTCTATCCGCTATGCAGGCCGCGTGAGCCGTAACGCACGGTGATTTGTTCTTCGGCAAAGGCCTCAAAGCTCAAATTCAGCACCATGCCGGGCCAACAAAATTGCGTCAGGCCTTCGTTGGGGCGATAAACCGCGGTATACACCGTGCCCAGGCCGCGCCGGTAGTCATGACGAAATAAGGGCGGTGCCGAAAAAGCCGCTACCAGCCGTTCATCGGTGGTGGCGTCGTCATCGACCAGAATCGACAATTGACGTTCACGAATCAGTGTTTCCGAGGCCAACGCATGGGCATACCACTCGATCTTCTTTTGATGATTGGTGGCCACCGCCACCCGTCGGATACTGGCGCGACGATCCGGTGCGATCATGGCTGTGACATAGCGCCCGCAGGCATCCGCCACCGTAATATTGTAGGCCATGTGTGTCGGCACACGTGCCAGCACCGCCGCCGCTTCCGGTACCGTATCGCAAAATTCGAGGATATAGCGCAGGATAATCGGCGCGCCGAAGCCATCCCCTACCACCTTGCGACCGCCAAACGCCAAAGAAACGGCAAGGCCCGAATCGTTCATCCCGTCCAGTACGCCCCATAGGCAATCCGACATCGCGATCACCCGGCGCTGATTCCACCGGGTGTAGAGGATGGTGCCCTCACAAAGCTCCGGGGGATAATCGTAGTTACGCGCCAGCACAGTGGACGTCGGGCTTGCCAATACCGCTTGGGAACAGCCGGTGATATACGGCGGCGGCCGGTACAGGCTCAATAGCCGTGAGGACAGGTCGCCGCCACCGGCCAACTCGCACAACGTGTGGTAGGTGCCCAATAACTCCGGCATGTGGCGGCGAAAGGCGTTGTAGCACTCCAAGTAAGAAGGACGCTCGCGCTCGCCTTCGGCCAAATACCAAGGTTCGTAGGCAGGCCAATGGTAATGAAACAGCGACTGCCATTTAGGTCCTGCCACCTCTTCATGCACAGTGCGAAACGTCAATGTTTTATCCAGCTCAACACTTGGCGTCCGGCCGCTGGCTAAGTAGCTGTCCATGGTCACAAAATTTTGAAGTTGCCACCGCCGATGGCATGGCTAACGGCAACTCCCTCCACCACGGGGTCTTGCAACGCCTGACCGCTGTACTGCTGACGGATGCCCTCGATCCAGGCTTTGGCCCGTTCGTTCAATTGGAAATCATCATCCATCAACCGGCCCCGGGTGATCAGAATGCCGAGATCGGCCCCTTCATAGCGGAAATCGCCAGCGCCGCTGATACGCAGAAAGAAAGCTTCATGCTCGTTTTCCGCCGCGTGCGGGTGATAGCTGTAATGATCGTAGGCGATCTCGCCATCGTCACTCATACGCCACACTCCGGTATCGGGAGCATGGGTCAAAAGGTCGACACTTTCATCGGTATGCTTGATGACCAACTGACTCCAGCTGTCAACGCTTTCAGGGTGCGACCAGCGCTCGTTGATGTCGTCGATATCCAGGTCGAAGTCGACATCCGAGAACTCCAGCAAGTGGAACAAGAACAGTGGAATATCGGAGTGGGCAAAAGCCGCCACGTTGGTCAGGGAGCTTGCCCCCGTTACGCGGGGATTGAGCTCGCCCAGGTACACATCGTTGGTGTCCATATCGATCAGGAAATCGAGCTCGAAGTAACCGCGATAGCCTTCTTCGCGCAGGGCTTCACCGAATTTAAAGGTGTACTCACGCGCCAGGTCGCGTACTTCCTGGCTGAAGGCCCCGGCAAACATCTCGTTGCCGCACCAACCGCCTTTGTAAGGTGTCAATGTTTTGAACCCCACAAGTTCGGTCATCAAGGGGCCGACCACCGTGCCACAGCGCGTCGCGCAGGCCTCAATGGCCGAGCCGCGACAGTTGATGCGCTTCATGATCTTAACCTCGGGCTCGGCTTCGATCTCTTCGGCGTGCTTGTAGTAGTCCTCTTCGTTGGCGATGAAGAAGGTGGTATGGCCGGAATCACCGAACGCGGTCTGCACCACCAGGTCGTTGCCAAGGTCTTTGCTGACCTCAACGAGTTCCTGATAGCTGCCTACTTTGGTCAGCACATTGGGCACGCTGGGCACCCCGGCCTTGTTGCCAATACGTACCGTCTCAATCTTGTTGTCCATTCGCTGGCGCAACTCCGCCGGCGGAAAGGCAACCCGTAGCCCTAACTGTTTACAGATTTCTTCGGTGTGCTCGTCAAACATCAAAAACGCCGCCACCCCGGCGTTGTCGCCGTCAGCGCGTGATTGAATAAAATTAATCACTTCTTTGTGTTCGAGCAGATAGTTGTTGATGTCTTCGATACCCTCGAAGTCACGGGGAAACTTTTCCTTGGGCACGAAGACATTGCGCTGCTTACCTTCAAAGCAGTTTATATAGTTGATGTGGCGAAAGCTTCCGACCCAATCACCGATGCCCAAGAGGTTAAAATTGGTGGCAGAAATAAAATAAACTGGCTCCTTATTGTTAAGAAAATGCCGTCGAACATCCGCAATGGAAGATATTTTAGTCATTGTTCTCGCTCCTTCGGTGGCAGGTACTGGAGGCCGCGTGGCGTTAGTGTCGGCTAGGCGTTGGGTAAAAAGACGCACTACTTGCCTAAATCGATCAATCAATTTGGCGCGAAACCCGTGTTTTTCGTGACGATCAGTCAAATTAAACCACCTCCTAGACGATGTCCTGGTCGTTTCGCACCGGTTTGGCAAGCGGTCCTAAGGTATCTAAGAAAGGTGATGAACCGTTTTCGCTCCGATACAGCGAAAAATCCACGTCCCGGTCGCGGAAGCTCTTGAGCGGTTGACCCAACCCGCGAAGCCCCGTTTCGCGTTCGCGGCGCACTCGCGTGAGATCGATTTCAATCGGCATGACCTCTTCACCGATGCCAGCTTGATGAATCACGTCACCGGACGGACCGACCACGATGGAGCGACCATTACCCAGCGCACCCGCGCCATTGATATCAAAGAAATAGCACTGATTGATCGCGGCATTGGTACGGGCAATCGAAAGCTCGATGTCACGGTCAATGGTATCGGTCATGGTGGGATGAAGAATCACTTCAGCGCCCATGGCAGCGAGGGTCCGGGTGGTTTCGGGAAACCACATGTCATAGCAAATAGACACGCCGAAGCGGCCTATTGTGGGCACATCAAAAACGACAAATTCCGTGCCACTTTCCACCCCGGCTTCATAAGGGCGGAAGGGAAACATCTTGCGATAACGGGTTACCACCTGCCCCAAGGGGTTGATCACCATTAAAGTGTTGTAGATCTGCTCACCCACCTGCTCGAACATCGAGCCGGGAATGAGCCAAATACGGTGTTGCGCCGCTAATTGGCAAAACATCGCTTCAGTATCACTGGGGAGCGGTTGCGCATGGTGCGGCGATGCGCCCATGGGTAGCAATTCGCTGAACAGCACCATCTGAACCTGAGGAAAACGGTTCATGAGCACGTCGATACGGTGGCGCATGGCCTCGGTATTGTCGCCGTGGTGCAGGGCATGCATTTGAACACCGGCAATGGTGAAGTAAGACATTGGATTCTCTCTGCGTCAGGCGATCTGGCTGTTTTAAATTCTGTTTTACGTACTGTTTAAAGTACAGATTCAAGTACTGGTTCAAATTCGCTAATGGGGATGCATGTATTCTGTTATGTCAGTTAGTAACGGGATCACTCGGTAAAATAAATAAGCAATCACCTTCATCCTATGACAACGGAGCGCTGAATTGGCGTTGACCAAACCCCTAGCCAAATCATTTGTTTCGTTTTACACGCGATCCGTCACAGGAAATCTTCCGCTACCATGGTCGGTGTGGACTGCTTGACCGTCTTGGTCACGATATACGTGCAATAGCGCTCGATACCCACGTCCGAAACCAGCCAGCTATCCATCAGGCGTTGGTAGCTATCGATAGAGCGCGCCTCAAACTTCACCAAGTAGTCTACCCCGCCGCCTACGGCAACACACTCGGTAACTTCCGGGGTTTGCATCACCAGCGCTTCAAAGGCCTTAAAGCTATCGGCATTGTGCTTTTTTAGCTCAATCTGCACCCACACCGGGTTGTGCGGCACCAGTATCTTGGTGTCGATACGCGCGCTGTAGCCTTGAATAATGCCCGCCTGCTCAAGCCGTTTGACCCGTTCCCAGCAGGGGCTGACGGAAAGGTTGATCGCCGCGGCGAGCTTGGATTTGGTGATCCGCCCGTCGCGGGAAAGAATTTCCAGAATTTTGACATCGTATCGGTCGAGTTTGGTCATGGTGAATACGCCAACGCCTAGGCGTTAAGCCGCTCCACCACGTCGGCAATTACCGCGAGCGTATCACCCATATTAATCAGCGCAGGCGCACGACGCGCCATCAGCACGCCATCGCGTTCAGCGCGGTAGGCCACCGGCTCAGTGCCGCTGCGAGTCATGTCGTACACGTAGGCAATCGTCTCACCCTTTTTCACTTCATCGCCGAGCGCGACCAAAAGCTCTAATACGCCCGAGTGCTGGCTTTGCACGTAGCAGCTGGCATCGGGCATATCGAGATACACCTGCCCGCCTTCCGGCATGTCGACCTTGCCTGCCACTAAGCCAAAGTGAATCAAAAAGTTGCGCACACCACGCTCGGTAATCGCCATGCTTTCCGGTGTGGAGGTGCCGCCGCCGCCAAGCTCAGTGGCGACAAATACTTTGCCCTGGCGCTCGCAGGCAGTGTCGAAGAGTTTTTCCGCATCGAGTTCAAACATCACCATGGCGTAAGGCGCGCCAAACGCTTTCGCACCATCGAGCGCTGCCTGTTGCTGGTTTTTATCGTCCAGTACGTGGGAGGCGGCAAACGGCAGGATATCCAGCGTGCGCCCGCCGGAGTGCAAATCCAGCACCACGTCGCTCATCGGCACCAGTACGCGGGTAAAGTAGTCGGCGATCTGCGCGGTAGCATTACCGTTGGGGTCACCAGGGAAGCTACGGTTCATATTGCCGCCGTCAAGCCCGGAGGTCCGCTTGCCCGCCATCACCGCGGGTGTATTCATGCACGGCACGATAATCACTCGGCCCGTGACGTCTTCCGCTTTCAGCGTGGATGACAGCTTTAACAGTGACGTAATGCCCTCGTACTCATCGCCATGGTTACCGCCGGTGAGAAGTGCTGTGGGGCCGTCACCGTTTTTCACCACGGTGACCGGGATCATCACCGCCCCCCAGGCGGATTCATCGGTGGAGATCGGCAATTTCAAAAAGCCGTGCTGTAC
>JBNJFC010000015.1:18367-24099 GCA_051746485.1 Pseudomonadota bacterium
GTGCGCGACATCGGCGCGTGGTAGCGCTTGTAAACACCGGCGATCTCGAAAAACGTACCCTCGCCTTTACGAAACGGGGTGTCATCCCAGGTTAAGTGTGGGGCGGCGGCGTCTTTGCCGGTGGGGAGCATGGGCACAATCGCCGGGTAGTCGCCACCGTACACTTTGCCCTTGTCGTCCACGTAGCCTTCAATTCCCACTCGGTAAATCTCGGAGACTAATTTACTTTTGGGTAGCCCTGGCTCGATCACTTCCAAAATACGCGAGTGCATACCCTCGACGATTTTCGCGGCAATGCGCATGTAGGCGATTTCTTGGGGCGATTTAATCGCACGGCACCAGTTAACCAGGCCATTAGCGTCCATAAAGCTTGCGTGGGGCAATTCACGCAGCAGACTCTGGTACGCCTTGGCGGTGAAATAGTAGTTATCCATTTCCATGCCGACGACACCCTCGTGCCAGCCGCGGTCAGGCATGATCGACTGCGCCAGGTACTCCATCGGGTGCATGTCTGGATTCTGGACGTAGTAATCCGGGTAGTAGGTGATATTTTCCGGATCAATCCAACAGGTCAACAGCGCGCCATTGGCATCCATACGGCGTCCAAACCATACCGGCTCGCCTTCAAGGCCCACCAGCACGCACTGATGCACATAAAATGACCAGCCGTCGTAGCCGGTCAGCCAAGCCATGTTCGAGGGGTCACTAACGATAATCACGTCAATGCCACGGCCAGCCATTTCAGCGCGCACCTTCCACAGTCGATTCGCGTACTCTTCGCGTGTGAAAGGCAGGGAAACCTCAGTCATTGAGCAACTCGCCATTAAAGATCACCAAGAACCGAAAAAGCGACAAGCGTCGCTTTTTTCGGGCCACAGGATCGACCCTGGCCACCGTCGCAGTAGGCCCGCCAATGTCGTCTTAGGCTGATACTAGCACCCCCCCTTGGTTGCCGGTCAAAGCCTTTATGACAAAAAGTGTGTTCACTCGTGATAGCGTAAGCTTTAACGACAAATAACACCGAGCCAAAGGGGGCCAATATGAAAATCCTCGTGCATATTGAAGGCGAAGCCGAGCAGTGGCGCGAAGCGCTGGCAGAAGCGTTTCCCCAGGCCGACGTCATAACCAGCGAGGCACCGGCCGAGGCGCGCCAAAACGCCGACTACCTTGCGGCGTGGAAGCCACCCGAGCACCTGCTGCGCGAACAAACCCAGCTAAAGGCGGTGATCAACTTAGGCGCCGGGGTCGATTACCTGTTGCGCTCGCCGGAGTGCCCGCAAGACGTGCCTATCGTCAAGCTGCGCGATGCTGGCATGGGCGAACTGATGGCCGATTACGTGCTATACGGCGTGTTGCACTTCTACCGCAGTTTTGACCGCTACGCCAATCAGCAAACCCAAGCGCATTGGCGGCCTCACCCGGTCGTGGAAAAGTCACAGTGGCCGGTGGGCATTTTGGGGCTTGGCGCTATTGGTGCCCATGTCGCCGAAACGCTCAGCAAGGCAGGCTTTCCCGTTCTCGGCTGGAGCCGCTCGCCCAAACAAATCGACGGCGTTAGCTGCCATCACGGTGATGACGGTTTGAATCATGTACTCAGCCAAGCCCAGACGCTGGTCACCTTGCTGCCGGACACCGCTGAGACGCGTGGGATCATCAACGAGGACCGTTTAGCCCAGCTGCCCAAAGGCGCCAGCTTGATTAACTCCGGCCGCGGTACACTGGTCGAGGAAAGCGCGTTGTTAGCGGCGCTTGGCGCGAACGACACGTTGGGCCACTTGCGCGGAGCGATACTTGATGTGTTCCCCGAGGAGCCGCTGCCTGAAGGGAATCCGTTGTGGCAGCACCCGAAGGTCACGATCACACCGCACATGTCGGCCCCCACCCCACTGCATGCTGCCATTGACCAAGTCATTGCGTACCTGCGCGCTTTTGAGGCCGGCGAGCCCGTGACGACGATCAACCCCAGCGACGGCTATTGAATCGACGCGCCGACGACGCAACACAGACGTGTAAGACAGGCGAAACGTGAGAGCACTGCGGCGGTCTCACGCCATAAAGATCGTCCACTTAAGCCCATGCCAAGGAGATTGATCGACGATGAAGACACCCACGACTTATCACCGTAACGACGCGCTGCTGGTTGTCGATATGCAAAACGACTTCTGTGAAGGCGGCGCACTTGCCATTGCAGGTGGCAACGCCTTGGTGCCCGGCATCAACGCCGAAATCGACGCTGCGCGTAACGCGGGGGCAATGATTGTCGCTTCCCGTGACTGGCACCCGGCGGATCACATAAGCTTCGAGCACCGCGGCGGCCCTTGGCCTGTTCACTGCGTACAAGATACCCCAGGGGCGGCCTTTCACCCTGAACTCGCCTTGCCTGACGAGACGATTCGTATCAGCAAAGCCACGGCGTTCAATGCCGACGCGTATTCAGCGTTTGACGGCACGGGGCTGGGGGAATACCTACGCGAAAAAGGCGTAGAGCGCGTGGTGATTTGCGGGCTCGCGCTAGATGTCTGCGTTCACGCGACGGTACTGGCTGCCTGTCGCGAAGGCTTTAGCACGGTGCTGTTGGAATCGTTATCCGCAGCGGCTGATCCGGATGCCATCGACGCTTGCCGCCGTGAGATGCAGGATGCGGGTGCGGAGGTGCGCGCATGAGCGAACTCGTAACGCCAAATGTTGCCGACGACGAGCTGGCACTGTTAACCGATCTCTACCAGCTGACGATGACCCAGGCCTATTGGAAAGAGTCACTGCACGAAACGCCTGCCACGTTCAGCCTGTTTTTCCGCAAGCTCCCCGCCTCGCGGCGCTTCATCCTGGCCTGTGGGCAGCAGCACGCCGCGGCGATGCTGAGCCAGCTACGTTTTAACGACACCGCTATTAAACGGCTACAAGATACGCAAATGTTCGACGCTGGCTTTCTCGACTGGCTGGCAAATTGGCGTTTCGAGGGTGACATCTGGACGGTACCGGAAGGCACGCTGCTGTTCCCCAACGAGCCCCTGCTCGAAGTCGATGCGCCGATCGGTCAAGCGCAGCTTCTCGAAAGCCTCGTGATGAACCTGGTGCAACTGGAAACCACCCTGGCCACAAAAGCCGCCCGTATTACCTGGGCCGCAGGCGACCACCCCGTGGTGGATTTCGGTATGCGTCGCATGCACGGCATTGATGCGGCTGTTCGCGGTGTGCGCGCCTATAAAACCGCCGGGATCCATGGCACCAGCAACGTGCTCGGCGGTCTGCGCCACGGCTTAGCCCTTAACGGCACCATGGCGCACAGCTATATTCTGGCCCACGACGACGAGCGCGACGCCTTCCGCGCCTTTGCTCGCCATTACCCCAACACCACGCTGCTGGTGGATACCTACGACACCTTAACCGGCGTTGAGCGAGTGATTGATTTGCTACGCGAAGAGCCATCACTCACCGTCGGCGCGGTACGCCTGGATTCGGGCGATTTAGGCGATCTCGCTAAGCGCACTCGCACCCTGCTTGACGATGCGGGTTACCCCGACATCAAGATCATCGCCAGCAGTGGTTTGGATGAGCATAGCATTGCCGACCTTATCACCAAGGAGGCGCCAATTGATGCCTTTGGTGTTGGCACGCAAATGGGCGTCTCCGCGGATGCGCCGGTGATCGATCTTTCGTACAAATTGGTCGAATATGCGGGTAAACCTCGGGTAAAATACTCGACCGGCAAAGTTAACCTCCCGTCACGCAAACAAGTGTATCGCCGCCAAGACGCCCAAGGGCACTATTGTGGCGACGTGATCGCCTTGCGCGATGAAACCGGCCTTGACGGTGAAGCGTTATTAACGCCCCTCGTGAAAGGTGGCAAATTGCAAACGGCAACATTGGCGCAAGCAGAAAACGCCCCTGCCCGTGTGCGTGAAGCCCTTCACCACTTTCCGCCTCACGTTACCGCCCTGGAAGAAGGTAAAAGCGACTATACCGTCGAAGAAAGCGCGACCCTTCGCGACCTGGCAAAAAAGGCTTGATCGCGCGATTTCGGTTGTTGGGCAATCGCAAGCGTGCTTTCCGCCCGCCCTTAGGAGAAACGCTATGCGAATTGCCCCCTTTTACGCTTTATGGCTGATGCTAGCGGCGTCTGTCGCTGATGCTAACAGCACTGATACCGCCTCACGCGCCGAGTTACAGCCGTTCGAGGCCGAGTATCGTCTGGAAGTCCGCGGCTGGCCCAGCGCCACGATCACCCACCGACTCGTTGATGAAGGTCGCCACTGGTTAAGCGATATGCGTTTCTCTGTTGCCGTGGCGCGCGGCCAGGAACGCAGCCGCTTTACCATCGACGATGGCGCCACTCACTCGCTGCACTACATCAGTAGCTACTCTCTGCTTGGAATTGGCAACAGCTACCAGCTTGACGAGGCTGACATTCCCACACTGGACCGTCAGGCGGCCATCATCGATCTCGCCCGCCGCGCCACGCGCGAAACCTGCACACCAAACGCACCTTGCGACGTCAACTTTGTCGACCATCGCGGCCGTGATGAGTACTTTCAGTACTATTCACGGCCGTTAGCTTCCAACGAGCTGGAACGCGTCGACGTCCCCGCCGGCACCTTTGACGCCCACTCGGTGGTCTTGCTCGACGTTGAAAAACCCGACCGTCAGATCCGCATCAGTTATCATGCCGACTATCCTGGGTTGATTCTTCAGGCGATTTACCAAAAAGACGGCAAACGCGACACCCAAATTACGCTTACCCAACTGAGCGCGCACGGAGGCAATTAAGGCTCATTATGTTTTCTGGTTTAATCATTGTGTTACTCCCGCTGGTGCTGGGGTACTTAGTCCCCGTGCGCCGGCCCCATTGGCAAACCGCAATCAACCATGCAGTGAATGGATCGGTTTATGTGATTTTGCTGCTGATGGGTGTCAGCCTTGCCGGGCTTGAAAACCTCACCAGCCAGCTTTCCAAACTAGGCGGCAACGCCTTGCTGCTGTTTAGCATTACCACGCTGTTTAATCTGGCCGCGCTGTGGTGGCTATCTCGCCGGGTGGCGCTGAAGGCTGGCCAGTCTCCGGTGGTCAAAGATGCCCCGACCAGCAAGCTCGCCGCGATGCAGGGCTCACTGCTATTAGTGGCGGTGGTGGCGAGTGGTGTTACCTTCGGCCTGCTGGTAGGCCCCTACCTTGGGGCAGGGCTATTTTCTATGGCGGATTTACTGGCCGAATGGGCGCTGTATTGCCTCTTGGCGTTGATCGGCTGTCAACTGCGTAACTCCGGCATGCCGCTCAAGCAAATCCTGCTCAACCGGTTAGGGCTTGCTATCGCGATGACACTTGCGCTTAGCTCACTGCTGGCGGGCTTAGCTGCTGCCCCACTTCTCTCGCTGAGTTGGAACGAAGGCTTGGCCATGGCGTCAGGCTTTGGCTGGTATTCGCTCTCGGCGATTTTGATTGGCGACGAGCTTGGCCCGCTGATGGGCGGCGTGGCGTTTTTCAACGACCTTACCCGCGAGCTCTTGGCGTTTATCCTGATACCATTGGTCATCCATCGCCATACGGCGCTGGCGATTGGTTACGGCGGCGCCACCTCCATGGATTTCACGCTGCCGGTCATTCAGCAACACGGCGGCGTGGCCTGCGTGCCCATCGCCGTGGTCAGCGGGTTTATCCTATCGCTGCTTTCGCCGCCGCTTATTTTGTTTTTTCTGTCTTTATCCGCTTAACGTGCTTTTGGGGTAGCGCTAAAC
>JBNJFC010000016.1:0-23763 GCA_051746485.1 Pseudomonadota bacterium
TTTGCTCGGGGCGTCAAGCACGACCGGCCACACAGGGAGCACACCGGGGCCTTCCGGCAAGGGTTCGCCAGGGTGACAGACCGCCAACTCCACCGTCAGTCCCAATAGCGCGGCGCGCTCAGCCAGCAGCGTGACATCCCCCACGGCGACGCTGTACGGCGGCAGCTCACCACGTTCGGCGAGCATGAGGGTCAGTTCCGGGCCGATTCCCGCCGGCTCGCCGGTAGTGATGGCCACCGGTAAGGGGGTTGACGTCGCCTTACGCTGAGGCATTAGAGGCGAATATCCACAAACGCCTGCGAGCGAATTTCCCGCTGCCAAGTGCTCATTTCTTCATTCGCGCGGCGCTGAAAAATCGCTTGGCGTACCTGTTCGCGGCGTGCCTCGTCGGTAACGTCTTCACGGCGACGCTCCAAGACTTCGATCACGTGATAACCAAATTGCGAGCGCACGGGAGCTGAGACTTGGTTGGGCGAAAGCTCGCGCATCGCCTCTTCAAACGCTGGCACGGTTTGCCCAGGGCGCACCCAGCCAAGCGAGCCGCCGTTGAGCGCACTACCGTTATCGTCGCTTATTTCGCGTGCCACGGTGGCGAAGTCTTCGCCCTGCATGACGCGCTCACGCGCTTGTTCAGCACGCGCACGCGCCTGCTCTTCGTTACGCGTGGGGTTAAGTTCTACCAAAATATGCCGGGCGCGAGTCTCTTCGATAACCGAGGTATCGCCTGAAGTCGACGGCTGCTGGTTTTCAAAGCGCTCAATATCACGCTCGCTGACCGACACCCGCTGCCCGATTTGACGCTGCTGCACTTGGCGCATTAATAATTCACGGCGGACGTCTTCACGTACTTGGGCAAGGGTCATGCCATCTTTTTCAAGACGGTCGGCAAAGGCTTCAAGCGACATGTCGTTAGACTCGGCGATGCTACGCACTTGGCGATTAAGCTCGGTGTCGTCAACGCTCAAATTGGCGTCACGCGCCATTTGTAGCTGAATCTCCTCTACCACCATGCGCTCAAGCACCTGCTCTTCAAGCTGCTCCCGCGGAGGCGGCGTATTGCCTTGCGCTTCCATCTGGTTAATGAGGCGATCAAGGCGGTCTTCTAACTCACTTTGCATAATCGCGCCGTCATTCACCACCGCCACAATCCGGTCAAGCATTTGGCGCTCGCCTAACGGCTGCGATTGTGCCTCAACCGATTCGGCCGTCAGGCCGACACCAGCCCCCATGCAAAGCACTAACGCACTACTTAACGCGCGGTGCTTAGCGTGACCTAGCAACATCTTTCTCATCATCATGAAAACGTCTCTTTTAATCACCCTGGCTCATCGCCTGCCAACACTTAGAGCGATGTTGGTCGATAGCCGGGAATGGTGCGTTCAAAGTAGCTGTCTGCTTCTTGGCCAACCCCGCCAAGCCCCCGGAAAACAAAGCGTAAGAACAGCCCGCGGTCGTTAAAGTCGTCCCCGACGCGTGCCGTATCGTTGTCATCCAACCACTGGCGCCACACGAGCTGAACGCCATAACAGCAATCGTTCCACTGCACGCCATAAAGCTGCTCCAGCGGGCGCTCATTGGTTTGATCGTGAAGGTAACGGCCGATCAAATCAATCTGCGGACTCGCCTTCCACGCAAGCGATACATCCCATTCTTCTCGCGCGTAGCGCCGGTAGCTGTCATCGCCGGGCACGAGGCTCGGGTCAAAGCCTTCGATCTCCCAGCGGTAGCCAAAGTTCGCGACGTGACCGCGTGGATGGCGATAGGCCAGATCAACGCTTGAGCGCTCGGTTAGCTCGCGTTGGTCATCGTAAAGCCACTCGGCGCCGGTGCTCCAGCGGTCGTTAATTTGCCAGTCAAGCCGCGTGACCCACGGTGAGCGATCCCGGGTAGCCTGGTAATAACTTTCCGGATTGACATCATTATGGGCGCTGGCACGGTCGGGCAAGGTACTGTCATCACCGTCGATCCCCACGCGGCGATCAGCGAAATAGAGGCTTTGCCCGACGCCGACGCGCACATTTTCTTGGCCCGAGTCGCTTTCCAAAAGCCGCGATTGCATACCCAGCGACAGGCGGTTTAAATCGCCCACCCGGTCAGTACCCGAGAACCGCTTGGCCGACCACAGTTGCTCCCAAGAAAAGGCGCGTTCGCGGCTGTCAAACTCGGGCAAACCCACCTGGTTGGTGCGCGGAACAAATGCATAATTCACGCGCGGCTCTAACGTCTGGCGATAGTTTCGCTCGCCGAGATCCAGCTCGCGCTCAAAGACGAGTCCGCCATCAAGGGAGCTTATCGCGACGCTACGGTCGGGGGATTTATCCAGTGCTGTGTCGCGGTTGCCATAATCCAGCGCGTAGGCGGTGTGCCACAGCTCGGTACGCGGCTCCCAATAGCCCCACGGACGCTCGAAGCGCCACCCAAATGCCGGCGCCAGATGAACGCGGCTACCGGTAGCGGCTTCGCGCTCGGGTACAAGGGTTTCATCCACATCGCGCCAGAAGTAGGTCGCGTTACTGTTCCATTCACTGTAGAAGCCGTTTTCCTGCTGCCAGCGCGCTTGGGCGGTCAAGCTGGGCAAGCGGTAGAAAGGTTTATCGCTGTCGCTTAAGGGGTCATCCAGGCGCTGATAGCCTTGGGCGCGGGCATCGAAGCGCCAGCGCTCGCCCTGGTAATCCACCTGGGCCAAGCGCTCCATACCGTAGCGATTATTGGAACCAAATTCGTTGCCAAAATCATCAAAATAGCGCCCGTCGCTTGCCGCGCCATAGCGTAGCTGATACCCGCTGCGGTTGTTAACGCGACCTCGATGCTGGGCGTCGACATACCAGCGGTTTTCGCCTTGGTAGCGCCCTTCATCACCGCCGGAGCCGCCGTTATCGCTATTCAGCCACGCCCCGTCAAAGCGACCGCGGCCATGGCGCTCCATCAAGTAGCGATACTCGCCGCCAAGTAGCAGGCCGCGGTCGCTGATCCAGCGCGGGGTAACGGTGGCATCGTGATTGGGAGCGATATTCCAGTAGAACGGCTGCGTGTAATCCAACTGATCGCTGGAGAAACCGATCGCTGGCGAGAGCAAACCGGTATGGCGACGATCATCGATGGGAAAGCGCAGCCACGGCCAGTAAAATACCGGCACGTCGTGGATTTCCAAACGTGCATTGCGCGCCGTGCCAAAGCCGCTGGCTTGATCTAGGCGGATATCGCCACTAACCAGTTGCCAAGTGTTTTCGCCGGGTTCGCAGGTGGTAAAACTCGCGTCCCGCAGGCGGTACTGGGACTCCCCCACTTGCTCTAGGCGCTCGGCCTGGCCGCGCACGCGCTCTTCGTAAAGCACGTAGTGGCTGCTGCTCACCTCACCGCGGTCCTCCACCAGCGATATCATCGCCTCGGTCCCGCGCAAGAGTGCGCGACCATCGCGTAGCGCGAAAGCACCTTCGGCATCGACCCGTTCTCGACTGGCCGGCACGTGAACATACTCGGCTTCAAGCTCCGTGTCCCCGCGGCGCAACACAACGTCACCGCGCAGGATCGCCTCGCCATCCGCAGCGTAGTCGGATTCGCTAGTTTCCACCTGCAGCTCGCGCGGGTCATCGCCAACCGGCAGACGGTAGCCCGGCATCACATAGCGCCCGCGACACACCCGGTTCGCCGCTTCGTCCTGCTCCCAGGCTTGCCAGTCCAGCGCCTGGGCTGGCAGCGGCTCGCTCTGGGCAATCGCGGCACTTGAGGCCCCCGCAAGCAGGCCACCGGCGAGCGTTAGCGGCGCGGTACGCAAAAATCGCTTGCCCATGTTCGTTATCCTTGGCATCGAGAAACGGTATTATACAGCTCGCATCATGCCCGACCAGCCAGGAGCTTGCATGTCATCATCCCGGATAGACGTTCTTTTGACCTGGGCCGCGACACAACACGGCCTCGCACCCCACGACATTCACCTCGCGCCCGCCGGCGGCGACGCGAGCTTTCGGCGTTATTTTCGCCTCACGCTGCCAAGCGGCGAGACGCAGGTAGTCATGGATGCCCCACCCGAGCAAGAAGACTCTACGCCGTTTGTCACCATCGCGCGCCAATGGCGAGCGGCGGGGCTGCCCGTACCCCGCGTTCACGCTGCTGACCTGAATGCCGGCTTTTTATTGCTGGATGATCTCGGTGAGACGCCGCTACAAACACTTTTTACCGACACCGATGCCGTTCACAACCACACCCGTGACGCGCTTGAGTTGGTTAGGGCGCTACAAAACCGCGCCAACCCGGCAGCCCTACCTGCCTTTGATGAAGCACTGCTTGGCCGCGAGCTCGATTTATTCCCCGAGTGGCACTTGCGCACTTGGCTTGGCCTGCCGGTGCCGGAGAGCTGGCATGCCCTTCGCGCCGCGCTAATTGAACAAGCGCTCTCGCAGCCGGCGGTCACCGTCCACCGCGATTTTGATGCCATGAACCTGATGCCGCATCAGGGCCAGCTTTACATGATCGATTTTCAGGACGCCGTGGCGGGGCCGTTAAGCTACGATGCGATCTCGCTCCTACGCGGGCGCTACTGGCGCTTTTCCCAAAATGAGTTCGACGGCTTTATGGCCGATGTTTACCGCCAGGCGCGCGACGATGGCCGGTTATCCAGCGCCACGGACGAGGCGACCTTCCTTCAACAGAGCCACGCCATGGCCGCTCAGCGCTCGCTGAAAGTACTAGGGATTTTCTGCCGCCTCACCCTTCGCGACGGCAAAAGCGGGTATCTCGAACGCTTGCCCGATTTTCTCGCGCATTTGGAAGACAGCCTCGCCGTACTCCCCGAGCACGCCAACTTTGCCGATTGGCTCAACCAAACGCTGCGCCCGGCGATCACGCAAAAACTCGCTACGCTCGACGTTCAGGAGCGACCCAAATGAAGGCGATGATTCTGGCCGCCGGGCTTGGCAAACGGATGCGCCCACTCACTGACACCTGCCCTAAGCCGCTGTTACCGGTAGCAGGCAAACCGCTGATTGTGCACCACTTGGAGCGCTTAAAGCGTGCTGGCTTTGTGGATGTCGTCATCAATGTTAGCTACCGCGGTGAGCAAATTATGCAGGCCCTTGGCGACGGCCGAGCATTTGGATTACGCCTGCATTTCAGCCGCGAGGAAACCCCGCTTGAAACCGGCGGCGGTATTCGAAAAGCGCTGCCGCTACTCAGCGAAGCGCCCTTTTTGTTGGTCAACGGTGATGTGTGGTGCGAGACGCTGCCCAGCCAACTTGCGCTAGAAGACGGTGACCTTGCCCATCTTATGCTCGTGGACAACCCTGAACATCATCCGGAAGGCGACTTTACGCTGAGCGACGGCCGCGTTCTCGGGGAGCCTAGGCTCACCTTCTCAGGTTTGAGCGTGATTGACCCGGCGCTTATCGCCGAACATGCACCCGCCGCTTTCGCGCTGGCCCCGCTGCTCAAAGCGGCAATCACAGAAGGCCGCGTTAGCGGCGAGCACTTTCGCGGCCAATGGGTGGACGTGGGGACACCCGAACGGCTTAAAGCGCTTGATCGCGCACTTCGCGATAACGTCTAGCCAAGCCGACCGCACAAAAGCAATTAAATGTTATGCTACATGCCCTATACGTACCGGCAGCCAGACGCAAGACTGATAACACAGGAGAGAAACGTGAAAGCACGGGTAAAATGGACCGATGGTCGCCAATTTGTGACGGAATCTGGCAGCGGGCACAGCGTCGTGATCGATGGCCCAGCCGAGCACGGCGGACGCAACACCGGCCCACGCCCGATGGAAATGCTGCTAATGGGTATGGGCGGTTGCACCGCGTTTGATATTCTCAATATTCTCGATAAAGCACGCGCCGATGTGACCGACTGCGTGGCAGAGCTTGACGCCGAGCGCGCCGACAGCGTGCCGTCCGTCTTTACCAAGATTCACGTTCACTTTGTGATTTCAGGCCGCGGGCTCAAAGAGAAACAGGTGCAGCGCGCCGTTGAGCTCTCTGCGGATAAATACTGCAGCGCCTCGATCATGCTTGGCCAGGGTGGTGTTGAGATCACCCACACGTTTGAAATCGTTGAGGCGTAGCCGTACCCAAGCAACGAAAAAAATCGCCCGGTCGGATGCATCGCTGCCTTCGGCCGGGCATAATACGCGCGCTTGTATTCAACGGCTTTTCCACTCATGCAAGTGGACTTGGTTCCGGCGCTGGCTCGTCGGGGTGTCTTCATCCGCCATAGGGAGGTTCGGACGTGTCAGATAATCTCCGACTCCACGGGTTTAACAACCTGACCAGCTCTTTGAGCTTCAATATTTACGATATCTGTTACGCCAAAACCGAAGAGCAGCGGGCTGCTTATATCGATTATATCGATGAGCTCTACAATGCGGAGCGCCTGACCCAGATTCTCAAGGACGTAACCAACATTATTGGCGCTCATGTGCTCAATATTTCGCGCCAGGACTATGAGCCTCATGGCGCGAGCGTAACGATCCTTATTGCTGAGCACGAACTCGACGAAGCCGACCCAGGCCAAACCGAGCCCGGCCCAGGCCCATTGCCGGAAACTGTGGTCGCGCACTTGGATAAAAGCCATGTGACCGTGCACAGCTACCCTGAATCGCACCCGGATAACGGTATTAGCACCTTCCGGTTGGATATCGATGTGTCTACCTGCGGCCACATCAGCCCGCTCAAGGCACTGAACTACCTGATTCACAGCTTCGATTCCGACATTGTCACCATGGATTATCGGGTACGCGGCTTTACCCGTGACGTTGACGGCAAAAAGCTCTTCATCGATCACGAGATCACCTCAATCCAGGATTATCTCGCCGACGACACTAAGCAGCAGTATCAAATGATTGATGTGAACGTGTACCAAGAGAACATGTTCCACACCAAAATGCTGCTGAAGGACTTCGATCTGGATAACTACCTGTTCGGTATCTCACAGCGCGACATCTCCTTCGAAGAAGCCCGCAACATTGAAAACCGCCTGCGCAAAGAGATGCTCGAAATTTTCTACTCGCGCAATTTGGATTAGCATTACCGCTCACTACATTACGGCTAAATATAGGGGAAAAACCGGGCCTGCCTATGCAGGCCCGGTTTGTTTTTCAGGCAAGCGTTCAATAAATCTTCGCTTCGCCTTCAGGCCGAGTTTTAAACCGCCGATGAAGCCATAGGTATTGCTCGGGATGGGTAACAATCGCCCGTTCGATGATGGCGTTGACGCGCGTGGCATCGGTGGCATCGTCACCGCTAGGATAGCCCTCTAGAGCTGGCAGCCACTCGAACGTATAGGTGCGGTTATCCGGGTTGCGGTGGAACATCAGCAGCACGACGGGGGCGTCGGTTAAGCGCGCGATTTTTGCCGTTAGCTTGATGGTCGCGGCTTGCTGGCCGAAGAAAGGCGCGAATACGCTGGCGTCCCGGCCAAAATCCTGATCCGGTGAGTACCAAACCGACCGCCCTGCTTTTATCCGCCGCACGGCGGTGCGTAAGTCGTAACGATCAATCAACTGACCAAAATTACGCTTGCGTGCACGCATCATAAAACGGTCAAACAGCGGATTATTGTGCGGCCGGTATACCGCATCAGCGGAAAAGAACAGCGAATGCAGCGCGCCACCCAGATCCAACGCCGAAAAGTGCACACCGATAATCAGTACGCCTTTGCCTTGCGCCTCGGCGCGGGCGAGGTTCTCCTCGCCGACACACGCCACCCGGTGGCGAAAGTCTTCGGCATCGCGGCACCAAACCGCCGCGGTTTCCAGCAGCCCAATACCGTTGGCAATAAACGTTTCCTTTACCAGACGGCGCTGCGCGTCGGCACTTTTATCAGGAAAACATAGCGCCACGTTGGTTTCGGTAATGTGCCGACGCCGTTTGGCCAAGCGCCAGGCCGCCAAACCGATGCCTTTCCCCAGCCACAGTTTAACCCGCCACGGCAACCAAGCCGCCACATACATAGCGCCAATGGCAAGCCATGTCGGCCAGTAACGAGGATGGGCAAAAGAATTGGGATAGCGCGATTTCGGCATTCAGTTTCATTCATCTTTGAGTGTGAAAGGATTACGCCCGGTGACGTTTACACGCCCAATTTAAGCGCCATCGTAGCGCCGCGGCACACGCGGCAACACCCCGGTGAGTAGGGTATAGCTGATGGTGTCGCAGTAGCGTGCAACCTCATCGATTGATAGCACTTCGCCGTTTTGCGCTTTGCCCCAGAGCACGATCTCGCTACCGATGGCCGCATCGGGGATCTCAGTGACATCCACGGTAAGCATATCCATCGAGACCTTGCCAGCAAGTGCGGCGCGCTTACCATTCACCAGCACCGGCGTGCCGTCAATGGCGTGACGGTCATAGCCGTCGCCGTAGCCTGCCGCGACCACCGCAATGCGTGAACGACGCGGCGCGTGCCAACGTCCGCCGTAGCCGACAGGCTGACCCGCTTCGATCTCGCGCAGGGCAATAATCTCCGAGCGCAGCGTCATCACCGGCTGTAGTTGGCGCGTGAGTTTATTAGGGACTTCCAGAGGATCACTGCCGTAGAGCATGACGCCAGGGCGGTGCCAAGCGCCGTGGGCTTCCGGGCGAGCCAGCGTTGCCGGCGAGTTGGCCAGACAAAGCGGCGCGTTAAGCTCGGCGGCAAGTGCTTCCAATATGACCATTTGCTGAGAAAAATAGGCGGTATCGGTGGCATCAGCCGTCGCAAAGTGGCTCATCAAGTACAGCGTGCTGACCTCTGGCATGGCCTCTAGCGTGCGCCATACGCTTGCCGCCTGCTCGGGAGCAAACCCCAGCCGGTGCATGCCGGAGTCGACTTTCAGCCAAACGGGTATTGGCGCGCTCGGCGTAAACGCCTGCAGGGCTTCGAGCTGCCACTGGCTATGAATCGCCATCCATAGCCGGTATTCATCCACATAGGGAAGTTCATCGGCGGAGAAAATACCTTCGAGCAGCACAATCGGCGTTTGAATACCCGCATCACGCAGTGCCAGCGCTTCTTCGATACAAGCAACGGCAAAAGCCGGCGCCTTGTTTTCAAAAACCCGGCTTTCAAGCGCTTTTGCACAGGCTATTGCTCCGTGGCCGTACGCATCGGCTTTAATCACAGCAACCGCCTGACTTTGGGGCGCACAGGAACAGGCGAGCCGATAGTTATGACGCAGTGCGTCCAGGTCGATATGAGCTACCAACGGGCGCATGCGTGGTCTCGCTTATCATCGGTGGATTAAATTAGCTTTCAAAAATGGCGTCCAGAGACAGGCCTTGTTTTTCCAGTACACGCCGCAGTTTCTTCAAGGCTTCCACTTGAATTTGGCGCACACGTTCGCGAGTGAGGCCGATTTCTGCCCCAACCTCTTCCAATGTCGCGGCTTCATGGCCACGTAAACCAAAGCGGCGCACGACCACTTCGCGCTGCTTTTCCGTCAACTCGCCCAGCCACTCGTCAACGTGTTCTTTGACATCGCCATCCACCAATGAAGCTTCAGGACCGTGCTCGTCGTCATCGGTCAGGGTATCGATCAGAGGCTTATCGCTATCGCCACCGACTGGATAGTCGACCGAGGAAACACGCTCGTTGAGCCCGAGCATTTTTTTAACCGTTTCGACCGGTTTATCCAGGTGGTCGGCGATCTCTTCGGGCGTGGCTTCGTGGTCGAATTTTTGCGTCAACTCGCGCGCCGCCCGCAGGTAGATATTAAGCTCTTTAACCACATGAATCGGCAGGCGGATCGTGCGGGTCTGATTCATCAACGCGCGCTCGATCGTTTGCCGGATCCACCAAGTGGCGTATGTTGAAAAGCGAAAGCCGCGCTCAGGGTCAAACTTCTCCACGGCGCGAATGAGACCTAAGTTACCCTCTTCGATCAAATCCAGAAGCGTCAGGCCGCGGTTAAGATAACGGCGGGCGATCTTTACCACCAGACGCAGGTTGGACTCAATCATCCGCGAGCGGCCAAGCGGGTCGCCTTTACGCGCTAAGCGGCCGTAGTGGACCTCTTCTTCGGGCGTTAAAAGCGGCGAGAAGCCGATTTCATTGAGATATATCTGCGTGGCATCCAGGCTTTGATGTTGCTGACGGCCTTCGCGTCCGAGCGCTTTTTCAAACGCTTCCTCTTCGGCAGCCGCCGCTTCGCTGTCTATCTCGCTTAGCGCTTCTTCCGCAGCACTAAGGTCTACTTCCTGTAGTTCTCGTTCCAGCATACTCATCGTCCCCACCCCCGTTATCTCGCCTTTTGTTCCACTATCTGAACGCCAAGAAGGTTATACGCGCCGCTGACGCGTTTGCTTTTATCATTATTGAGGCGTCGATTTAATTACGTGATGGCAGAAACTCTAGGGGATCTTGAGGTTGGCCATCCTTACGCACCTCAAAATGCAGCCTCACGTCTTCAGCGTCGCTATCGCCCATCGTGGCAATCGTTTCGCCCGCTTTTACCACGTCATTTTCACTTACGCTAAGGCTATCGTTATGCGCATAGGCGGTAAGGAATGCGTCGTTGTGCTTGAGTAACACCAAGTTGCCATATCCACGAACACCACTGCCGGCATAGACCACAATCCCAGGTCCTGCAGCTTTGACAGGTTGCCCCTTTTCCCCAGCGATATCAATCCCAGCAGTTATACTTTGTCCTTCGCCAAAAGTACTCACCACATCGCCCTCAACCGGCCATTGCCAATCTATCGTTTCGGCGGGGGTGTAGGTTCTATCGCTACGATCCGGACTCGGTGCTTGGCTAGGCTCGGCCGCTGGTTCCGGCTCAGGTTCAGCGGTTTGCGGTTCTGGTGCCGGCTCGGACTCAGTTTGGGAAGCGGCTTGTGTGTCTACGTCGGGGTTTGTCTGAGTATCTGGCGCTTCTTGCTCGGTTTGCGCTACGGCAACGCTTTCAGCAGCTTCAACGGCTTCGCGCTCCGCCGTGATGCGCTGATTGCGCTCAATGGCCGACTCATCCGGCAATAGCCAATCCATTTCTTGCTCTCCCGGCGCGACATCAGCGCTACTTGCGCCTAGGCCAGTGGCAACCGCACCCTGCGAGCCGCGCGAATCACTACTTCTCGTTCTCGCGGGCGCCTCACTGACTTGGCCTTCGCGCAGTTGAATGGATTGGCCGGGGTAAATGTTGTAAGGCGGGGCAATATCATTAAGCGCGGCAAGATCGCGGTAATCCATGTCGTGTTCCCACGCAATCCCATAGAGCGTATCACCTGCCTCGACGGTGTATTGCGGGGTGCTTTCAACTGCCTGACGCGCGTCGCTAAGGTCACGTACTTGCGGGCCAGCGCCTTGCTGATTGGCACAGCCAGCAACGGCCAGGGCAAGTGCCGACATCATCAAAACCTTACGCATGCAATTCTTACTCCTTTTCAGCGCTGAGGTGAGCGCCGCGTGACGTGGTTGAGCCTGTGGCGTGGCGATTGAGTGCAATAACCAACGCTGCCCCTACTAGCATGAGAACGATAACTCCCCAAACCTGAGCGGAGCCGCCGATCAGTACCGCGTAATCATCCGGCATCAGGTAACGATGCGCCAACGGGATCATCTGCCCATTGGGGCCAAGCTGATAGCTTACCAGCTCGCGCCAAGGCCAGAGAACCGGCAAAGAGCCGATGATAAAGCCTAATAGCAACTGCATGGTAGCGCCGTGATGGCGGCGCAAGAGCCAAGACAAAAGACGCGAGAAGAGCGCAAGCCCAACGGCGCAGCCGGCCGCAAAAATTGCGATCACGGTCATATCAAACCCGCGTATCGCCTGCATAATCGTGCCATAAAGCCCCATGGTGAGAAGCAAGAAGCTACCCGATACGCCGGGAAGTATCATCGCGCTGATCGCAATCGCACCGGCCACCGCCACGATCAGCGTTTCATTTCCCAGCATCAGCACAAGCGGCATCAGCCCTGGCAGTGCCTTAGCCATCAAAAGCCCCGCGATCAACGGCAGCACGTACCAGAGCTTCCACTGACGGTGCGCCTGGTGCACCACCAGCGCCGAGGCGGCGACGAGCCCAAAAAAGAAGCCATTGAGCAGCAGCGGGTGCGCCTCCATCAGCCATACCGCCAAGTGTGCCACGCTGAACAAGCTGACCGCGACGCCTAGCAGCAAGGGCAGCAAAAAGACCAGGTTCAGGTGGCGCCATACCCCCTTCATACCCTCTTGGCGGAAGGCTCTCCAGGCACCCGGGCCAAATTGACTAATGGTGTAAATCAGCTCCTCATAAATACCGGTGACGAACGCTATCGTCCCCCCTGACACCCCGGGCACCGCGTCAGCGGCGCCCATCCCGGCGCCTCTAAAAAAGATGCCCAATGTTTGACGCTTCAATCCACCACTCCTTGCAACAGGGGAACAAACCGCACCGGCTCTAGCCGGCGCTTGTCGTAATCTTGTCCGACGCGTCGCACCTGCGTAAGCCACTGAGTGCCGTCGGCTTCTTCCAGCGGTGCAATCAGCACACCGCCATCACTTAGTTGCTCTAGCAGCGTCGACGGCAGCGCTTGAGCGCAGGCGGTAAGCAAAATCACATCAAAGGGGGCCGCGTGCGGCCAACCGCTACTGCCGTCTGCTACCGCGAGACGCGCTTTTGCGTCCAACCGCCTAAGCCGCTGAGCGGCGCGCTGGTGTAAGGCATGAATACGCTCAAGTGAATAGAGCTCGGGCACTAAGCGTGAAAGAATCAACGTTTGATACCCTGAACCGGTGCCAAGTTCCAATACGCGCTGCGGCGCTTCACGAAGCGTCAGCTCCGTCATGCGCGCCACGGTCAGCGGTTGCGAGAGCGTCTGCCCAAAGCCAATGGGCAGCGACGTATCTTCGTAGGCGCGGTGAGCGAGCGCTTCATCGACAAACAGATGCCGTGGCGCATCGGCCATCACTGCTAACACCCGCTCATCGCGAATGCCCTGATGCGCCATGCGCTCGACCATCCGGTCACGCGTGCGCTGCGAGGTCATGCCACGGCCGCGCAGCTCTGAGGGAGATAACTTAGGCAAAAGCATCCAACCAATCCTGCACATCGCCACGCGCTGGGTGGCGGGTTAAATCGGTCTGCAGTGGCGTGATGGAGACAAACCCCGCCTCCACGGCGGCAAAGTCCGTATCCTCGCCATCATCGGCATTCTCTCCCACCGCCGCGATCCAATAGCGCGTGCGGCCCCGTGGGTCTTCTGTCGCGAGCGGTTTGGCCGCTGGGCCACGAAAGCCAAGACGCGTGACCCGCACACCGCGAATTTGCTCCCAGGGCACATCCGGCACATTAACATTTAATAACGTACGTGGAGGTAGCGAGAGCTGGTCCGCCGCACCGACGAGGGTGGCGGCCATTTTCGCGGCGGTCTCAAAGTAGCGCTCGCCGCAAAGCGACATGGCAATCGCTGTCATGCCTAAGTTACGCCCCTCCATGGCGGCGGCCACAGTGCCGGAATAAAGCACGTCATCGCCAAGATTGCTGCCGTGATTGATGCCCGATATAACCAAATCGGGCATCTCATCCCAAACCCCATTGACGCCAAGGTAAACGCAGTCGGCCGGCGTGCCATCGACGCTGTAAAACCCATTATCTAACGCGCTCAGGAGTAGCGGGCGCGACAACGTCAGCGAATTACTCGCCCCGCTGCGGTCACGGTCCGGTGCCACCACGCGAACTTTCGCGTGCGCCGTCAGCGCCTCAAACAGCGCGCGCAGACCGGGCGCATGAACGCCGTCGTCGTTGGAAAGCAGCAGTCGCCGCATCATTTATCTCCTTATGTTTAACCGCTGGCAAAGTCAGGATGCGCCATCAACTCGCTAAGCACCGCAGTGGCAAAACCGCCGCGCGGCAATGAAAAACTCAGCACGAAACTGTCCGCCTCAACCTGCCATTCAGGCTCGACCAGGCGCATTCGCAACGCGCGACGCGCTGGCTTGACACCGCTACGCGAAAGCCCGTCACACAGCGTCGGATGACGCTCAGCAAGCCCCGCTTCAAGGCGCTGCGCGGGGGATTCGTCCGGCGTATAGCCCACGCCCCACAAAACACCCGTGGGGTGAATGTCTAAAGCCTCGGCGCGGGCTTCTAGCGTTTGATCAACCTGATCGGTGCGAAATACACTCTGAGTGCCGTTCAGCATCAGCGTGTCACCGGCCAGCGGTTTGTTCCAGCTTCCCGCCTTAATCCGCGCACTCAAAAGCTCATTGAACAAAAAACTACGCGCACTGGAAAGCAACATTCCTTGACGATCATCACGCTTGCGCCAGCCGCGCGCCAACACGGCCTCAGCGCGGACGAGGTTACGACCGCCCGGGCCAAAGCGCTGCGGGCCAAAATAATTCGGCACACCTTGATGGCAAAGCGCCTCCCAGCGTGCGGTGAAACAATCGCTTTCCACCGCCTCGCCGCTCAGGCGTAGGGTGAAACGGTTAGTCCGATGTACGCCGCGCTTTAACTTACGCGGATGGCGCGCCTGCGCCAAGACACGCACGTCCACGGCGGATAAACGCTCGGCGAGCCCAGCTGGCGCGTCAAGCCCCGGCAAGTGCACACTCAGCCACTGCCGGGTCACCGCCACGCGGTCTTTCATTCCTGAGTAACCAATGCCTCTTGGCGTGACATCACATAACCGCGCGAGCTGCTTCACCACGTCCAAGGTGGTCTGATTGCGTTTTTCGATATAAAGCCACAGGTGCTCGCCGTGGGCTTCGGGGGTGAAATCAAGTTGCTCCTCGACGATAAAGTCTTCAGGCGCTGCGCGATATTGCCCCGGCAACGGCGGCCCAAACGCAGCGTCTAGCGTACGCGCCCAAGCGGGAAGCTCGCTCATGGGTTGCCCCGCGAAGTGAGAAGTACCACGGCTTCAGCGGCAATGCCTTCTCCGCGGCCGGTAAATCCAAGGCGCTCGGTAGTGGTGGCTTTCACGTTGACCTGTGAAAGCGATAACGCTAAATCATCGGCAATCACCTCGCGCATGGCCTCAATATGCGGCGCCATCTTTGGCGCCTGCGCCATGATCGTGGCATCCAGGTTCGCCACGTCCCAGCCGGCATCCTGCACCAGCGCCCAAACCCGGCGCAGCAAGTCACGGCTATCAGCGCCTTTCCAAGCGTCATCGGTATCGGGGAAGTGGCGGCCGATATCGCCCAGCGCACAGGCGCCGAGCAGCGCATCGCACAGCGCGTGAAGCAGCACATCGCCGTCGGAGTGGGCCACAAAGCCGTGAGTAAAAGGCAATTTAACTCCGCCGATCATGACATGCTCGCCGGGGCCAAAACGGTGAACATCAAAGCCGTGGCCGATGCGCATCCAACACTCCTTTTCGTTATCGATCACATATAAAAAAGCGCATCAAAAACCGCGCATTCACACGCGGCTCTACTCGCGTTGCGCGACCAAAATCGCCGCGGCCAGCGCCAAATCGTCTGGGTGAGTGACTTTCAGGTTGTCGCGCCGGCCGCTTACCAGTTTGGGCATATGGCCTAACGCCTCGACGGCGGAGGCTTCATCGGTCACCAGGGTGCCGTGCTCGCGGGCGTGAACGAGCGCCTGACAAAGTAACGCATAGCGAAACCCTTGCGGGGTCAGCGCGTGCCACAGGCCATCGCGGGGCTCGGTGCGCGCGCTGGTGCCGACGCTGCTTTCGCGCTTCATGGTATCCGCCACCGGCATTCCCAACAGCGCCCCACCGGCGTGCTGCTTAGCGGCCTGTTCAAGCGCGCACACATCTGCCGTGCTGACGCAGGGGCGTGCCACGTCGTGCACCAACACCACGTCATCCGCCGCGGCATCAATCGCTTGCAGCGCATTTAACACGCTATCCATCCGTTCGGCTCCGCCCGAGACACGCTGCCAGCGGGCAAACGGCACCCACGCGGGGTCAAACCAGTGATCCTTCTCATCCAAGCACAGCACTAAGCGCGCGTGTGGCAGTGCCGCATATAAGCGCGCCAGGGTAACGGCGAGAATCGGCGCGCCCGCAAGCGTGAGATACTGCTTGGGCAGTGCCGCGCCCATGCGCTTACCCTGACCGGCTGCGGGTACAATCAGCCAAGTAGTGGCGCTCATTCGCTGGCCTTTTGTGCCGGCGGTGCGACGAGACCGGCGTTGATTTCGATCAACTGCGGCTCAATCGCTACGCCCGGCACCCAGAAAAACTGCTCGTCCGCCCGCACCATGCCCATGTCGCTGCGCGCGCGCTCTTCGATTGCATCCAGCCCCTGCTTGAGATCGGTGACCTCGGCGGCAAGGCGGGCATTGCGGTCGCGCAGCGGCGCATTCAACGCCTCCTGAGCGGCCACACGTGCTTCCACTGTCTGCAAGTCGAACCAGCCGCCGGTTCCCCACCAAAGTTGATACTGCAACAATAACAGCAGCAGAAACAGCCCCAGCGCGAGCCACTTTCGAAAAGGCCAGCCACTTGTCGCGTTACCGTTCGCTTCGCTACTCACTGCACCGCCTACTGAAAAAAACGTTGAGAAAAATACTGCGCCGCATTATGCCACCAAGCACTTAGCGCAGCGAGCCGCCCGGCGCTATTTGAGCTATTCACCCCCACGCCGAAACGGCAGTGCCCCACTTGCCGCATGGCGGTAGGCTGCCACGTGCTGGGCTTCTTCCTCGCAGAACCGGGCAACCCCGGCGGCAAGCCCTGGATGAGCGAAATAGTGCAGCGAGCGAAGCGGCTGCGGATGGAAGCCGCGCACCAGTTTATGCTCGCCCTGTGTGCCGGGGTCGAAAAGCGTTAGCCCTTGCTCCAAACAATATTCGATCCCCTGGTAGTAGCAGGCCTCAAAATGCAGGCAATCGGCGAGCACTTCGCTACCCCAGTAGCGTCCATAAAGGCTTTGCGTACCGCGAAAATAAAGCGCGGCGGCGACCGGGCGATCATCCAAGCGCGCCTGCACCAGCAGTAGTGATTCGGGCATAGTGTGTTTTATGCGCTGGAAAAAATCGCGGTTAAGATACGGTGGCCGACCGCGCTCGTGGTAGGTATTGGTGTAGCAGCGGTAAAAATGCGCCAGTGCCTCGTCGGTAATGGCCTCGCCTTCCAGGCGGTGCAGGGTAATCCCCTGATCGGCCACGATGCGTCGCTCGCGTTTGATCATTTTGCGCCGCTTGGCGGTAAGTGTCGCGAGAAAGCCGTCGAAATCGCCAAAGCCCGGGGCATCGAGCCCCCCATCGCGCCACTGAAATTGCACCCCCTCGCGGGCGATGAGCTCGGGGCAAAGCGCCTGCCAGGCCGCCACATCGTCGAGCGCGCTGAACAACAGGTGCCAACTTGAAAGCGCCTCGTCGTCGCACAGCTGCCACAAGCCTTGCGCCAGCGCTTGACGCACCTCGGCTTCGTCGCTTTCGGGAGCCATCAACGTGCGCGGCCCCGGCACCGGCGTATAAGGAATTGCGCTCAGCGCTTTCGGGTAGTAACGCCCACCGGCGCGCTCCAAAGCATCGGCAAAGGTCCAATCGAAGACGTATTCGCCGTACGAATGGTGCTTGCGATAAAGCGGCAAAGCCCCCATCAGGTCTTGCCCTTGCCACACGGCTAGGTGCGCAGGCTCCCAGCCGGTCGCCGCCCTCACCGAACCACTCGCTTCCAGCGCGTGAAGATACGCATGGCGCAAAAACGGCTGATCGGGGTCGACCAATCGATCCCATTGACTTGCTGCCACGCGCGCAATCCCAGGTAGAATAGTGCACACAAGCGGCGGTGAACCGGACGGAAGCGTCGGTGAGGGCATAGCACCTCCAAGATTGAGTAAGATACGAACAGCGCCGCGAACCCTCTACACTAGCGGAATGCCCGACGGGATTCATCTGGAGACGCGCCGATGTCGCACGACCTTCACCGCCAACTTCAACTTGGTTTTGATACTCAGCGCCAAGCCGCTGATCGAGCACCGTTCCCGAGCGTTGCCACACGCCGTGACCGGCTTAGGCGCTTAGCGCGCATGACCAAGCGCCATCAGAACGAGATTATCGACGCGATTATCCAAGACTTCGGCCAACGTAGCGAGAGCGAAATCCGCCTGGCGGAAACCAGCGCGGTGATTCATGCGGCGCAATACGCACGGCGTAAACTCAAAGGCTGGATGCGCCCGCGTCGGGCAAGCGTTTCTTGGCGACTACTCCCCGCGCGAGCACGCATCTCTCCGCAGCCGCTAGGCGTGGTGGGGATTCTTTCGCCCTGGAACTACCCGTGGAGCTTGGCGCTGATGCCCGCCATCGACGCCATCGCCGCGGGCAACCGCGTGATGCTCAAACCCAGCGAGCACACCCCGGCGACCAGTCAGCTCCTGGCCGATCTCGTGTCACGCTACTTCGACCCGGAAGAGCTTTACGTGATTCAAGGCGACGCCGACATTGCCCAGGCTTTCAGCGCGTTAGCGTTTGATCACCTGCTATTCACCGGCTCCACCGCCGTAGGGCGGCAGGTTGCCAAGACCGCGGCCGCGAACTTAACGCCCACCACGCTCGAGCTTGGCGGTAAATCGCCGGTCATCGTCGCCGATGACGCTGATCTTGACGCTGCCGCTGAATCGATCATTTTCGGCAAGGGCTTCAACGGCGGGCAAACCTGTATCGCCCCGGACTACGTGCTGGTCGAAGGTCGTCACCTGGACGCGCTGATTCACGCCCTCAGCGAGGCCATCGACAAGCAGCGACCGGATGAGCACGACATGACGACACCCCTCAATGCGCGCCATGCGGCTCGTAGCGCCAAGCTGCTGAAAGACGCCCACAACCACGGCTGTCGCGTGATTGACCCGGGCGAACACACCCCGGCGCTGGTCGTTGATCCCAACCAAAACCTTGCGCTGATGCAGGAAGAAATTTTTGGCCGCGCGTTGCCGATCATAAGCGTGAAAGACATCGACGCCGCTATTCGCTATATTACCGCGCGCCCGCATCCGCTCGTGCTTTACGCTTTTACCCGCGACACCGCGTTGCAGCGTCGCCTATCGGAGGAAACACGCTCCGGCGCGCTGGTGTTCAACGAAACGCTTTTGCATCATGCCGTACCTGGGCTGCCGTTTGGCGGGGTCGGCGCGAGCGGCCATGGTGCCTACCACGGCCGCCACGGTTTTGCGCGTTTCAGCCACCAACGTAGCGTGTTTTACCAGGCGAAGCGCGCGCCCACGGCACTCTTTCGCCCCCCTTACCGGCGCTGGCTGCTCAAACTGCTTGGCTACTAAGCCTTGTGACACGCAGCTACCTGCCTGACTTTTTGCTATGGAGGGCTTATGCAAGTGCCCGAGACACCCGATAACGAAGCCCAGCGACTTCAGGCGCTGCGTGACCTTCACGTGCTCGACACTCCCGCTGAGCAGGCGTTTGACCGCCTGGCAGAGTTTGCCCGGGAGCTGTTTGACGTCCCCATCGCCCTCGTGTCGCTGGTGGATGAAAACCGGCAATGGTTTAAATCGCACCTGGGTGTCGATGCTGCACAAACCCCGCGCGACGTCTCGTTTTGTGCCCACGCCGTGGCCGATAATGCGCCACTGGTCATTCACGATACCCTAAAAGATGCGCGCTTTGCCGACCACCCGCTGGTCGAAACGTCGCCCCATATCCGCTTTTACGCCGGTTTCCCGCTGCGGCCCACCGACGACCTGCCCGTCGGAACACTTTGCTTGATAGACCACCAACCGCGCGATTTTTCAGCGCGTGACTTCCGCCGACTCAAGAGCCTGGCAGGCCAGGCAGAGGAGTTATTGCGCCAGCAAAAAATCAGCGCCGATCTCGCCCGCACGGCCAAACGCTATGAAGCGCTTTTTTATTCCAGCGCCGTGTCCAAAGTGCGGATTGACCGTGCCGGCACCATCATTGCGATTAACCCCGCCATCGTCGATCTTTTGGGCTACACCAAAGAGCAGCTCATCGGCCAGAACGTTGCGATACTCACCCCGCCGGAAATCGCCCGTGAGCACGACACCTACATTGATCGCTACCTTGCCGGCGGCCGTCCCAAGGTCATAGGCAAGGGCCGCGAAGTGGAAGCACAGCACAAAGATGGCCACCGAATTCCCGTGCATTTAGCCATTAACGCCATCCACGATGACCATGGCGACGTGGATGAATTTCTTGGCGTGCTCACCGACTTAACCGATATCTATGCCGCTCATAAGCGAATGCATAAAGAGCAGAGTCTGCTCAAAGTGCTCCATCAAGGCATTACCGATTACCAGGCGCTGATGTCAGGTGAGCGGCTTTGGACCTTTTTAATGGAAGCGTTACGCACCCTCACCGACAGTGACTACTCACTGATTGGAGAAGTACTGCCTACTGACGCTAACAGTATCTTAAAAATTCACGCCATTACCGACCTATCGTGGAGTGAAGAATCGCGCGGGTTAATGGAGCGATTGCGCCGTGGCGATATGATGCTCACTAACCCCGATACGCTGCTCGGCCGCGTCTTTGCGCACGGTGAAGTCATCATGACCGATGACCTTTATCATCATCGACTGCGTGGCGGCTTCCCCCCCGGCCATCCCCCGATCAATAACTACCTCGGCGTCCCCATTTTCAGCTCGGGCAAACTGATCGGCATGTTCGCCATTGCCAATAGCCAACAGACACTCGACCAAGAGTTACTCGACTGGCTACAGCCGTTTACCGATACCTGCGCACTCCTGATCAACCTCTACCGCCAGATGGCCGAACGCGAGCACGTCATGGGCGAACTCGCGCAGACACGCGATCAGGCCGAAAAAGCTAACCGCGCCAAAAGCGAATTTTTGTCCTCCATGAGCCATGAGCTACGCACCCCGCTCAACTCCATTTTAGGGTTTGCCCAAATCCTCGCCAATGGCAAGCGTCACCCCCTCAGCGACAAGCAGCGACGCCAGGTCAATCAAATTGAAAAAAGCGGCCAACACCTGCTGAGCCTGATTAACGAAGTACTGGACTTAGCCAAAATCGAGGCGGGAAAATTACCGCTCTCGATTGAACCCATTCATGTGCAACGCGTGGTTCAAGATGCGTGCGATACGCTAGAGGCTAACGCCGATGCGGCCGGCATCACGCTCGTGTGCTGCAATGTGCCCAGTGAGTGGCGCGTATCAGCTGATTACACCCGCACTAAACAGGTACTGCTGAACCTGATCTCTAACGCCATTAAATACAACCGTGTCAACGGGCGTGTTGAAATAAGTGCTGAAACGCAAGGCAACATGCTGCGCTTCAATATTACGGATACCGGCCCCGGCGTTGACTTAGAGCGCCATCACGAGCTTTTTGAGCCATTTAACCGGCTCGACGCCGAAAATGGCACCATTGAAGGCACCGGCATCGGCCTCGCCATCACCCGCAAGTTGGTAGAGCGTATGGGCGGAGAAATCGACGTGGCAAGCTCGCCCAACGAAGGCGCCACGTTCTGGTTCACTCTCCCGACCACCAGCGACAAAAGCACGGCACCCAAGCCCCCACATACGGAGCAGGAGCCCTACCCAAGCGAACCGCCAAAACAACACGCGCTGCTATACATTGAAGACAACCCAGCCAATCAGCGGCTAATGGAAGACATTATTGACGACGTCGATGATGTGGTGCTTTACACCGCACCCAGTGCCGAAATTGGCTTGGATATCATGCGCAGCCGGCTGCCTGACATGGTGCTAATGGATATTCACCTTCCCGGTATGGATGGCTACCAAGCGCTAGAGGCCATTCGTAATGACTGGCAGCTGAAGCACCTGCCGGTTATCGCCCTTTCCGCCAACGCCATGCCCAGCGAGATTAAAAGCGGCCTAGCGACGGGCTTTGACGACTATCTTACGAAGCCCCTGGAAATTGATAAACTGCTTAATACGCTGCAGCGACACACCCAGCCGCGAGGGAGCGCCCAATGAACGTAGCCAACAAACACCTTTTGGTGGTCGACGATAACCCAGTCAATGTCGAGCTGATGCTTGATCTGCTTGATGAACACGGCTTTAGCCATGTGCACGGTATTAGCGACCCACGCCAGGTGCTGGATTATTGCCAGAAGCGGCTGCCGGACTTACTCCTTTTGGATATCCGCATGCCGCACCTCGACGGCTATGCCTTAATGGAACAGCTGCGCGAGCACTTCGCGGACCAGACCCCCCCGATTATCGTACTCACGGCGCAAATCGACGACGCTACCCGTCACCGGGCGCTTGCCATGGGTGTGCGTGATTTCCTCACCAAGCCGTTTAAGCACGACGAAGTGCTGCAGCGTATTCGTAATACGCTCAGTGTCGAGCACCGCTACTACGTGCGCGACCAACAAGCGGAAACATTGGAACGCATGGTGGAAAAACGCACCCGCGAGCTCGACCGCCAATCGCGCATCGACCCCATCACCCAACTACCCAACCGTCGCGGCCTAACCCAAGCGCTGCGAGAAGCTTCGATTAGCGGCCGTGGTGCCGGGCTTTTGTTTATCGCCCTTGATGGGCTAGACGATGTCGTACGCCTCCACGGCTATAGCGTTGCCGAAAAGTTGCTACGCCAGCTTGGCCAAACGCTTTTAGCCCAGCTTGACGACACACACACCCTGGGGCTTTGGGGGGGTAGCGAGCTGCTGCTGCTTTCCCCCGAGAGCGAGCCGGATACGTTAAATGCTCTGGCCACGCGCCTGCTAGCCTGCTTCGATCACGATCAGGAGTTAGACGACTTGCTGCTCAATATCAGCGCACGCATCGGCATCAGCTGGGCAAACGGCTATTTTACAGGCGAACGCTTGGTTCACATGGCCTCCATTTCGCTGCCTCACCGCGACGGCCTGCGGGTGCAGTGTTACTCCGAAACCTTGGAAGCGCAGCAGCGCCACCGCCTAAACGTACAAAACGCCTTGCGCGGTGCCACTGATCGGGGCGAAATGTCGTTGGTGTACCAGCCCAAACTTTCGCTAACAGAACTGCGCATTACCGGTGCCGAGGCGCTGCTGCGTTGGACACACCCGGAGATGGGCCACCTATCGCCGGGGCTGTTTATTCCCTTAGCAGAGGCCAGCGGTGATATTCTCGCCATCGGTGAATGGGTGCTTGAGCAGTCCGTCCTCCAAGCGGCCGCCTGGCAGCATAGCCCCTGGGTCAGCGACGACTTCCATATCGCCGTGAACGTCGCGACCCGCCAGCTTGCACGCCCCCACTTTGCCCAAATGCTGCTTGCCCGCCTGGCCGAACACTGCGTGCCGCACCACTTGATCAGCATTGAAGTGACCGAATCCGGATTAATGCGCGATATCGCCAACGCCCGCCACCAGCTCGCTCAACTGATTGAGGCCGGCATTAGCGTGGCCATTGACGATTTTGGCACCGGACACTCCTCGCTTGCTTACTTAAAAACGCTGCCTATTTCCACGCTCAAGATCGACCGCGCATTCGTGATGGATCTGGAAGAAAGTGACACTGATCGCGAACTGGCTCGCACGATTACCCAGTTGGCACACGCCGTGGACTGCGATGTCGTAGCAGAAGGCATCGAAACCGCCGCTCAAGCGGCGTATTTACGCTCGATAGGTTGCGAAATGGCGCAGGGCTATTTTTACTCTCGCCCTCTCCCGGCGACTGACTTTGCTCATTGGTGCGCTCACTGGGCACCCCAGGCACCTACCCCACCCCATCATCCCTTGACGCATGGAGATACGTAATGGCCCACGACCTGCTTGACCGCTTACGCCAACGCTTGGAAGAGCTCAACCGCTCGGAACGCAAGGTCGCCAACGTCATTTTGGCTGACCCGAGCGCCGCCACCAGTTTGAGCATCGCCAGCCTCGCGCAAGCCGCCAGCGTCAGTGAGCCCACCGTTAACCGTTTTTGCCGCAGCTTCAGCGCTAAAGGCT
>JBNJFC010000017.1:0-9823 GCA_051746485.1 Pseudomonadota bacterium
TGCTCAGTTGCGCGCTGCTTTTGAAGCGCTTTGGCAAACGCCGCTGCCACAAACGCCGGGGTTAACGGTGGTGGAGGTGATGAACGCGATTCATGCCGGAGAGGTGCGCGGCATGTACATCTTGGGCGAAAACCCCGCGATGTCAGACCCAGATCTCACCCATGCACGGGCTGCGCTTGGCCAGCTTGAGCATCTCGTGGTGCAAGATATCTTTGTCACCGAAACCGCCCAGTTTGCCGATGTGATACTGCCTGCCTCCGCGTGGCCGGAGAAAGAGGGCACGGTCACTAATACCAACCGCCAGGTACAGCTGGGGCGTATGGCGTTACCGCTGCCCGGAGACGCCAAGCCAGATGGGTGGATTATTGCGCAGATAGCCGAGCGTTTCGGGCTTCGCTGGCACTACCCGCATCCTCGCGATGTTTTCGCTGAAATGCGCCAAGGGATGGCGTCGTTGAATCACATCAGTTGGGAGCGATTGCAGCGTGAGGGGTCTGTCACCTATCCATGCTCTGACGACGACGTTCCCGGCCAAGACGTGGTGTTTAGCGAGGCATTTCCCCGCGCAGGCGGTCGAGCGACGTTTTCCCCCGCGTGGCCGCTGCCGCCCGATGAGGCGCTTGATGAGGCCTATCCCACCGTGCTCACCACCGGGCGCCAACTGGAGCATTGGCACACCGGGTCGATGACTCGGCGCAGCCAAGTGCTTGATGCACTAGAGCCTGCTGCTGTTGCCAGCCTTTCGCCAGGGGAGCTCAAACGCATGGGCGTGTCACCGGGCGACACGGTCACTATTACCACACGGCGCGGTGCGATTACCCTTGCTGCCCGTATGGATACACAGATGCCCGATGGCATGGTGTTTGTGCCGTTTGCCTATAGGGAAGCCGCCGCGAACCTACTTACCAACCCCGCGTTGGACCCTTACGGTAAAATCCCCGAGTTTAAATACGCCGCGTGCCGGGTGACGCCAGCGGTGTGAACTCACCTGTTTGCGCGATGTTGTGTACGCGCCCCTGCACGCTAGGCCTGGGTTGCGGTATCATCAATAGCTAACGGTTTCACCAAATAACGGGGTTAGCGGGCCAATGGCGCACGGGCAGGCGGTTCAAGAAAAGGTGGTACAGGAAAAGACAGCGCAACAGAGCGTGAAGCGCGTTGTCATGCTCGACAACTACGACAGTTTTACTTTCAATATCGTCCAGTACTTAGGCGAGTTAGGCGCTGACGTGCTCACGCACCGCAACGATGAGATCGGTATTGCGGATATTGAAGCGCTTGCACCCACCCATTTAGTGATTTCCCCCGGGCCTTGCACGCCGAGCGAGGCAGGGCTTTCCATGGAAGTGATTCATCACTTCGCCGGTCGGCTCCCCATTTTGGGGGTGTGCTTGGGGCATCAAGCCATTGGTCAGGTTTACGGTGGCAAGGTGGTGCGCGCGCCGCAGGTCATGCACGGCAAAACCTCCGCGATTGAGCACACCGGCCAGGGCGTTTTTGCCGGGCTTGATAATCCCTTGGAAGTGACGCGTTACCACTCGCTGGTCGTGGAAAAAGAGAGCCTGCCCGAGTGCTTGGAAATCACCGCCTGGACGAGTGACGACGATATTACCCCAGGACTCATTATGGGGCTGCGCCACCGTGAGCTCGATATTGAAGGCGTTCAGTTCCACCCCGAATCGATTTTGACCCGTCAAGGCCACGCGTTATTGGCTAACTTTCTAAAGCGCGCTTGACCGCCCATCCTTAACTAAGAGGCTCACGTTTTCATGCAGATGCGAGACGCTATTCACGCGGTAATGTGCCGCGAAGATCTCTCTTTCGATGCGATGCACGCGCTGATGCGCCAGATCATGACCGGCGAGGCGACCGATGCCCAGATCGGCGGCCTGCTCGTGGGGTTGGCCATGAAGGGCGAAAGCGCTGTGGAAATTAGTGCGGCGGCAAAGGTGATGCGTGAGCTGATGAATCGCGTTGAGCTTTCGGCCGATAACGTGGTGGATATCGTGGGCACGGGCGGCGATGGGGCCAATCTTTTTAACGTCTCCACGGCCGCCAGCTTCGTGGCCGCCGCCGCTGGTGCGCATGTCGCTAAACACGGCAACCGCAGCGTCTCGTCCTCCTCCGGCAGCGCCGACCTTTTTGATGTCGCCGGTATCTATCTCGACTTAAAACCCGAGCAAGTCGCGCGCTGTATCGAGCAAGTGGGCGTTGGCTTTATGTTTGCGCCCAACCACCACCCGGCGATGCGCCACGCGATCGGCGCGCGGCGTGAGATGGGCGTGCGCACCCTATTCAATATTCTCGGCCCACTCACCAACCCGGCTGGCGCGCCGAACCAAGTGCTCGGCGTTTACGCCCCTGAGCTTGTGCCGTTGATGGCAGAGGTTATGCAGCACTTGGGTAGCCAGCACGTGATGGTGGTGCACGCCGAAGACGGCCTGGATGAAATTTCGCTGGCCGCACCCACGCAGGTGGCGGAGCTGAAAGATGGCGCGATTCGTCAATACACCATCACGCCCGAAGAACTTGGTATTGCCCGCCAAAGCCTTGCTTCGCTAAAAGCGGCTAGCGCAGAGGACAGCCTCCGGTTGGTCAAAGCCTCATTAAGTGGCGAAGGCGCGGCGTCGGATATGGTCGCGCTCAATGCCGGGGCCGCGCTTTATTGCGCGGGGGTTGCTGACACGCTGAAAGAGGGTGTAATGATGGCGCAAGACGCTCAAGCCTCCAAGCTACCGCTGGAAAAGCTTAAAGAGCTCGCGCACTTTACTAGCGTTTTCAAACAATAAGCGTGATTCAACAGAAGAGAACTTCATGACACAACAGGCCACGCCCACGATTTTATCCCGCATTCTGTCGCGTAAGGACGAAGAAGTTGGTGAGCGCCGCCAAGCGGTTTCCGAAAAGGATCTGCTGGCACTTGCTGAGAAGCAGAGCGCCCCGCGAGGCTTTATTCGTGCACTGAATAAATGTATTGAGCGAGGCGATGCGGCGGTGATTGCCGAGGTGAAAAAAGCCTCGCCATCCAAGGGCGTTATTCGCGAGGATTTTGATCCGGCGGAGATCGCGACTAGCTATGCCGAAGGCGGTGCGGCTTGCCTTTCCGTGCTGACTGATGCGGACTTTTTCCAGGGCCACGAAGATTATCTCATCGCGGCGCGCGATGCCTGCGATCTGCCGGTGATTCGCAAAGATTTCATTACCCACGGCTACCAAGTCACCGAGGCGCGTGCCATCGGCGCCGACTGCATACTGCTGATTGTCGCGGCCTTGGATGATGCCACGCTTAAAGACCTTAACCAGCAGGCGAGCGCGCTGGGGATGGATGTGTTGGTGGAAGTCCACAACGCCGAGGAGCTCGAGCGCGCGCTGGCGCTGGATATTAAGCTTGTGGGGATCAACAATCGTAACTTACACACCTTCGATACTAGCTTGAACACGACGCTGGATTTGCTGCCGCTTATTCCCGATGACGTGACCGTGATTACCGAGTCGGGTATCCATACCCGCGACGATATCGAGCTGATGCGCGATCACAATATCAACGGCTTTTTGGTCGGCGAAGCCTTTATGCGCGAGGACAACCCCGGGCTCGCCCTCAAGCGGTTGTTTTTTTAACCTGCCAGTTGAGCACCATCACCGTGAGTGCTGGCAGAAATGTCACGGTCACAAAGGCCGTGCCCAGTAAGCCAAAAAGGACGATGGTGCCGACGCCGCGATAGAGCTCGGTACCCTCACCGGGTAGAAAAACCAGCGGCGACAACCCGCACAGCGTGGTGAGGGTCGTCATGGCAATGGGGCGAAGGCGGCTGGCCACGGCGTTGTAGACCGCCTCAGTGACGTTAGACATACCGGCGCGTAAATTGGCACGGGCCTGGTGCACGACCAAAATAGGGTTGTTAACGACGGTTCCCATCAAAATTAAAAAGCCCAGCATCGTAATCATGTCAAACGGTTGGCTAATTGCCTTGATGCCAATCAGCGGTAGCCATCCCCCCAGTGTATTCATCAGCCATAACCCCACAATGCCGCCTGCGGCGCCCAATGGGATGGTCGCTAAAATCAGTAGCGGGTAGCCCCAGTGGGCAAAAATGGCTACTAGCAGTAAATATACGATGGCCAGGGCGATGAGCGCGTTGTCCGTCAGTGCTTCTCGCGTTGCGTCTAACTGATTGCCAGCACCGGTGATGGTGACATCGAGTGTTGCCGGCAAGTCTTGGTTATCGCGCAGGTATGTAATGATTTCGCGCTGGGTGCGTTCAATACCGGCTTCTAAGGCGACACTACGCGGTGGGATAATATTCAGCGTCACGCTGCGTCGCCCGTCGACCCGGCGCAGCGTGGAGGTACCCACGGTTTCGCGAATCTCTGCCAATGTATTGAGCGGCACGCTGAATCCTTGAGGAGTATGAATGGGCAGCGTGGAGAGTCTATCAAGGTCTATATCACCGCCGTCAGGGCCGTAGCCGTAAAGGTCAATCTTCTCGTCGCCTAGATAAAAATCATCTAGATAAGCGCCGTTGGTCAGCACCGCGATAGTGGTGCCGAGGTCGTCAGTGTCGATGCCAAGCTCAGCGGCGCGTGTCCAGTTCGGGGTTATTTCAATTAACGGCTGACCAAGCTCCAACGCGGAAGGGCGCGATTGGATACGCGGATTATCAAATACCTGCTGAGCGCGCTGATAAATTGCATTGGCAGCAGTGTAGAGTTCGTTTAGATCGTTGCCCGCGATATCGAGTGTAATGCTGCGTGTGCCACCGTCATTGCTGGAAATGATCGAGCCGCGGGCAGCAAAAGCACGCATATCGGGGTAAGCCCCAAAGCGTGTTGTCAGGGCCTCCATTAACGCTTCGATGTGCGCGGGGTCGATGGTTTCAGCGATAATACGCAAGCTTTGAGCTTCCGCTTGAATGCCCATGGTACGAATCGGCGGTACATCAGTTTCTCCGCTCGTGAAAGCCTCAGGCGATGCCCCGACGTGCGGTTCAAGCTCGCGTTGAAGGGTTTGCGCAATCTCATCCATGGTCGCTAAGTTGTAGCTTGCCGGGGCGTTCATACTGGCAAACGTTTTGGCTTCTTCGCCTTCGGGAAGGTACGCCGCCGGGGGCGTTAGCCCAATGAAAATCGCAAGACCCCCCGCTACTCCTGCAATTACCGCAGCAAAGCGGCGCGGTGCATTTCGCGTCATTTGTTCAACCACCCAGAGGCAAGCGCGCATCCATCGGGGTTGCTTGGTGACGTTGTCATTGCCGCGAAAATCCAGGTGCGCTCCAAGGGATGGAATCACGGTAACCGCGACGATCATCGAGACCAGAATGGCGGTGGAAATCGCCACGGCGATATCCGAATAGAGCTGTCCGGCTTCTTGCTGGATGAAGAAGATCGGTACAAAAACCAAGATAGTGGTGAGCGTCGAGGCCAGTACGGCGGGCCAGACTTGCCTTACGCCTGCCAATGCAGCATCAAAACGCGAGAGCCCTTTTCGCCGCTGCGACTCGATGTTTTCCAGCACCACGATTGTGTTATCAATGGTCATGCCGATGGCAAAGGCCACCCCGGCTAATGAAATGACGTTCAGCGTCCGGCCAGCGAGCAGCAGCCCAAGAAAGGCGGCAATGGTGCAGATAGGGATGCCGATGACCCCGGCAAGCGTAGCGCGGCCGGAGCGTAAGAACGCAAACATCACCAATGTAGCAAAAAGCGCGCCTAACCCCAGGTTGACCCAAACGTTCGCAATCGAGGCTTCCACATAGCGCACATCGTCGCTTGAGAGGGTCATCTGCATTCCTTGCGCATGCAGTAAGCCTTCGTTGAGTGCGTTTACCTCCTCACGCATGGCACGCTTGATATCGATGACGTTGGCGCCCGCCTCGCGCCGCACCTGCACGCTTAGCACCGGCTCACCGGATGCGTTGTAAGCACGAGAGGTCAACTCAGCGTAGGATTGCTGCACTTTGGCTACGTCACTTAAACGAACCAAAGCGTCGCCGCGGCGAGCCAGAATGAGTGACTCAAGGCTTGCTACGTCGTTAAATCGGCCCACCGTGCGCAGCAAATAGCGGCGTTTTCCGCTTTCTAAACTGCCGCCCGAGACGTCTTGGTTGCGCGCACGAAGTGCCTGTTGTACATCGCTAATGCTGAGGTCGCGGGCGACCAGCGCCTGTGGGTCGATGAGTAGCTGTACTTGGCGTTCAGCACCGCCAGAAACCGTGACTTCTGACACGCCATCCACGCTTTCCATACGCGGACGCACGTTATCTTCGAGGTAGTCGCGCATAGCCGGCATGTCTAGCTGGCGCGGGTTACCTTCGCGGGGGGCAACGTTGTAGTACATAAACGCATTCGCCGAAAACGAGTTGGCGACGATACGAGGCTGGTCAACGTTAGTGGGGTAGGAGGGGACTTGGCTGAGGGCATTATTCACCCGAATTAACGTTTCGGTCAGATCGACGCCGAACGGGAATTCGAGCTCAACTTCCGCGCTGCCGCTGCTCGCGGTCGATTCCATGCGTTGCAGGTTGGGTACGTTGCGCAGATACTCTTCTTGCTCTATCAAGATGTCTTTTTCGATGTCCTGCGGGGTAGCGCCAGGCCATTGTGTCTCTACGCCGACAACGCGAGTTTCAAGGTCGGGAATCATTTGCACGGGGATACGCCAAATAGCGGCAATGCCCAAGATCAGTATGATCAGCGTCACTACGCTGACGAGGATGCCGTGTCGGATAATGGCAGCGAACATGCAGCGAATAACTCCTTACTTGTCGCTTAAGGACACGCGCTGCCCTTCTTCTAAGCGTTCGTTGCCGACCACGATCACGCGGTCATCGATGTTAAGCCCCTCTTCTATTGCGACTTGGCCCGCATGACCGTTGCCAAGCTCGACACGCTGTTCATTTGCACGCCACTCATTATTGTTTCGTTTCACGACCCATACGCTTACGCTGCCATCAGGGCGACGAATCAACGCGTCACGCGGGACACTGGGCCCATTCCCTGCGGTAAGTGTTAAACGTCCCGTTGCCGCCATTCCTGGCAGCATCATAGGTGAGGGTGTATCTAGCGTGGCGCGCAGCAAAAACTGCCGTGAGGGTGCCTCTTGGGGAATAGTGGCGTTCATGGTGGCCGTGTGCCACCGCTGATCACCTTCAAGGCGAATTTCAAGCGTTGCTTCTTTTAAGCGGGGGTAGACGGATAAAGGGATCGGGAAATCGAACTTTAAGGAGTCAAGGTCCACTAGCGTCAATAAGGTATCACCGGGGTCGACCCATTCACCTATTTCAGCGTCGCGTTCAATGACCATGCCGTCAAATGGCGAGTGTACCTGGTGGCGCTCAAGGCGAAGCTTGGCGAGCTCAGCGCGGGCTTGTTGTGCATCAAGGGTCGCTTCTGCGGCGGCAAAGGTACTTTCACGTTGGCGTAGCTCACTAGCGGCGATATTTTGCCGTGCTGATAGCTGGTTAGCCTCATTAAGACGTCGGCGGGCGTCATCGCGTTCGGCGCGGGCTTGCGCGACGTCGGCTTGGATGCGCTGGGCTTCTAAGGCAATTTCCCGTGAATCCAGCGTTAAAAGACGTTGTCCCTGGTTAACGCGCTCTCCAAGCGCAACGGATAACGTATCGACCTGTCCGGCTTCCGCGCTGGAGAGTTGCGAGATGCGCTCGGCGGTAACGCTGCCGGTGACTGAAAGCACTTCAAGGCGTTCACTGTCGCGTACCACATAAGTTTCAACGCGCGCGTCTTGCGCCGCCACGAGTGGGGCCGTCGTAAGTAAGCCGGCTAATGTCATGGCAAGGAGGGCGCGAACCCCGTGCTTTTGCCGGGGCCCGCTGGTTAGCTTTAACAAAATCACTCCTCATTCGGGGCGCTGGGCATGATCATGCCAGATATGCGCGCTTACGCTGCGTTGGATGCCTCAACGCTTGAGCAGTGTGAGCAGCGCCTGCAATGGGTGCGGTAGCGTTTGTGCCGAGAAGCGTTTAGCCTGGCTGCGACAGGAGTAGCCGGTGGCCAGTAGCGTCCCGGTGTTCTCCTTCGCTTCCACCTGCGGCTGCCACGACTGGGCGTAGATGGTTTTTGAGGTTTCCACATTACGCGTTTCATGACCGTAAGTGCCGGACATGCCGCAGCAGCCGGTGGCAACAAGATCTAATTCTAAACCAAATGCCGCAAACACCTGCTGCCACGCCTTGGGGCTACCCGGCGCGTTGGTTTTTTCGGTGCAGTGCGAGAGCAGTTTAAAGCCGGGGTCTGTGAGTGTTAACTTACTCGGTACGAGGCTATTGACGCGAGTCACAAGCCACTCTTGCAGCATCAGTACGTCGGGCACAACGTCAGCCCCGAGCGACTTCACGTACTCTTGGCGGTAAGTTAGCGTCATCGCCGGGTCGATCCCCACCAGCGGTACTTCAAAGCGTGAAAGGGTGCGCAGCCGCTCGGCCTGTTTTCTGGCGGTGCGCTCAAATGCGCCCAAAAAGCCTTGTACGTGCAGCGGCTTGCCGTTGGCTGAGAAAGGCATCACGAAAACGCGAAGATCCAGGCGGGAAAGTAACTCCACGATGTCGATAACGACCTTGGCCTCAAAGTGAGTGGTAAACGCATCCTGCACCAGGATCACGCTATTGGCGCGCTGCTGTTTGGTCAGCAGGGAAAGCGCCGTGGGTGTCGCCTCCGCGACGCCCCAAGCGCGCAGCTGTTTTTTAACGCTGGCGCGAGAGAGAGCGGGGGAATCACTGATGCCCAGGCCTTTGGTCATCAGGCGATCAACCCACTTCTGGCCTAATAGCGTGTTATATAACGGCGCGATGCGGGCCATGGCCGGTAGCATCTGTTCGGTACGGCCGACCAAGTAGTCGCGAAGCGGGCGTAGGTAACGGCCGTGGTACACCTCTAAAAACTGTGAGCGAAACTGCGGCACGTTGACTTTTACCGGGCACTGCCCCGCGCACGATTTACATGCTAAGCATCCTGCCATGGCGTCGTACACCTGGTGGGAATAGTCGTGATGGCGGCGCTTACTCAGGGTGTTCACCGCACGATGCGGGAAGCTTTTGATAAAGCCCCAGCCGCCCTCGGCTTTTTTCTTGCGCGACTCTTCGACCACGTCGATGCCCGCGTCTTGCTGCAGACGCAACCATTCGCGAATCAGACTGGCGCGACCTTTGGGGGAATGAACGCGGTCGCGGGTAGCCTTCCACGACGGGCACATCGGGTCGTCGACATCGTAGTTGTAGCAGGCGCCGTTGCCATTGCAGTAGATCGCTGCGTCATACGCTTGCCAGGCGCGCTCGTCGATGGTGCGGTCGAGCTCGCCGCGGGTGGTAACACCGTCAATGGTTAACAGCGCCGGGTCGCTGTCTTTGGCGATCAGCGTATCAGGGCTTGCTGAGGGGGCTAGCGGCGAGGCTATCTTGCCGGGGTTAAGCTGGTTGTAAGGATCAAATGCCGCTTTAACGCGCTGCAAGCTGGGGTAAAGCTCACCAAAGAATTTAGGGCTGTACTCCGAGCGTACGCCCTTGCCATGTTCGCCCCAGAGCAGGCCGCCGTACTTTTGCGTGAGTGCCACGATTTCATCAGACACCTTGCGAATCAACGCTGCCTGCTCGGGGTCTTTCATATCGATGGCTGGACGAACGTGCAAAACACCGGCGTCCACGTGGCCGAACATGCCGTAGGAGAGCCCGCGGGCATCTAAAGCGGCGCGAAACTCAGCGATGAAATCCGCTAAGTGCTCAGGCGGCACAGCGGTATCCTCGACAAACGGAATGGGGCGCTTTTCTCCCTGCACGTTGCCCAAAAGGCCCACCGAGCGCTTGCGCATACCGTA
>JBNJFC010000017.1:9923-23536 GCA_051746485.1 Pseudomonadota bacterium
CGCAGGTGGGCCAGGTCGTAACCGGTCAGGCAACGATTAAGCGGCGGGAATTTCGCCTCAATCAGCGCACGCTGGTTATCGATAATATCGGCAGCGGTCGCGTGAACGTGCCCGGTAATACCCTCGTGCTGACACGCCGCCTGCTCGTCTTGCGCGTTAAGCGGGCGACTTTGCAAGTGCTTGCCACCCAGCAGCACGGTATCGAGCTCTAGCACGTGATGGCGTGTTTTCCCGTATTCGCAGCTACCCTGGCCGCTGGCATCGGTCGAGATCATGCCGCCGATGGTGGCGCGGTTAGAGGTGGACGTATCCGGGGCAAAGAAAAGCCCGTGGGGCTTTAATGCATCGTTTAACTGATCTTTCACCACGCCGGCCTGAACACGCACGCGACGATTGTCGACATCAATCTCCAGAATGCGGTTCATGTGGCGTGAGACATCCACCACGATGCCATCGGTGAGCGACTGCCCGTTAGTACCGGTGCCGCCCCCGCGCGGGGTTAGCGCCACGTTGCGGTGCGGCACTTGTGCGGCGAGCTTGGCTAAGCGGGCTAAATCTTCGGCGTGCTTGGGGAATACGGCCGCCTGGGGCAGGCGCTGATAGATCGAATTGTCGGTGGCCAGCACCGTGCGGTTGGCGTAATCCGGGGCGATCTCGCCGTCAAAACCGCTGGCTTTCAGCGCTTCAAGAAAGCGCACATAGTCGCCGCTCACGCGCTCAAGGGGAGCGTGTTGAGAATCCAGGGATGCAATCATAGTTGATCAGACCGTCACTGCCGAAAGCGGAAAAAGATAAGGCCACTACTTTACCGCAGCGACGCCGATGCTGCACCTGGCGGCGCTATGCTTCGCCAAGCGCTTCCTTAACCAATGCGGCGGAGGCGGCCGACATAGGCAGCGATAATGCCAATTCGTGGGCACGCGGCGACATTTTTCGCCAGGTTTTTTGCACAATGCGCACCATGTGGTCGTGTTCCACCTTGCGCGAGAAATCGGCAAAATAGTTCTGCAAAAATACCAGGCAGGCGCAGTCTTCCAATGCCTGTACCTCTTGGTCACGTCCGAGGCCTTTTTTGCCGATCATCGCTGCGACGCGCTCGGCATCCTCTGTGGCGTAACCGGCTTCCTGCATCAGTTGAGCGGTGGTCTCGCCCGCCCGCTTGCCCTGGTCGCGCCGCCAGGTCAAATAGCCCACTCGCCCTTTGTCATACTCGTCGCGGGGCACCTGCCAGCGCTGCAGGTGTTGTGCACGCACGGCAAGGCACAATAGCTCACTAGGGACGTCGTAAACATGCCCCAGCCACCTGCTCATTCGCTGGGCGTAGGCCAGTTCCTGAGGCATCGACGTACCATCGTCAAGCGTTGTCGAACGCGGGTCCTGAGCGTGTAGAGCATCAATGGCGGTGAGGGTGTGTTCAAAAGCGGCGGTCATAATAATGGTACTCGGCGAAAAATATCTCAGTAGGTTGACGAGAAAAAACGCCAACCTCAACTACTGCATGAAGAAAGGTTTGCTATTAATGCTCAAAGGCACTTTTTAACCTCGTTATAGGCATTAAATGCGTGCTTATATCGCCAACCAGCGGCATGCCCCATGGCTCCCCGCCGCGCTTTTGCCTACAATGGGCGCCTTTGATGCGGCTGTTTGCGCCGTATATTTCACCGTTTTCAGGCCAAGGGATAACTCATGCTCGATCCGAAACTGCTGCGCGATGATCTTGATGCGGTAGCGCTTAAGCTGGCGCGCCGTGGCTTTGTGCTGGACAAAGAGGAGCTTTCGACGCTTGAGTCGCGCCGCCGTGAGCTGCAAACGCAAACCGAACAGTTACAAAACGAGCGTAACACCCGCTCTAAAGCGATTGGGAAAGCGAAGGCTAACGGGGAAGATATCCAGCCGTTGCTGGATGAAGTGAGCGACTTGGGCGAACGCCTGGATGCGGCGAAACGTGAGTTGGCCTCCGTTCAGGATGATTGGGAGGATATCGTTAGCGGTATTCCCAACTTGCCCCACGAAAGCGTCCCCGATGGCGAAAGCGAAGACGATAACGTCGAGCTGCATCGCTGGGGCACGCCGCCTGCGTTCGATTTCGAGGTGCTGGATCACGTCGATCTGGGTAAGAAATCGGGTTATCTCGATTTTGATTTGGCAGCGAAGCTAACGGGGGCGCGTTTTGCCGTAATGCGCGGACCGGTGGCGCGCCTGCACCGGGCGCTGGCACAGTTTATGTTGGATACCCAAACCCAGCAGCACGGCTATGAAGAGTGCTATGTGCCGTACATGGTCAATCGCGACTCGCTGATGGGGACTGGTCAGCTGCCTAAATTTGGTGACGATTTGTTCAAGCTCAATGATGAGCGCGAGTACCACTTGATTCCGACCTCTGAGGTGCCGTTGACTAACTTCGTGCGCGATGAAATCGTCGAGCAGGCGGCGCTGCCCATGAAGCTGACCGCCCACACGCCGTGTTTTCGGGCGGAGGCGGGAGCCCATGGACGCGATACCCGCGGCATGATTCGCCAGCACCAGTTCGATAAAGTTGAGATGGTACAAATCGTCGAGCCAGAGAAAAGCTACGATGCACTGGAAGAGATGCGTGGCCATGCGGAGGCGATTTTACAGGCGTTGGAGCTACCGTATCGCGTGGTGACGTTGTGCACCGGCGATATGGGTTTTGGCGCGGCGAAAACCTACGATTTAGAGGTATGGCTACCGAGCCAGGAGACGTACCGCGAGATTTCGTCGATTTCCAACTGTGAAGACTTTCAGGCTCGGCGCATGAAGGCACGCGTGCGGATACCCGACGTTAAGAAGCCGCAGCTTTTGCATACCCTAAACGGCTCGGGCTTGGCCGTGGGGCGCTGCCTACTGGCGGTGCTGGAAAACCATCAGCAGGCAGATGGCTCGGTGACCATTCCCGCGCCGTTGCAGCCTTATATGGGCGGTGTGCAAACCATCGCGCTGTAAGCCTTTTTAAGCGTTACTCTTTAAGCGACCACTCGACGTTAACCCCGGCATCGATGCGAATGGTGCCGGGGCGATATTCGCTCTGGGGAGCTCCAGCGCCGGTTGCGTCGCTGCGCTCTGCGCTCATCGCCATCATCCGTGGCTGAAAAGAGGGCGATTGGGTTTCTTCGATACGCATCACGCTACTTAACTGGGTATCGAGCGTTTTGGCCATTAGGTTGGCCTTATGGCGAGCTTTTTCTAGCGCTTTGACTAAGGCTTCATCGGTGGCGGCGTCGCGGTTTTGCAGATCAAACTCGACCCCCTCAAGGCGATTAACCCCAGCGGCCACGAGCGCGTCGAGAATTTCGCTGACACGTTCAATATTCATCAGTTCTACGGTCACCGGGCGTTCAAGCCGTGTGCGTTTGAGTGTCTCGCGCTCACTGTTGTCACGTGCATTGTGCACTTGTTGCGGGGTGATATTAAGCGAACCGGCGGTAATCGCCTCACGTGCCACGCCGTGCTCTTCTAGGGTGAGAATCAATTCACCCGCGCGCTTTTCTAATTGTTGGCGCGCATCACTTAGCGCCGTTGGGTTCTCTTCTTCTAACTGACTGATTGCTGGTGTGTCTTCCCACAGGCGGGCGCTTAATGTCGCTTTATCCGGCGCGACGTCTATGTGCGCTTCCGCCGTGACGCGAAGGCGTGGCGTTTCGTCCGTTATCGTCTCGTTGGCTTGAGCTGAGTAAGCGAAGGTAAAAGCAGCCAAGCTCGTGCCGAGTAGAAGGTATTGTAGGTGGCGTTTTAGTGCAGTCGAGATCGTCACAGGGCGTTTCCTAATAGTGTTAGGTGAATAAACAAAGCGGCTATATTGAGCGCTATGGACATAGAAAGTTCTTAGATGAATAGCAGGGTTTGTGCAAACTCTCCGTTACCGCCATGATAAGTGAATAAGAATCTAAGGAAGGGGGTATGCCCAAATTGAGCGAAGAGAACGAGCACTTGGATAACTATCGAAGTATGCCGCTGAATGCCACGTTGTCGTTGGCGGCGTTAGTGGTGATTGTGGCAGGGATGAAAGCCGGCTCGAGTTTATTGGTACCGTTATTGCTCGCGTTCTTCATCGCGGTGGTATGTACCTCGCCGGTACAGTGGCTTCATCGCTGTGGGTTACCCATGCGCGTGTCGGTATTTTTGACCCTTTTGGTGTTGCTCGGTTTGGTCTCGCTTTTGGGGCTATTGGTGGTGAATAGCTTTAGCACTTTTGTTAATTCACTACCGGATATTGAAACGCGCCTTTATGAAGCCTATTGGAGCGTGCTGAATAGGCTCTCAGACATGGGGCTTGCGATTGACCCGGAACAGCTTAACTCACTGTTTGATACGCAAAGCGGCACGACCTGGGTGCCCGCTATTCTCAGCGAGATTGGCAATCTGTTTATGCAGAGCATCGTCGTCTCGCTGTTGGTGGTTTTTATGATGTTCGAGACGCTCAATTTTCGCGACAAGGTATCACTCGCACTAGAGAATCCTGCACCCAGCCTAAAGCGTTTTGCCGAGTTCAGCCGTACCTTTAAACGGTACCTTGCGGTGAAAACCATCATCAGTTTGGCCACGGCCGTTTTGGTGTGGCTTTCTTGTCTGCTGATCGGCGTTGAATTCCCTCTACTTTGGGCCGTGTTAGCGTTTGCGCTTAATTTTATTCCTAATATTGGTTCGGCAATCGCGGCGGTACCGCCAGTGTTGCTGCTGTTAGTGTCGCAGGATGGCGGTGTGTGGCAGGCGTTTTTGCTCTCGCTGGCCTATCTCGGGATCAACTTTGTGTTGGGGAATTTAGTGGAGCCCCGCTTGATGGGGCGGGCGCTGGGGCTTTCCACTCTGGTGGCGTTTGTCTCATTAGTGGTGTGGGGCTGGATTTTTGGTGCTGCGGGGATGCTGCTGTCGGTGCTCTTAACCATGACGCTTAAAATTGCCTTGGACAGTCACCCACAAACCCGTTGGATGGCGCACCTTTTAGGCCCAGGCGCGCGCTTCAGCGGGCAGAAAAGTGAACGCTTGCGTGACGCTGATAAGCCCCCGCTCAAACGTGAGCATTAAACGCGTCAAAAGGTGCCTATAGGCAATAAAAAGACCGCCAGCGTGGCGGTCTTTCTCAATCGACGCTAACTTAGCGAGAATTTGATTGATGCGCGTTCATGCGTTCTGGTCGATGAACTGCGTTAGTTGAGACTTGGATTGAGCGCCTACCAGTGAAGCGACTTTCGTACCCGATTTGAACAGCATGACGGTTGGCACACCGCGCACTCCTTGTTCAGCAGCAATCTCAGGGGCGTCGTCGACGTTGATGCTGACGACTTTTAGGCTGTCATCGCGTTCACTGGCAACTTCTTCGACTACCGGAGCCATGACTTTGCAAGGGCCGCACCAGGGGGCCCAGAATTTCAGCAGCACGGGCTGTTCGGCGTTTAGGACTTCTTGCTCAAAATTGGCGTTGGTGACATCAACATTGGACATGGGCTTCTCCTGTTTTACTAAGTGAAAGCGCTATTGCACCGCGCCAAACCAATCAATGTTAGCGGCCATGGCAAGGGCTGGCAAATATGCAGTGGAAAATCGATACCAACATAGCGCCATGCGCGATAAAGTTGGTTATACTATAAAGATATTATAAGCTTGTTTTATATACTATAAGATTTTATTTTTGGGGCTAGCTACGGCTGGTAGCGACTCAATATCGATGGCTCAAAGGGCGACGCTATGAAGCTACAACAACTACGTTACATCTGGGAGGTTAGCCGTCACAACCTCAATGTGTCGGCGACAGCTCAGAGCTTGTTTACTTCGCAACCCGGCATTTCCAAGCAAATCCGCTTATTAGAAGATGAGCTCGGCGTTGAAATTTTTGCCCGCAGTGGCAAGCACCTGACTCGCGTTACCCCTGCTGGACGGGCCGTTATTGAGCTTGCCGGGCAAGTGCTGCGTTTGACCGATAACATCAAAGAGGTGGCACAAGAGCATAGCGACGAGCGCCGAGGCAGCTTGGCGATTGCGACAACGCACACGCAAGCACGCTACGCGCTACCGCCGATCATCACCGAGTTTACACAAAAATACCCTGATGTTGCGCTGCACATGCAGCAGGGCACGCCTAAACAAATCGCCCAAATGGTGAGCGAAGGGCAGGCGGATTTTGCCATTGCAACGGAGTCATTAGAGCTTTTCACCGACCTGGTGCTGCTGCCGTGTTACCGCTGGAACCGCTGCGTGCTGGTGCCCAAAGGTCATCCTCTGGCCGAGCTCGATGGCCCATTAACGCTAGAAGCGTTAGCTGAATATTCCTTGGTGACCTATGTGTTTGGTTTTACCGGTCGCTCTCAGCTGGACGATGCTTTTAAAGCCAAGGGCTTGACTCCCAATGTGGTGCTGACCGCCGCCGATGCCGACGTGATCAAAACGTACGTGCGCCTTGGTATGGGCGTGGGCATCGTGGCCCATATGGCGGTTGACCCCGAGCAGGATACTGACCTTGTAGCGCTGGAGGCCGGGCATCTGTTTGAAAGCTCCACCACCAAAATCGGGATTCGCCGCGGTACCTTCATGCGCGGCTATATGTACGATTTCTTAGAGCGGTTTGCGCCGCACCTTACGCGTGACCGTGTCGATTCGGCGCTAACCGCAGGCCCGCGTCACGAGCAGGCGCTGTTTGATGAAGTTGAACTGCCTGAATATTAATACCTAACCCTTGGCTAAACTTATATATAAAGCCCCGCTCCTGCCATACGCAGGGGCGGGGCTTTTTATGCGCTAACCCTAGGCGGTTCAGTGTTGCAGATGCAGCCCGCACTCGCGTTTTTCTTCCACCTTAGTGGGGTCGAAGTAGTCGAAGCTGTTGGGCAAACCGTGTGCTTGCAAGTAGTCGTACATATCTTTGGATCGCCAGTGAAGTACCGGCGCGACTTTTAATAAACTGCTCTCACTTTGGCTGACCGGCTGCATCTTGGCTCTTTCTGCGGTGTCTTCGGCGCGTAGCGCGGTGAACCACACATCGGGCTGCATGTCGCTCAGCGCACGCTCAAATGGCTCAATTTTGACTTCTTGTGTGAAGGCCGCGTGGTGTGGATCATCAACGCCGGGGAAGGGGCCTTCCAGCGCTTCACGGTGGGCACGAGTGCGCCGTGGCAGATAGGTGATGATATTGAGGTTGAGCTGTTTAATCACCTCATCGGCAAAGCGGTAGGTCGCCTCGGTATTGTAGCCGCTATCCATCCACACAATGGGAATATTGGGGTTGGCCTGCGTCACCATGTGCAGGATGACGGCTTCAAAAGGGCGAAAATTCGTCGTGCAGATGGGCCGCTGGCCTTGCTGCATGGCCCATTCAACCAATGCTTGTGGCTGGTGGCCCAGCGTTTGGTTGATGTCGTCTAGGTCGAAAGCCGTGGTGGGTGGCGTGGGCATTTTATCTCCTTGGTGTCATGCGAAAAGAGCATAAGGGTTTATGCCGTCAGGCTACCAAAAGCCAATCCCCTCTCCCCAATACCGTTTTGTTTGGGTTTTATATTTCTTTTTGATTTAGATTTTTCGTTTCTTATTCCAAAGAAGATATGAGGTGGCAGATTTTATCCAGCGTCTCGGTGTACTCTGCTCCGCCTTCGGAGTCGGCCACGAGGCCGCCGCCGCCCCATAGATGCAACGTGTCACCATCGGCTATCACGGTGCGAATCGCAATTGAGGTATCCATGCTGCCGCGCACATCCACGTACCCGAGACTGCCGCAGTAAACGCTGCGCTGGCAGGGTTCTAGCTCGTCGATAATCTGCATCGCGCGAATCTTGGGCGCCCCGGTAATCGACCCACCGGGAAAGGCGGCCTTGAGCAGCGCCAATGGCGAATGCTGGGGGGAGAGCGTCCCTTGTACCACGCTGACCAAGTGGTGAACGTTGGGGTAGCTTTCGAGTTCACATAGTTGCGGCACGCGAATGCTGCCCGGCTGGCATACCCGGCCCAAATCGTTGCGCAGCAAATCCACAATCATCACGTTCTCAGCGCGATCTTTGCGACTCGTTAAAAGTGCCTGGGCAAGGGCGTGGTCTTCAGATGGCGAGCTTCCGCGTGCGCGCGTGCCTTTAATAGGACGGGTTTCGACCTGGCCGTGGCGAGACTGAATAAAGCGCTCGGGCGAAAGCGAGAGAACGGCTTTATCATCCCAAGCCATAAAGCCTGAAAAGGGAGTCGGCGTCGCGTGGCGCAGGCGTAGATACGCCGCCCAAGTATCCCCGGTAAAGCCGGCGGAGAAGCGCTGGGCGAGATTGATCTGGTAGCAGTCGCCGGCGCGGATGTAGTCCTGAACGCGAGCAAAGCGTTCGAGGTAATCCGCCTGTGTCAGCTCGGCCTGAAACGGTGTGGTCAATGAAAAGGCAGCGCCGCGAGGGGTAGGCTGCCCCAGCCAGCGATGTACGTGTTCACGACGAGCGTCGCTTGCGATAAGCCACGCTTGCGCTTTTGCGTGATCGACGATGATGGCCCAGTCATAAAGCCCTAGACGTGCCTGAGGCAGCTTTGTCGATGCTGGGCGGCGACTCGCTACCAACTGGGTCTCGCGGCCTAAATCATAGCCCCAATAACCCATCAGCCCGCCGGTAAACGGTAGCGTGCTCTCCGGCACCTCCACGTCAAGCTGCTCCAGCAGCCAAGCTTGATGCGTAAACGCATCGACGCCCAAGTCCTCCGGCGGCGCCAACGTTGGGCTTTCAATTCTTGAAGAGCCTTCTGCATCCACGTTCAGCGTCGCCAGCGGGTCGCTGCTCATAATATCGTAGCGCCCTGTCGCTACCGGCCGGCCGCTATCCAGCAGAACGGCGCCAGGCCGTAGCCGAAGTTGCGCGAAAAGCGCTAGCGGATCGGAAGGGTAAGGCAAAGCGGAGATCGAGAGCGCCGTGGCCATGCAAATATCAACCTCAACAATAAAGAGCGGCACATTCTAGAGGGCGACTCGGCGTTGCACCAGCCTCAGGGCTTGACGCAGTTTTCACGCAATGCGCTGAAGACGATAAAGGTAGGCAAACCGCCAGATTGTTGACATAACGGTGTGGCCATAAAACGTTGAATACAACGAAAGGTGGATAAAATCGGCGATATCGACTAGTTGACGCGGGAAAGTGGGAGAGCTAAAGTTCCCTCAACCCCTGATTGTCGACAATTAATATGACACTACTTGCTACGCACTCTCCGCAGCAACGCTCGCAGCCAGAGCGAGCCGAACCGGGCAGTGAAGATACCTCACCAGAAGTGCGCACGCTCGCTGAGCGGGTGTTTCATCAGCTCCAGGACGCGATCGTGCGCGGCGAAATCGCGCCGGGCAGCAAAATTACCGAGCCGGGCCTTTCGAAAACCTATGGTATTTCCCGCGGGCCGCTGCGCGAAGCGATGCGCCGTTTGGAAGCGCATCGGTTAATCGAGCGCGTACCCCATGTGGGCGCTCGTGTTGTACAGCTTTCCATGAAAGAGCTCTTAGAGCTATTTGACGTACGTGAAGCATTAGAGAGCATGGCGGCGCGCTTAGCGGCTGAGAACATGACCGCAGAAGAAATAGCCGGCCTGCGTAACGTGCTGGCCGTGCATGAAAGCCAAGACGATTTAAAGCGCGGCGAAGCCTACTACCAGCGGGAGGGTGATCTGGATTTCCACTTCCGCATTGTGCAAGGCAGTCATAACAAGATGTTGATGAACCTGCTTTGCGATGACCTTTATTACTTGGTGCGGTTGTATCGCACTCAGTTTAGCGCCAGCGGCTCGCGCCCGCAGCGTGCCTTTGTCGAGCATCACCGCATTGTCGATGCTATTGAAGCCGGCGATGCAGAGCTTTCCGAGTTATTGATGCGCCGCCACGTGAGTGCTTCTCGGGCGAATGTCGCCGACCGTTATGCTGCAGCGCTGGAGCAAACGTCCACTCAAACTCAGACAGCACAAGAAAAGTAGCGATCCAAACCGCCATGCTTTAAAAACGTAAAAAACAGGACAGGAGATACCGCATGTCAACGCTCAAAGCGTCATCCCAAACACCGGGCGCGCGTTTTCGCGCCGCCTTAGAGGCCAGCCGCCCACTTCCGATTCTCGGCACTGTCAACGCATATACCGCCATGATGGCCGAGCGCGTTGGTCACCAAGCGATTTACCTCTCAGGTGGTGGCGTTGCCAACGCCTCTTTTGGTCTGCCGGATTTGGGTATGACCACCATGAATGACGTGGTCGAAGATGCTCACCGCATTTGCGGCGCAACTGACGTGCCGCTGCTGGTCGACATCGATACCGGTTGGGGCGGGGCGTTCAACATCGCGCGCACGGTTAAAGAAATGCAGCGTGCCGGTGTAGCCGCCGTGCATTTAGAAGACCAGATCGCTCAGAAGCGCTGCGGGCATCGCCCCAACAAAGAGATCGTCTCCAAGCAGGAGATGGTCGACCGCATCAAGGCAGCCGCCGATGCGCGTATCGACCCGGATTTTTACCTGATCGCACGGACGGATGCCTTCCAAAAAGATGGACTGGATGCCGCCATCGAGCGCTCACAGGCATGTATCGAAGCGGGTGCTGACGCGATTTTCGCCGAAGCCGTGCACACGCTGGAAGATTATAAAGCGTTCTGCGAGCGCGTCGACGCGCCGATTTTGGCCAATATCACCGAGTTTGGCGCGACACCGCTGTTCTCGCAGCAAGAGCTGGGTGATGTTGGTTGCCGCATGGTGCTTTACCCGCTCTCCGCGTTTCGCGCCATGAATGCCGCCGCTCTCAAGGTTTACCAGAGCGTTCTGGATAACGGCCACCAAAAAGACGTGGTCGATATCATGCAGACCCGCGAAGAGCTCTACGACTTTTTGAACTATCACGATTTTGAGCAGAAATTGGATGCGCTATTCGCCGAAAAAGGCAGCAACGAATAATCCATCAACTATTCCATTAACGGATACGTCACCAACAATAAATCGCACCACGCGGTACAGCGTGATGATGAGATAACCTTTTAAGGAGAACGCAGCATGTCAGATAAGAAAATCGGTGGTGCAGGACTACGTGGCCAGAGCGCCGGTGAAACCGCCCTATGTACCGTAGGCCAGACCGGCTCAGGCCTGACCTACCGTGGCTTTGATATCAAAGAGCTGGCGGAAAAAGCCACCTTCGAAGAAGTGTCTTACCTGCTGCTCAAAGGCAAACTGCCCAACCAGGCCGAACTTGATGCCTACATTGCCAAGCTGAAAAGCCTGCGTGGCTTGCCGGCGGCACTGAAAACCGTGCTTGAGCAGGTCCCAAAAGACGCACACCCGATGGACGTGATGCGCACCGGCGCCTCCATGCTGGGTAACTTGGAAACCGAGGAGAGCTTTGACGAGCAGCAAGATGCCACTGACCGCTTGGTCGCTGTGCTGCCGTCAATTATCTGCTACTGGTACCGCTTCTCCCACGAAGGTGTACGCATCGAGACCGAGACCGATGACGACTCCGTCGGCGCGCACTTCCTGCACCTTTTGCGCGGCGAAGCACCGAGCAAGCTGCACGCCGATGTGATGAACGTATCGCTGATTCTCTACGCCGAGCACGAGTTCAACGCCTCCACGTTCACCGCTCGCGTGTGTGCCTCGACGCTTTCCGATATCCACTCTTGCGTTACCGGCGCCATCGGCTCGCTACGTGGCCCGCTGCACGGTGGCGCTAACGAAGCAGCGATGGAGATGATTGAGGATTGGGCGTCGCCGGAAGAAGCCGAGCGCGAAATGATGGGCAAGCTCGAGCGCAAAGAAAAGATCATGGGCTTTGGTCATGCCATCTACCGCACCTCCGACCCGCGCAACGCGATCATCAAGCATTGGTCGGAAAAGCTGGCCAAAGACGTAGGCGACACCGTGCTGTATCCGGTCTCTGTGCGCTGTGAAGAGGTGATGTGGCGTGAGAAGAAGCTGTTCTGTAATGCTGACTTTTTCCACGCCAGCGCTTATCACTTCATGGGCATACCGACCAAGCTGTTCACGCCGATCTTTGTCTGCTCGCGCGTGACCGGTTGGGCCGCGCACGTCTTTGAGCAGCGCGCCAACAACCGCATCATTCGCCCGAGCGCCGACTACACCGGCCCCGAGAAGAGCGAATGGGTGCCGATCGAGCAGCGCGACTGATCTGCCGTTGGATAACGTCGCCGCTTGATCCTCCTCCCGGCAGCCGAGCGCTGCCGGGAGAGGGACGAGTTTGAACCTACCCTCTCGCCGTGAGTTTTCCGCTATGAACACCGAATACCGTAAATCCCTACCCGGCACCGACCTGGATTACTTCGACGCGCGTGAGGCCGTCGACGCTATTCAGCCCGGCGCCTATGCCAAGCTCCCCTACACCTCCCGCGTGCTGGCCGAGCAGCTGGTCCGCCGCTGCGCCCCGGACATGCTGACAGATTCGCTCAAGCAGCTGATCGAGCGCAGGCGCGACCTGGACTTTCCCTGGTACCCGGCGCGCGTGGTCTGCCATGATATTCTGGGCCAGACCGCGCTGGTTGATCTCGCGGGGCTGCGTGATGCCATCGCCGAGAGAGGCGGTGACCCGGCGAAGGTCAATCCGGTGGTGCCGACGCAGCTGATCGTCGATCACTCCTTGGCCGTTGAGCACGCCGGTTTCGAGAAGGACGCCTTCGAGAAAAACCGTCAGGTGGAAGATCGTCGTAACGATGACCGCTTCCACTTCATCAATTGGACCAAGACCGCGTTCGAGAACGTCGACGTGATTCCGCCCGGCAACGGCATCATGCACCAGATCAATCTGGAGAAAATGTCGCCGGTGGTGCAAAAGCAAAACGGCGTGGCCTTCCCTGATACCTGTGTGGGTACCGATAGCCACACCCCCATGGTCGATGCGCTAGGCGTTATCTCCGTGGGCGTGGGCGGCCTTGAAGCCGAGAGCGTGATGCTCGGCCGTGCTTCGATGATGCGCCTGCCCGATATCATCGGCGTCAAGCTCACCGGCAAGCTGCAGCCAGGCGTGACCGGTACCGATATGGTGCTGGCGATTACTGAATTCCTGCGTGACTCTAAAGTGGTCGGCGCGTACCTGGAGTTCTTCGGTGAAGGCGCTGACAGCCTAACCGTGGGTGATCGTGCCACGATCTCCAACATGACGCCGGAATACGGTGCCACGGCGGCGATGTTCTATATCGATGACCAAACTATCGACTATTTAAAGCTAACCGGCCGCGACGACGAACAGGTCGAGCTGGTTGAGAAATACGCCAAGCACACCGGCCTTTGGGCGAGTGACCTGAAAGACGTCGAGTACGAGCGCGTGTTGGAGTTCGATCTCTCCAGCGTGTCACGTACCTTGGCCGGTCCCTCCAAGCCGCACGCCAAGCTTCCGACCAGCGAGCTGGTCAATCAAGGTATCGCGGTGGGTCTTGATCAGGCGCGCGAAGACGAGAAAAATGGCCTGATGCCCGATGGTGCGGTAATTATCGCGGCGATCACCAGCTGCACCAACACCTCCAACCCGCGCAATATGGTCGCGGCAGGGCTGATTGCGCGCAACGCCAATAAGCTTGGTCTGACGCGCAAGCCGTGGGTGAAGTCGTCGCTGGCGCCGGGGTCGAAAACCGTCAAGATGTACCTGGAAGACGCCGGGCTAATGAACGAGCTGGAAGACCT
>JBNJFC010000018.1:0-2591 GCA_051746485.1 Pseudomonadota bacterium
GCCGCGCATGACGTGAAACGCGTTCATATTGGCGCCAAAATCGACCAGCCCGACACAGGTAGAAGGGTCTAGCTCAACGCTCAGCTGTCGCTTTAGCACCTCAAAACTGCGCTCCATGGCAAACGTTTCGACATCGACGGCTGCGGGCTCAAGTCCGGCGCGTTCAAGCGTTTCGGTCAACTGGCTGACATCGTGTTGGCGGCACGCCACCAGTAGCACCTGTTGCTCTTCTTCATCGTAAGGCGAGGGCCCTAAACACTGAAAATCGAACGCCACTTCGTTGAACGGGAAAGGAATATGGCGGTCTGATTCGGCAATAATGCGCTCTTCGATATCGTCTTCGCTCAAATTCGCGGGAAAGTTGAGCGTCTTGGTAATGGCGGCACTCGCAGGAACGGCTACGGCCGCTTTGCGCGTCGAAGGCTTGGCATGCTCGACGGCGCGACTTAAAACGCTTGCCACGTCGTCGATATCTTGGATGCGACGCTCGATAACCGCACCTTCGCGCAACGGGCGCACGGCATAACTTTCAACGTGATAGTTATCCGCCGTTGACTTGAGCTCCAAGAGTTTGACCGTCGCCGAGGTAATATCGACGCCAATCAAGCCGTTATGGGATTTAAGCAAGCGCATTATGGGATTAGGCTCCGGCTATTATGACGCAGGATTCGAGGTTACAGGATTTTAACCTATCGCACACGCGTGACTCATTGCTGCATATCAACACTGGTGGCCACCGCGAGAGCTTCCTATAATGGCAGCCGTTTACTTTTTAGCGCTGCATTTATGTATCGCGCCATCGTCGCCATTTGGGCTTTTTCCATGCTTCCCACAGGTAGCCTGTTTTCATGAAGTTTCTTAGCACACTTATTTTGTCGCTGTTTTCCACTCTCGTGGCCCTGGCGGGAGCAACGGTCCTGGCCGTTATTGGCGCCGGGATCTATTTTGCCCCGGGCTTACCCGACGTGCGTCAGCTGGAAAATGTTGAGCTGCATACCCCGCTGCGTATTTACACCCATGATGGCAAACAGATTGGCGAGTTCGGCGAAGAGCGCCGCATTCCGGTGGACTTCGATGCCATTCCGCAACCCATGATTGATGCGCTGGTTGCCGCTGAAGACCAGAGCTACTTTGACCACGTAGGCGTCGACCCGCGCGGGTTAATTCGTGCGGCGGTAGAGTTAGCCCAAAGCGGGGGCACGATTCAATCGGGCGGCTCGACAATTACCATGCAGGTAGCACGTAACTATCTGCTCACTCTCGACCAGACCTTTACGCGTAAGATTCGAGAAATTTTGCTCGCTCTGCAGATGGAGCAAGTACTCAGCAAAGAGAATATCTTCGAGCTTTACGTCAATAAAATTTTCCTGGGCAATCGCGCCTATGGCATTGCCTCCGCCGCGGAGACCTACTATGACAAGCCGTTGGCTGAATTGACACTGGCCCAAACCGCGATGATCGCCGGTTTACCCAAAGCGCCCTCGGCGTTTAACCCGCTGGCCAACTCTGAGCGCTCGCTAATCCGGCGCAACTGGATTTTATTTCGCATGCGCGAGCTAGACTTCATCGACGAGACAGCTTACCAACAAGCCGTGCAAGCGCCGGTTACCGCCCAGCACCACGAAACTCAGCTTGAAGTCGAGGCGGCTTATGTTGCCGAAATGGCGCGCCAATACGCCATCGAAGAGTATGGTGACGATGCCTACATAGGCGGCTACCGCATTTACACGACACTGGATAGCGAACTGCAGCCCTATGCGCGCCTGGCGCTGGCCGAAGGTTTGCTGGCGTATGACCGCCGCCACGGCTGGCGTGGCCCCGAGCAGAAAGGGATTCCAGCCAGCCTTGTTGAAGCACAAGAGCAAACCGAAACCCAGGGGCTCGAAGAGGAACTCGCCGAATCACCAGAGATTCGCGAAACGGCCCGCCAAGCCGCCAAGCGCAGCCAAACCCAAGTGGAAGGGTTTGACGGCGATGTCAGCAACTGGATGCAAGTATTAAGCCGGACGCCCCGTTACGGCCTGCTTGAACCCGCCATTGTGGTCGAAAGTAGCGGCCGCGAAATGCAAGTGCTTACCCGCGAGGATACGATTCGTACCATTCCGTGGGAAGGATTGGAATGGGCACAGCCTTATTTAAGCCCTCAAAGCCGCGGCGCTGCTCCCACATCGGCTGAGCAGATCGCCGAGCGCGGTGCGCTCGTCCGCGTGGTGGAAACCGAAGAAGGCAAACTGAGGCTGTCGCAGCGCCCCGATACCGAAGGCTCGCTGGTGGTGCAAAACCCGAAAACCGGGGCGATTTTGGCCTTACAGGGCGGCTTTGATTTTAACGCCAGCAAGTTTAATCGCGCCGTGCAAGCACTACGCCAGTCTGGCTCCATCTTTAAACCGTTTATTTATCTCGCCGCCCTAGAAAATGGCGAAATGAACGCCGCGAGCGTCGTCAATGACGCCCCGGTGGTGCAAGAAGACGGCAGCGATACACTATGGCGCCCGGTTAACTCCAGCCGTGATTTTCTAGGCCCAACGCGGCTGCGCCCGGCGCTTGCCCGCTCGCGCAATTTGGTCACTATCCGCATACTTCGCAGCATG
>JBNJFC010000018.1:2691-23216 GCA_051746485.1 Pseudomonadota bacterium
CCGGTTAACTCCAGCCGTGATTTTCTAGGCCCAACGCGGCTGCGCCCGGCGCTTGCCCGCTCGCGCAATTTGGTCACTATCCGCATACTTCGCAGCATGGGGTTGGATTACACCATCGACTACCTAAAGGGCTTTGGCTTTGCCTCTGAACAGCTACCACGCGGGCTATCGCTAGCGCTGGGTAGTGCCGATTTGACCCCACTGGAAATGACCAACGCGTACGCGGTGCTGGCGAACGGCGGTTTTAAAGTCACTCCCTGGTTTATCGACCGCGTCACGCGGGGTGGCGAAAACGCAAACAATATCTTTGAGGCAACCCCTGCCGTGGCCTGCCGCGAGTGCGACGAGCAGCAAGAGACGGTTGTCATTGACGGGCGCGAACACCCTGTTGCTCCCCGCGTCGCCGACGCTGAAGCCGTGTATATCTTGCGCGATATGCTGCGCGATGTGATCGAAAGCGGCACTGGCCGCGGTGCATTGAGCCTTAACCGTGAGGACATCGTGGGGAAAACCGGCACCACCAATAATCAGCGCGATGCCTGGTTTGCCGGCTTTAACAGCGATTTAGTCGCCACCGTATGGGTGGGTAAAGACAGCAACGAAACCATTGCCGAATACGGCTCAAATGCCGCACTGCCCATCTGGACGGACTTTATGGGCAACGCGCTAGAAGGAAAACCCGAGGCGTGGCCTGAGCGTCCTGACGGCGTTGTCACCGCCCGCGTGGATCCCGACACTGGCCGCCGCTTACACGACGACCAACCCGGCGGCATCAGCGAGTTATTCGACGCCGAATACTTGCCCGACTTTCAAACGCGCCGGATAAGCCGTGAACTGGAAGAAGCCAGCGGTTCAGAGGGCTCCGGCGCGGCCGAGTCGATCTTCTAGCGTGCCCTAATAGGCGGGCGTGGCGGTGCGAGCTTGTCGCTTCGCCGCCACGCCATTGCCCACGATAGCGGCGATCATCACCGCCACGCCAGCGATTTCGGTCATGGCATTGGGGTAAAACACACCAATAATCGCCGCACCGATTGCCAAGCGTGAAGGCCAACGCATGGTGGTAAAGAGATATCCTTCAAGGGCGGCGGCAAAAGCGCCTAGCGCGAGAACCGCAATCGCCCCTTTCCAAAGCACCAAGCCTACCGGCCCCCCCAGAATGATTTCCGGGTTGAAAACCATAAACAGCGGGATCAAATATAGCCCCTTGGCGAATTTCCACGCTTGGAAGCTGGTTTCCATGGGTTTGCTGCCGGCAATCGCCGCCCCGGCAAACCCGGCCAGCGCCACTGGGGGGGTCACGTTAGAATCCTGGGAGTACCAAAACACCACCAGATGCGCGACCAAAAGCGGAATGCCAAACTCTTGGGTCAAAGCCGGGCCAACCAGGACAATCAGCACAATATAGCTCGCCGTCACCGGAAGCCCCATGCCCAGCACAAGGCTTGCCAATAGCACCAAGATAAGGGCTAACACGATATTACCGCCGGAAAACGCGAGCATCATGGAAGAAAACTTTAAGCCCAGCCCGGTGAGCCCTACCACGCCAACGATAATACCCGCTACGGCACACGCCATTGAGACGGCGACGGCATTACGCGCGCCCAGCTCCAGCCCTTCGATCAGCTTACGCAGGCCACGTGCGCTTGCGTCGATCATCCGGTTAACGGTCACAGGCTCTCCCTGACGCGGCGCGACAAAGAAAAACCACAGCGCGTAACGCAACACGGCAACGACCACCATCGTCACCACGGCATAGTACCCCACGCGCATGGGCGACATACTCATCGCCAACAGCCACACCAGCACGGCGAGCGGCAGCAAAAAGTGCCAGCCCTCACGCATCACATCACGTAGCTGCGGCAGCTCACTTTTGGTCATGCCCTGCATGCCCTGCTTCAGCGCGATGATATGCACAAACAAATACACCGTGGTGAAGTACATCACCGCCGGAAAGATACTGACTTTGACGATATCCAGGTAAGGCGTGTTGGTGTATTCGGCAATCAAAAACGCACCGGCGCCCATGAGCGGCGGCATGATTTGCCCACCAGTGGAAGACGCGGCTTCGATACCGCCGGCCTGCTTAGGCTTGTAGCCTAGCCGCTTCATCAGTGGAATGGTAAACGCGCCGGTGGTTACCACGTTGGCAATCGCGCTGCCGGAAATCGAGCCCATACCCGCCGAGGCTAATACCGCCGCTTTCGCTGGGCCGCCGCGCTGACGCCCGGTCGCTGCGTAGGCTAAATCGATAAAAAACTTACCCGCGCCGGTGCTTTCAAGAAAAGCGCCGAAGAGCACAAAAATAAAGATATAGGTTGCCGCCACCCCCAGTGGCAGACCAAAAATCCCCTCTTGCCCTAAGTAGAGCTGACCCGCGATGCGATCAAGGCTATAGCCTCGGTGCCCCAAAATACCCGGCAGCCACTCCCCCAGTCCGGCAAAGTCGCCGCGCGGCCCTGCCATGGCGTAAGCAATCGCGATCACGCCGATCATCGTCATACTCATGCCTACCGCGCGGCGGCTGGCTTCCAGCACGGTGACCGTGGCAATGCACGCCACGACAATATCGGTCTGGCTCCAAAAGCCGGCGCGGTTGATGATATCGTCCAGAAACAGCACCAAATAGCCGCCAGTAATCAGCGCGCCGGTAAAAAAGACCGCATCTATCGCCCAACCCACGACCCCGCGGCTACGCGTCGGCCCAAACGCCGGAAACATCAAAAAAGCCAGCATCATAACTAGCGATAAATGAATACTGCGCTGATAAAAAAGCCCCAGCGGCTGAATGCCGGCGGAGTAGAGTTGAAAAAGTGACAGTCCCACCGCCACCAAGGTAATACACCAAAGCACCGCGCGAGGGTGCTGGATATTTCCACCGGGCATGATGACGGTGGATTGTTCAGTGTTTTTCATCCGTTTTCACCAGTTGAATCCATACTCGCTCGCCAGCAGCGCGGCGGCTTAAGCTGTATACATGCGTCTCCCCGTCTTGCTGCCACACCAAGCGATGGTTAACCGCCATAGCCCCCACGCGTAACGCATACTGATTACTCGGGACAGGCTCAAAGATTTCCTTGATCCAGTAGCCGCCTTCGCCATCAGAGACCTGCTTACCACGGCCCAGCGTATGCCCGAGCCCTGCGGCAAAATCAGGCTGATGACTGCGTTCCAGCTGCATGCTGCCAGCGGCGTTAAGGTAACAGTCGCGCACAGTGAAGTGCTCCACCGAGTGCTCCCACTCAACGCACCAGCGTGCGCCATCGGGCATGGCGGTGTGCCAAAGCCGTTCGCCATGCGCGCGGGTCACTTGTAGCCGATCCGCCGACACGGGGTTGGCAAAGAGCGATGCCAAAATGACCAAAAACGCCATAACTCCCGGCGCTAAGGCCGGGAGTCTTGCAGCGACTGTGAAGAGAGACATTTAGGGGCGCAAACGCTCAGGCACCTCAACGCCCGCTTCTTCAAAGTAGCGAATCGAGCCTGGATGTAGCGGTACCGGTGTTGACTCCATGGTGAATTCCACGGTGGTGTCATTGGCGGCCGGATGCACCGCGATTAGCTCGTCGGTATTTTCAAACAAAAGCTCAGTGAGCTGATAGGCAAGCTCCTCATCCATGGCGGCGTTGACGACGAGAACGTTAGGAACGCCGATCGTGGGGACGGCTTCGTCCATGCCTTCGTAGAGATTTTCGCCTAGTGTGTAACGCGCAAATACCGCAACCTCTTCTTGCGCGTTAGCAATCTCTTCATCGGAGAGTCCAATCAAGCGAATATCGCGCGTTGTCGCCAAGTTCATGATCGAACTGGTGGGCGGGCCAACGCTCCAGAACCCAGCATCGATATCACCATCGCGAATCGCATCGGCGGTTTCGTTAAAGTTAAACCGTTGAGGGGTAAAATCGTCGTAGCTGATGCCGTTGGCTTCCAAAAGCGCCCGCGCATTGAGCTCGGTACCACTGCCTGGCGCCCCGACGGAAACGCGTTTGCCTTCCAAATCAGCCAGCGAATGAATATCGGATTCCGCTAAGGTAACCAGCTGCACGGCATTGGGGTACATGGATGCCAGCGCCCGGGTGGCTTCAATTTGGCGCGTTTCAAAATCGCCAGTGCCGGTGTACGCCTGGTAAACGGTATCCGCCAGCGCCAGCGCCATATCGGCATCGCCGCGCATGATCAATCCCATGTTTTCCACCGAGGCGCCGGTCACTTCTGCCGTGGCCTGGGCTCCCTCAATATGGTTGTTGATCATCTCGGCAAAACCGCCGCCAATGGGGTAGTACGTGCCGCCGGTACCGCCGGTGGCAATGGAAAGCTGCTGAGCTGTGGCAGGCAGTGCCACCGCCAGCATGGATGCCGCTGCCACGTAGTGAAGCGTTCGCATAAACATTCCTCCACCCTTAATAGGGAGTTGTTAAACGTTATAAAGGAGGTGAATCTCTGCCGCTACGCCAATTAAACGCGCGGTGTTATGAAACTAGCACGCCTTTTGCGTTAGATGCCAATATCTTAATCTAAGCTAGCCGCGCTGGCGGCTAGCGCGGCTACACTGGGCACGCTTTTTACCATGCGTTTTCACACCTCACCTCCTTCATAAAGGGGAACACTCATGCCAGCTTGGGAAGCCGCAGCGCTTGTCGCCATCGGCGTCGTGGCCGGGTTTATCAATGTACTCTCCGCCGGCGGCTCGATGCTGACACTGCCGCTATTGATGTTTTTAGGCCTGCCGCCCCAAGCAGCCAACGGCACCAACCGCGTTACGGTCGTGCTGCAAAGTGTGTCGGCAGTGGGCAATTTCTTTCGCGCGGGGGCGGCATACATCGGGCTTAGCCTGCGGCTGGCGCTACCAGCGGTGGCGGGTTCGCTGCTCGGCGCTTGGCTGGCACTTCACGTCAGCGACGTATTGTTTGAAGCGATTTTGATCACTGTGATGACCGGCTCCGCCGTAACGATGCTGTTGCCCCAACCCCAATTGGATACCCGCCCGCTCACCTCCGAGCGCCTCACGCCGCTGATTTATCTCGCCATGTTTGGCATCGGCCTTTATGGCGGTTTTATTCAGGTTGGCGTGGGGGTTTTATTTATCGTTGTGCTCTACCGCATGCTGAAGATCGACCTTGCCCAAGTGAACGTTTTCAAGGTGTTGATCGTATTAGTGTACAGCGTGCCGGCACTGGCAATGTTTTTGTGGTTCGACCAAGTGCGCTGGAGCTATGGACTATTACTGGCGCTGGGGAGCATGACCGGCGCCTGGCTGGCGGTAAAGGTCAACATGAGCCCGCGCGGCGCGCTATGGATCAAGTACCTCACCTTGGCAGTGATCGCCGCGATTTTGCTGCGCTTGCTATTCGGCTAGCAGGCGGTGACACACGTGGCCCTCTACAGACGATGTATTAACCAGGACAAAACGCGCTACACTAGGCAACACATAACACAACCAGTATGTCTTTTTCCGCCTTGCTCCCACCAGGGTCTCGTTTTGACCCCCTTCATCACAGCGTGGCTTATGTAGACGGCAAATGGGGATATCGAAAGGAGAGCCACATGGCTGAGCATCGCACTGCTGATCCGTTTCAGCACCTAATTGCCCTATCGCCACACGATACAGCCGATGTGATCAACGCCGCCCCTATCGGCATCTGCGTGACCGATGCGAATGGCTACTTTGAGATGGTCAACCCTGCCTACTGCGAGTTTTACGGCTATGCAAAAAAGGAGCTTATCGGGCAGCATTTCACGCTGGTCGTGCCCAAAGCCTATCGCGACCAACTTAGTCAAATGCACGACACGTTTATTGCTGGCGAGGAAATCGAACTCCGCCAAGAGTGGGAAGTGCGGTGTAAGAACGGTGAAACGCGCACCATCATCGCCGAAGCCGCGCGTGTTCGTGGCGATGACGGCGCGCCGCGCAAAGTCACTTACGTGGTCGATATCACCAGCCGCAAACGCCTTGAAGAGCAATTAAAGCAGGCCAACGAACGCCTGGACCACCTAGCACACCACGACGAACTCACCGGTATTTTCAACCGCCGCGCCGGGCTTATGCGCTTAGAAGAAGAGCTTAAACGCTGTCAACGCTATGGCAGCAAGCTAAGCGTGGCGATGTATGACCTAGACTCGTTCAAGCATATCAATGACACCTACGGCCACGGCATTGGCGACGACGTGCTAAAAGAAATGACACAACTCATTGCTAAAGAGATACGCTCCACGGATTTTCTCGTGCGCTTAGGCGGTGAGGAGTTTCTGATCATCATGCCAGAAGCCGATGTTTCCTCGGCCTACCTAGCCGCTGATCGCCTGCGCCAACAAGCCGCTGCCACGCCGATGACAACGCATGCGCTAATCATTACCCTTTCCGCCGGTGTGGCAAGCTACATGGAAGCCTCAACCACGCGGTTGCTTGATCGTGTCGATAAAGCCATGTACCGGGCCAAGCAATCCGGGCGAAATAAAGTGATCATCGCGGATGATGTGACATAGCGTTTTGCACGCTATGCTTAGGTCATGCCATCCTCAGAGTGTTATTCGCTCAACGCCACTCATTCATACGTCACCCACTGAAGGAGTCACAATGAGTAACGCAGAACTCAACGAGCTAAAGAAAAAATACGTTGCAGCCGGTGCGGCAAGCCCGGCCACCGCCTATGCCGACCGCGCCGAAAACGCTGAAATTTGGGATGCCGACGGCAACCGCTTTGTCGACTTTGCTGGAGGCATTGGTGTCCTCAACATTGGCCACCGCCATCCCAAGGTCGTCGAGGCCGTAAAAGCGCAGCTGGATAAAGTGATGCACACCTGCCAGACGGTGATGCCTTATGAAGGCTACGTAAAACTGTCCGAAAAGCTGAGCCACATCACACCGGTGCGCGGCCATGGCAAAGTCATGCTGGCCAACTCCGGCGCCGAAGCACTGGAAAACGCGGTGAAAATCGCCCGCGCTGCCACCGGCCGTTCCAACGTCATTTGCTTTGACGGCGGCTACCACGGCCGCACGCTCTTCACCATGGCGATGAACGGTAAAGTCGCGCCTTACGCGACCGATTTCGGCCCCATGCCGGGCAACGTCTTCCGCGCGCCCTATCCGGTGCCGTATCACGGCGTCAGCGAAGACGAAGCGCTTCGCGGCTTGAAGATGACACTCAAAACCGACGCTAACCCCAAGGATACCGCAGCGATTATTCTTGAGCCGGTACTCGGTGAAGGCGGCTTCTACCCGGCCTCGAAAAGCTTCTTGGAGAAAGTTCGCGAGATCTGCGATGAGCACGGCATGCTGATGATCGTCGATGAAGTACAGTCGGGCTTTGGCCGGACCGGCAAGATGTTTGCCATCGAGCATAGCGGTGTCGAGCCCGACCTTATGACCATGGCCAAATCCATGGCCGACGGCATGCCGATCTCCGCTATCGTGGGCACCGACAAGCACATGGATGCCTCCGGCGGCAACTCGCTAGGCGGCACCTATACGGGCAGCCCGACCGCCTGCGCCGCCGCTCTGGCCGTGTTGGAAGTGTTCGAAGAAGAGAACATTCTAGAAAAGAGCCAAGCGCTGGGTGAGAAGTTAGCCAAACGCTTTAGCGGCTGGGAAGACAAGTTCGCCTGCGTGGATAACGGCCGCAACATGGGTGCGATGGCCGCCTTTGAACTGATCAAAGACGACCACACGCCGGATGCCGAACTTGCCGCCAAGCTTTGCGGCAAGGCCCGCGAGAAAGGGCTGATCCTGCTTTCCTGTGGTCTCTACGGCAACACCATCCGCTTTTTGATGCCGGTCACCATCGAAGACAGCGTGCTCAACGAAGGTCTGGATATCGTCGAAGCCTGCCTCGACGAGCTAACCTAAAAGACCGAACTGACCCGATAGACGTCAGTTAATCTTAAAAGCGTCGCCTGAAACCAGGCGGCGCTTTTTTATTGGCCGTATTATTCACCGCGTGGGCGCCGATCGCCCTGCAAAAAGTTCGCCACAAACACGGCCTTCCCATACGTCTCAAACGACCACTTCATCACGTCTGACAAGGCGGCCATCACGGCATCAAACTCACCGAACACCTGGGTGCTCATGCGGTTGGGGTAGACCTCAAGGCCTGAGGCTTCCAGTTTTTTCACCACGTCTTTCACCGGCGGTTTGAAGTCGTCGGCAAGCGGGTAATAGCTAAGCTGTACGGAGAGATACATAGTGCCTCCTTAAGATGGGGTCATCTGCTGCCAGGCAGCGCGTATGGCCGCGCGGGTCTCATCGGGATGCTCCAGCGGGAACATGTGCGTGCCGGGCACGACTTCCACTCGCAAACCGCGACGTTTGAGGCGTTGAATGCGCGCGGGCGTAAGCAAATGCGACGCATCCCCCGCGACCACGGTTACTGGCACCTGAAGCCGTTGTGGCAACCGCGTGAGGTGATCCGGCAGATGACGGAAAATCTCGACTTCGATGCCCGGGTCGAATGTCAGTTCAGCGCGGCCATCGTCAAGTTCACGTGTGCCCGCTTCAATATAGTCGTTGAGAGCCTCTGGGGTAAAACGGCGAAACAACCCGCGGCGGCGCAGGTAAATCGACATCGCCTCGCGGCTTGGCCACACCGTGCGCCGCCCTTGAGTCTTACCCGCCGGGGTAATGCGGTCAATAAAACCCAAGCGCTTCGCTGCCTTCATGACCCAGGCATCCAACCCCAGCATTAGCGGCGGGTCGAGCATGACCACGCCGGCAAAGCGCTCTGGCCGCTTCGCCGCCGCCATGGCCATCAGCGTGCCGCCCAGCGAGTGCCCGACCCCCAGCACCGGCGCCTCGTTTTCTGGTAGCGATGCCAACACTTCATCCACCAAGTTGGCCCAGTTGGCATTCACCGGGTAGTCCGGGTGGTGGCCAAGCCGGTCGAGGGGGTGCAAATCAAACTGATCGCTTAAAGGCGCTAATAGGCTTTTATAGCTAAGGCCGGGAAAGCCGTTGGCGTGGGCAAACACCAGTCGTGGGCGTGATGAAACGGAAGTCATAGGCGGGCTCTTCACCTTATTGGCGTCGTTATCGGTGTTGTTATCAAATGAGTTTCATACAGCTGTTTTAACGCCGCTAGCGCCAAGCGTCAATGGCTTAAAAAAGCGTCAGCTGGGTTTCCGGGGGCGCTTCCGCCAGCCGGTAGCCAACGCCAAGCAGGCGCACCGGGCGTTTTCCACGCTGCCAGCCGACGTTCAGCAAGGTGTCAAACTGCGCCGTATCGGGCGCCGGGTCGGCATGCTCGACGGTGGTTTGGGTGAAATCGTTAAACTTCACTTTCACCATCACCCCACGCACGGCGGGCGCGGGATCGAGCCGCGCGTAACGGCGCTCTAGATCGGCAATTAGCTCGGGCAGTACGTCGCGGCAGGCCGCCAACGTGGGTAAATCTTGCGGATAGGTTTGCTCGGTGCTTACCGACTTGCGCTCACGCTGGGTTTTGATCGGGCGTTCGTCATGGCCAAAACTGAGATCGTGCAAGCGTTTGCCAAAGCGGCCAAACTGCTCCACCAACTCGGTCAGCGGGCGTTGGCGCACGTCGGCACAGGTGTGAATATCCAGCGCGTGCAACTTTTCGGCGGTGCGTGGCCCCACACCGTGAATTTTCGTTACCGGTAGCGTGGTCACAAACCCTTCCACATCGGCCGGGGTGATCACGCAAAGGCCATCGGGCTTGTTCCAGTCGCTGGCGATTTTGGCCAAAAACTTGTTCGGCGCAACGCCCGCCGAGACGGTAATCCCCACCTCTTGCTGCACTCGCGCCCGAATCGCCTCGGCCATGCGCGTGGCGCTGCCCTGATACAAGGTCACCGCGGAAACGTCCAGAAACGCCTCATCCAGCGAGAGCGGCTCGATCAAATCCGTTACCTCGCGGTAGATGGCGAAGACCTGCCGCGCGACGGCCTTGTACCTTGCCATATCGCCACGCACCAAGGTGAGGTGCGGGCAGCGCTTAAGCGCCTGGGCCATAGACATCGCCGAATGGATGCCGTACTCCCGGGCAGGATAGTTACAGGTCGCCACCACGCCGCGCTGCTCGACGCTGCCGCCGATGGCAATGGGGATATCCCGCAGGGCGGGATTATCGCGCATCTCGACGGCGGCAAAAAAGCAGTCACAGTCGCAGTGAATGATTTTACGCATCTTACGGCCTCAAACCGCCCTATAGCTGTAAACAATCACAGCTTATCATAGGCGATGGCTTTATGTGCCGCAGAAGGTACGCAATACCTGCTCCTGCTCGCTGGCGGGCACTGCCCACTTTCGCGCGTCGGGGGTATCGACGAATGGTTGCGTCACCACGGCGAGCATGGCATGAAAAGGGGCAAAATCGCCATCCACCGCCGCTTGAATCACCTCTGCCACGCGGTGGTTGCGCGGGATCACCACCGGGTTGGCTTGAAGCATCGCCTGCCTGCGCGTTTCATCTTGCCCCGCGACCTGCACGCCCTGCCATTCATCCAGCCACGGCGCGAGAGCATCTGGCTTCTCGGTCAGCGCGAGCAGGGCGTCGCGATTTTCTTCATTCGCGGTTTGGGCATAGCGCGTCAGCGCATCGAAGGTCGCGGTCATGTCCATACGACCTTGCTGCATTTGCGCTTGTAGCGCTGCCATCATCTGCGCTGCCTGCTCGCTGCTTTCGGCAAGCCCGAGCTTATCAGCGCTGATGCGCGCCCACTCCGGGTCAAAATAATCATTAAAGCGGCGCAGCACGGCGGTCGCCTGCTCAACGCGTTCATCTTGGTCGCCTTCAAGCAGCGGCAGTAGGCACTCGGCAAAACGGGCGAGGTTCCACTGGGCGATCACCGGCTGGTTGGAGAAGGCGTAGCGCCGCCCTTCGTCGATGGAGCTATAGACCTTCTGGGGGTCAAATGCTTCCATAAACGCACAAGGGCCGTAATCGATGGTTTCCCCGGCGATGCTCATGTTGTCGGTATTCATCACGCCGTGAATAAAGCCAACGCCCATCCATTTGGCCACTAACTGCGCCTGGCGCTTTAACACCGCCTCAAACAGCGCCAGATAGGGCGACTCGGCATCGGCAACCTCCGGATAGTGGCGTTCAATGACGTGATCTGCCAGCGCCTTAAGCGCCGTGTGATCCTGATGCAAGGCAGCAAACTGGAAGGTTCCCACGCGGATATGACTTGCCGCCACGCGGGTTAGCACGGCCCCCGGCTCGGGGAGCTGACGCACGACGCGCTCGCTGGTGGTCACCGCCGCTAATGCGCGCGTGGTGGGGACGCCCATGGCCGCCATCGCCTCGCTGACCAAGTATTCGCGCAGCACCGGGCCAAGCGGCGCGCGTCCATCACCGCCGCGGGAGTATGGCGTGCGCCCGCTACCTTTGAGCTGCACATCGAAGCGCTGCCCTTGCGGGTCGACCACCTCGCCGAGCAACACGGCACGACCATCGCCAAGCTGCGGGACAAAATTCCCGAACTGATGCCCAGCGTAGGCGAGCGCCACCGGCTCAGCCCCCGGCGGCAGCTGATTGCCGCTAAACCAGCCGGCAAGCGTGGCATCATCCGGCGGCGTAGCAGCGCCGAGGCGTGCGGCAAGCTCGGCGTTAAATGCGATTAATGCAGGCGCTTTAACCGGCGTAGGCTGGCATGTTGACCACAGCATTTCCGGTAAGCGCGTATACGATGTGTCAAAGGTGAGCACGATGACCTCCTCGTTGGCTGTACGAGTAGGATAGCAAAATACCCGACTATTTTAATCAGGTTTTACGGTCGCATCTAAGGCATGCCGTGATGATGATCCTCAAGCACGTGAACGGCACGTTCGAGAACCGGCGTGAGCGGCGCACGCCATTGATGGGATAACAGCGCATCGGCGCGGGTAACACCGAGCGAAAGCGATGCCAGTGGCAGCCCCGCCTCGTAAGCGGCACGGCAAAAACGGTAGCCGGAAAACACCATTAATGAGGTCCCCACGCACAACACAGCTTGAGCGCGTGATAACCCCGCTTCAGCGGCTATGCGACGCGCAGGCGGCACCACATCGCCGTAATAGACCACATCGGGCTTTAAGATGCCGCCGCAGCGTGGGCAGTCCATCACCTGGAACGCACCAAAGTCGGCTTCCAGGTCGGCATCACCGTCTGGGGCATGCTGGGCATCCAAGGCCGCGAATCCAGGGTTCATTCGCGCCATCTCCGCGTGCATGGCATGGCGCATCAGCTGGTAGCCGCAGCCCATGCACTTGACCAAATCGGCGCGGCCGTGCAGATCGATCACCCGCCGCGAGCCCGCGCGTTGGTGTAGGCGATCAACGTTCTGGGTGACCAGCAACTCAACGTAGCCCATGGCTTCAAGTACGGCCAGCGCCCGGTGCGCACCGCTGACCTGCGCTTCGCTCAGTGCTTTAAAGCCCACCAACGCCCGTGCCCAGTAACGTTTACGTATTGCCGGGGAGGCCATGAAATCGCCGTGCTGCACCGGCGGCGAGCGTTTCCACTGGCCTGCCGCGTCGCGGTAGTCGGGAATACCGCTATCGGTACTGACACCCGCGCCGGTAATCACCCAAAGTTTTGGGTGGCGGGCGATATACGCCGCCAGCGCATCGCCCGCCTGCTCCACGTGCAGTATCGCTGGCGTGTCGACCACTTTCTTTACCTGCATCAATGTTTTCCCACTGTTTCTTTACCGTGGAAAGCTCACCTCTAGGCAAGCCTTGTACATCTCAACGATACTATCTTGAGTATGATTTCAAGTACGGTCTCAAGTACGAACTTGGATACTATCTCAAATACTGTCTTATGTAGTGGTTTGAAGAAACCGTGTAAATGTCAGCGTTATCGCTTGCGCTGGCCATCAGTTTTCTGTGGGAGAGGGCAGCATGCAACGGGATCACGAAATTGTCATCGTCGGCGGCGGTATGGTCGGTGCGGCACTGGCCGCGCGCCTGGGTTACGCTGGGTTAAACGTCGGGTTGGTCGAGCGCGGCGACGCGCCCACGGCGCCTAGTGGCGACTTTGACCTGCGGATCTCCTCGCTCAACGCGCGCTCGCTTGCGTTTATCGAAGCCAGCGGCACGGAGCTACCTGAGGCTCGCTGCTGCTCGTTTCGTCATATTGAAGTATGGAATCAAGGCGGCAAGGGCCACAGCCTGTTTTCCGCAGAAGATAGCGGCCTTGAGCGCTTTGGCGTTTTTATCGAGAACCGCGCCCTGCAATACGCGCTTTGGGAGCGTTTAAAAACCCTACCCGGTGTTACCTGCTACACCCAGTGCGCGCCGATTTCGACGCTCACCAGCAGCAACTCCCGCTTGGTCGAGCTGGATAACGGCAAAACCCTCAACGCTGACCTGGTCGTCGGCGCTGACGGTGCACGCTCAACGCTACGCGAGCTCGCGGGTATCGATATCACCACCTACGACTATCATCAGCGCGCGCTAATCACCAACGTGGAAACCGAGCTGCCCCAGCAGGATGTTAGCTGGCAGTGCTTCACCCCCACCGGCCCTGTCTCGATGTTGCCGCTGCCGGGCCATCACGCCTCGCTGATCTGGTACGACAGCGACGCGGCCATCCGCGACCGGGAAATGCTCACCGATGACGGCCTAAAAGCGGCCATCGAAGCGGCTTTCCCTAAACGCTTGGGCAACCTAATTCGCGTTACCGGCCACGCTAGCTTTCCGATCAAACGCCAGCATGCCAAGCGCTATATCGCCAAACGGCTTGCTCTGATTGGCGATGCCGCGCACGTGGTGCACCCGCTGGCTGGGCAAGGGTTAAATATTGGCCTGCACGATGCCGACGCCCTTGCCGACATACTCCTTGCCCAGCGCGATGTGGGCGACGCTAAAGGGCTGCACCGCTTTGAGATTCAGCGCCGTTTAGCCAACCAGGCCATGATTACTGCCACCGACGGTTTTCATCACCTCTTCACCGGTAGCGCGCCACTGCGCCGCTTGGGGGACGCAAGCTTACAGCTCGCCGAACGCTTCCCGCTCGCCAAACGCATGATGATGCAACAGGCCAACGGGCTGAATCCGTTTAAACGAGGCTAAGACGTAAGCATAAAGCATAAAGCATGAGATATGCTGGGCCGTCAGGCAACGTTAGTCAGCGCCACGGTGGCCCGCATCTGCTAAGCTCACAGGCTCATTTCGGTGGCAGCATGTTTTCAGCAAACGATAGGATGAATGGGCAATGCAGGCATGGCAGAGACAGTGGTGGATGCTTTCCATCGCGATACTTTTCACTCTCTGCCTGCCGGGCGAGACGTTTGCCCAAACGCCGCTGTTACTGGATGAGCAGCAAAAAGAGGTAGAACTGTCAGACGAAGTTGCCTATTTCCGCTATCGCGGGGAGGATCTCAGCCCTCAAGAGGCGTTGAAGCGCTTTAAAGATAATGCCCCTGATACTATCCCTCGGGGCGAGCGCAATTTTGGTCTGACGCGCGACACTATCTGGCTGTATATCCCGCTGCAGCGCTTATCTGACACCGTTCAGCCTTGGTATTTAGAAGTAGGACACGCCTCGCTGGACCATGTCGCGCTCTTTCAACGTGCGCCAGGCGCCAACGACGCGAGGTCTCACTGGCAGAAACAAGTTTCCGGCGACCTACTGCCTTTCTCCTCGCGTAGCGTGCCTCACCTACATCATGTGTTTGCCCTATCAGAACTCACCGCTGCCGATACATCAGCCCCTTTATCGCAAGACCTTCTCCTCCGCGTCCGCTCGCAAGGCACCCTAACCGTCCCCTTAACGCTGTGGACCCAAGACGCCCTTTGGCAGCGCGATCAAAACCACTATATGGTCTTGGGCTTGTATTATGGCATCCTACTCAGCCTTTTGATTTACAACCTTTTCTTGTATTTCGCCTTACGCGACACACTGTATATCACCTATTCCGGTTATGTCTTCTTCCTCGCCATTGGCCAGGCCGGGCTATCTGGTGTCACGGGGCAATTTCTGTTTCCGGACTGGGGGTGGCTGACGCACATGACGCCCACGGCCGGCGTTTCGGCGGCGGGGATTTTTGGCTCCTTGTTTGTACAACGCTTTCTAGGCTCAGCGCCGCGAAAATTACGCCTACACTGGCTAATGCCAACCATTAGCGTGGCTTACGCGCTAACCCTGCTTACCGTTTTATTGGTCTCATACAACGTAGCGGCCATCGCGGTAAATCTTATTTCGCTGGTTTTCGTCGTCTCGGCCGCCTCGCTCGGGATTGCCAGCCTACTTCAAAGAGAACCCGGCGCGCGTTTTTTCGTCGTGGCTTGGCTATTTTTCCTGTGTGGTGTGATGGTGATTTCTCTGCATAATTTGGGCGTTTTACCCAGTTCTTTTCTCGTTTCCAATGCCATGATGATCGGCTCCGCCGTCGAGATGCTTCTGCTCTCGCTGGCATTGGCGGACCGTATTCAGAACTTGCAGCAACAGAAAGAAAAGGCACAAGCAGAGGCCATCACCAATCGCCAAAAACGGCTGGAAACCGAGCGGTTTAACAAAGAGGCATTGGAAAGCCGGGTGCAACAACGCACGTTTGAACTTGAAGAAGCCAATCGCCTTCTTCACATCAGCCAAAAGCAGCTCGAACATCAGGCGAGCCACGACGCGCTCACCGGCTTGGCCAATCGCCAATATTTGCATCGCCGCACGCAAGAATCGCTAGCCTACGCAAAGCGCCATGATCAGCATCTAGCGCTTGCCGTGATTGATCTTGACGACTTTAAACCGATCAACGACATCCATGGCCACGCCGTGGGCGACCAGATGCTCGCCGAAACGGCAAAGCGTTTGTGTGACTGCGTGCGAACCAGCGATACCGTGGCACGCATCGGCGGTGACGAGTTCGTGATTTTATATGCGCCGCCGATTGAGCCCGACGATATTGAAACACTGCGCGCCAGACTCACCGCCTGTACGAATACGCCCATTATCCTCGCTAACGACCTTTCCGTAACCTTATCGCTCAGTGTCGGGATAAGTATTTATCCCATCGATGGCCAAAACATTGATGATCTCTTTACCGCTGCCGACAATGCCATGTATACGCATAAGGCATCGCGCAAGTCACATCGGCGCTAGCGGACAACACAAGGAGACGACATGCCACGCTTTCCCGACCATCTGCAGGGTGACGGCCCGCATAATCCTTTCCCGGGTATCAAGGTATTGGAGCGCAAACTCGGCCACCCGATTCCCCACCGTTTGGGCTCCAACGAGGGCCTGGATATGCCCCACCGCGCGCTGCGTGAGTATTTCGGCGATGCGCTGGCCGAGCAGGCTTATGCCTACGGCGATGCCGAAGCCCTGGGCGTGCGGCAGCGCGTCAGTCATCAGCAAGGGATCCCGCTTGAGGCGCTTTTGGTGGATGCCGGCGCCGATAGCTTGATGGCCTTGGCGCTTCGCGCTACCTGTACGCCGGGGTGTTGCGTGGTGGCCACGGCAGGTACCTACCCGACATTTGGCTATTTTGCCCGCGGCGAGGGTTGCCGCGTCGTGGAGCCGGCCTATCAACAAGCCCCCGGCTTGCTGGCGCCCGATTTGGAAGCGCTAAATCGCGCTGCCCACGCCGAAAACGCGCGCTTGGTTTATCTCGCTAACCCGGATAACCCCAGCGGTCATTTGCACACGGATGCGGACATTCGCGCTCTGCGCGAACAACTTCCCAAAGATTGCTGGCTGTTGCTCGATGAAGCCTACGGCGACTTCCGCAACGATGCACAAAGCGGCGTGCTGGCAAGCGTATTGCCTGGCGTTATTCGCCTGCGCACGCTGTCCAAAGCGCACGGCCTGGCGGGGCTACGCATAGGCTACGCCATCGCCGAGCCGGAAACGCTAGCAATACTGATGAAAGTAAGAATTCACTACGCGGTCTCTACACTAAGCCAGGCGGCGGCCGAGGTGGTGCTGGATCACCCTGACGAGACCCGCGCGCATATTCATGCGGTGACAGCCCGGCGAGAAAAACTGGCCCAGCATTTTCGCGCGCTCGGCGCGGACGTGCTGCCCAGCGCGACCAATTTTGTTGGCATCCGGCTGCCTAGCGTTGAGTTGGCGGGCACCGTCCATCAACAACTACTCAGCGAGGGCACGCTGATCGCCCGGTTGGGGCATCCGTCGATTGCCAACGTACTCAGGATTACCGCGCTGGAAGACGCGCTCACGCCGGGGCGTTTGGCGCCGGTGGAAGACGCCTTGCGCCAAGTTAGTTAGCGCCGCTTACTCGGCGCAATCGATACACTTGAGAACCAGCGGGTCCCAGTTCAGGCGTTTGGCACCGATCCATTCGCCGCATTCGATGCACTCACCAAACTCCTTGTTATCGAGCCGCTGCAGAGCGCCGACGATGCGCTTGAGCTTGAGCTGGCGTCGTTGCTCTTCGGCTTTCGCCATCGCTTGGCCCTGCAGCGCGTCCATACGCGAGAGCCGCCCCACCGAGGTTTGATCCAGCACCACCGTATCGCGGGAAGACTCGCTGTCTTCGCTTTCTGCTTTCAGCGCTTCGCGCAGTCGCAAAAGCTTTTCTCTGACCGCATCGGCATCCAGCTCGGGATGATTCATGCCCGTCTCCTCTTTGTCGGCTATTAAGGGGTGCCTGCCTGCTACACTAGCGGCTTTTATCTCACTTGTTGAGAGCCGCTTTTGACCAACACTGTTATGGGATAGTGCCATGGGATATCGCACGCTGCTGCGTGAACACCGCCCTTTGCTGGGCATCGCCTTTTTAGCGATGTTCAGTTCAAGCCTGGGGCAAAGCTTTTTTATCGGCCTTTTTCAGGCGCCTATCTCGGAGCACCTAGGCTTGAGTGTTGGCCAGTTCGGCACCGGCTATGCGGTGGTCACACTGGCGTCAGGGTTTCTCATGCTGCACTTCGGGCCGAAGATTGATTGGATTGCGCCGCGCCGTTTCGCCATGACGGTATTGTTGCTGCTCGCCGGAGGGATTTCGCTGCTGACGCTCTCACCCTGGTGGTGGCTTGGGATTCTTGGCCTTGGCATCGTGCGCCTGTGCGGCCAAGGAATGCTCACCCACTTGGGCAACACGCTCGCCGCGCGGGAATTCACTCAGCTGCGCGGTCGCGCGATGGGGTTGGTAAGCCTGGGGATTCCCCTTGGCGAGGCAGCCCTTCCGCCGCTGGTCGCCGTCACGCTGGTATGGCTTAGCTGGCAGCAGTTTTGGTGGCTTTTTGCGCTGGCAATCGCCCTGCCCTGGGCGTGGCTTTTGATAAAAGCGCCGTGGCCAAACGCTCCCGGCGCCAAACCCACCCAGCGTGACAGTAAAGGGCCGCACCCTTTTCGCGAGCGACACTTCTGGCAACTGCTGCCGCTTTTGATGTCACTGCCCATCACGATGACGGGGCTTTTTATCTACCAAGCGCAACTGACCGACGCGTTGGACAGCTCGCTGATCGTGTACGCGTTGGCCCTGACCGGCATGGGGTTTGCCAAGCTGCCCGGTGCACTGCTTGGCGGGCGCTGGGTAGATAAACTCGGCCCGGTACGGCTCGCACGCCTCTATCTGTTCCCCTACGCGCTGGCCATGGTGATCGCGCTACTGGTGGGCGGGCATGTGAGCGTATGGGCGCTGATGGTCGGCGGCGGCTTGGCCATGGGCGCGCAGGAACTGGTCGCCTCCGGGCTTTTGATCAAGCTCTGGGGCGCTGAGCATCTGGGTCGGGTACGCTCCGCGCTCAGCGCCTCGATGGTGTTCTCCACCGGCATCGCCCCGGCGGTACTTGGTGGGCTACTTGGGGCAGGCGTCACTTTCGAGGTGATTCTCGCCGGGATGCTCGCTTTTATCATCGCCGGCTGGCTGCTGGCACAGCCGGTGTTGAGGGTAGCGAAAGCAACAAATGAGTAAACCCCGCGCGGGTATCTAGCGCAAAATCAGCACCGGCAAGTGTGCATTGCGCAGCATCGCGGTGGTGGTACTGCCGACGAGCAAATGACGAATGCGAGAGTGACCGTAGGCACCCATGATAAGCATGTCGATGGCGTTTTCCTGCTTGTAGGCGCGCAGCGTAGCTTCCACCTCGCCGGCGCGAATCGCGCCTTCGGCTTCGTGCCCGGCGTCGCGCAGGGTGGTAAGTGCCCACTCAAGCTGAGAGCGGTTCTCTGCGGTATCCGCGCCGATAATCACCACGTGGCAGGCGACGCCTTGAAATAGCGGGCTTTTGGCGAGCATTTCCACGCCTTTGCGCGCGGTTTTGCTGCCATCGAACGCCATCATGACGATTTCTGGCGGTTTAAATTCGCCTCGCGGTACCATCAAAATCGGGCGGTGCATTTCGCGTACCACCCGCTCAAGATTAGAGCCCAAATGGCCACTGGCCTGGTGAGCCGCTTCGCCGCGCTTGCCCACCACGAGCAAGCGCACGTCATCTTCGAGTTCCACCAGGGTTTCCACCAGTGTGCCATTGCGCTGGCGCGTGGTGGGAGAAGCGACGCCTGCGTTGATGGCCCGCGCTTTGGCCGCCTCCAGCATCAAGCGCCCTTGCTCGCGGGCAACTTTAGCGCGCTGCTCTTCAACGTCAGAAAGGCGTTCAAGCAGGTGTTCACGGGTGCCTAATCCCAAGTTGCCGGTAAGGTCAGGTTCTGAGGTTTGTGGGTGATTATCGAGCACGTGTACAAAGTCTAGCGGCGCATCGAGCGCTTGCGCGGCCCAGGCGGCGTAATCGCATACGCCTTCTGAAAATGGTGAGCTATCAATGGCGGCCAATACCTGATCGGTCATTGCGTGTCTCTCTTAAGCGGGTGCATAGATGTTTTGTTGTTGTCGTATTGTTTTCTACACGAACTCTCATAGCGGTAACACCCTTTGCGATAACTTGCCCTGCCATACCACATGGGCGTTATGGAGGTAGCACCGCTAACTTTTGGTACGGCGACGTTGGGTATAGCGGCGCAGGGCAAAGAGTAACAACACCCCGGCCGTCAAGCCCAATATCGCCATCACTAAGTCTTTACTATCGCTGGCAGTGACTAACGCCCCAAGCTGGCTGCCCAGCAAAGTGACGGCGGCAATCCCCGGCACAATACCCAGTGTTGATCCCACCATGTAATCGCGAAAACGAAGGTGAAAGGCCCCCGCCAACATATTGGTTAAGGTAAAAGGCGCCAGCGGCAAGAGATTGATGATGGTCATGGTGCGAACACCGCGATGGGCCAAATAACGCGACATCCCATGCAAATGCCGCCCGCCATAGGCCATTAACGCCTCGCGCCCTATCTTACGGCCAACCCAATAAGACACGACGGAGGAGGTCAGTGTCCCCAATGTGGCATAGGCAAACCCCCACACCGGACCGAACACCAAACCAGTTAGTGCCACCATTAAACTGAGCGGGAACATCACTAAAAGGGTGGCGGCATATCCTGCCATCACCACAAGAAATATCCATGGGCTATCACGCCAGGAGGTAGAGGTCGCGATCCATGCCTGAAGACGCTCTACCGTGAGCACATCCTGCATCGCCAACCACTGCCAAAGCCCACCTAAAATCATTAACGCGACCAACACGCTAAGCGCAGTGATAAGGGTCCTAGGCATGGCGATTCCTGCCGATAGAGAAAGCA
>JBNJFC010000019.1:0-22655 GCA_051746485.1 Pseudomonadota bacterium
TTCACGACCTGTTATCAACGTAGCGGCGATACCGCCCGCTCTCCCTGGTCAACCAGGCTTGTGGTTACAAGCCTCCGGCTTCAGCCGGAGGTAGTTGACATCGTGTCCTAATAACACATCAGGCCGGCTTAAGCCGGCCTGATGGTCGTTCTTGAAGGCGAAGCGCTTTGCGGTTACTCGGTCCAGCCAGGAACGGCGGCGCCATCGAACAGTTCTTCAGCTTTTTCGATAACGGTTTCGCTTTGATAAGCGTCGACCAGCTGACGAATTGCTTCGCGGTCCTCGTCACCCTCACGTACTACGATCAGGTTGACGTAGGGCGACTCGGGACCTTCTTTGATCAAGGCGTCGTCAAGGCTTAGCCCTGCCGGCTGGGCAAAAGTGTTGTTGATGAATGCCAGGTCGACATCCGGCAGTACCCGGGGCAGCTGGGCTGCTTCAATCTCGCGAAAACGAAAATCATGAGGGTTTTCAGCGATGTCAATGGGCGTTGCTTCCAGGTTCTCAGGGTCGTTGAGGGTGATCAAGTCGTGGTTGTGCATCAAAATTAACGCACGCCCTTCATTAGACGGATCATTGGGAAGGGCTATCTGGGCGCCCTCCGGTAACTCGTCAATGCTTTCGTATTTCTCTGAATAGGCACCAATCGGGTACACAAAGGTGTAGCCGGCGATGGCAAAGTCGTAGCCACGATCATTTATCATGGCTTGCATGTACGGCTCGTGCTGGTAAGCGTTGGCATCTAAGCTGCCATCTGCCAAGGCAGCATTGGGCGTGACGTAATCAGTGAATTCGATGATTTCAACCGTCAGGCCATGCTCGCGTTTGGCGATATCAGCCGCGACTTGCATGACATCGGTTTCTGGGCCAGCCACCGTGCCCACTTTAATGCTGTGGGAGTCCGCATTCGCGACGTTGCCGGACAGGGCAAGGGCGGATAAACCGCTAATTAAAAGCTTTTTCATGTAGGTCTCCTGTTTCTGCGTTGTCGTCTAGAAGCTATATTAGGGTAATAAAAACACGATGTATAATGCTTTTTTATTATAAATGTGATGGTTACTTACGATCACTTTTGCGTACTAAATAGTCGCCGAGGCTTTGGAAGCCTTGCACCATGACCACCAAAATGACCACGGTGATTAGCATGATCGTGGGGTTGAAGCGGTTATAGCCGTAGCGAATACCTAAATCCCCGAGGCCGCCGCCGCCCACCGCGCCCGCCATAGCCGAGTAGCTCACAAGCGTTACCAGCGTGATAGTCAACCCGGTAATAATGCCACCGCGTGCTTCAGGTAGTAGCACCTTACGAATAATCTGCCAGGGCGTGGCGCCCATGGCTTGCGCGGCTTCGATGAGCCCCGGTGATAGCTCGTTGAGCGCGCCTTCTACCAACCGCGCGACAAAAGGAATAGCGGCTATGGTCAGTGGAACCGAAGCGGCGTTAATCCCGATGGAGGTACCCACTAACATGCGTGTAAAGGGGATGAGTGCCACCATTAGAATGATGAACGGAATTGAACGGCCGATATTGGTCACAATCCCGAGCGCTTGGTTGAGTAACGGCATGGGCAAAATTTGCCGCGGACGCGTCACGTAGAGCATTACCCCGAGCGGTACGCCGAGCAGTGTCGAAATAAGGCCGGATACTCCTACCATATAGAGTGTATCCAGCGTTGCCTGAAGAATAAGATCAATCATCGCGCTGGACATGACCCAATACCTCTATTTGTAGCTGGTGAGATTCAAGATAATGCATGGCTCGCTGGGTTTGTTCTGTTGTTCCGAGTAGTTCGGCAATCATTAAGCCTAAGGTGCGTTCCTGGATGGACTCCACTTTGGCTTGAAGAATGCTGACATCAACGCCGCACTCCCTTGCGAGTTGAGAAATTAGCGGGGTGGAAACGGCATCGCCTGAAAACGTGAGCCGCACGATCGGATGGGTGGCATCGCCCGGGCTCTCCTGCAAACGATCCACTAGCTCTTTGGGGGGCGCTAGCTGCAGGAAGTCATTTAAGAATTCACGCCCAAGTTGTGTGCTAGGTGCGGTGAAGAAATCGCCGACGACGGCGTCTTCTACCAGTTCGCCGTCAGATATCAAGCTGACGCGATGGCAAATGGATTTAACCACTTCCATTTCATGCGTGATCAACAAAATGGTAATGCCAAGCGTATGGTTAATATCGCGTAGGAGCTCAAGAATGGAGCCGGTGGTCTGGGGGTCGAGCGCTGATGTTGCCTCATCGCAGAGCAATACGGCGGGTTCGCTAGCGAGCGCCCGAGCAATCGCGACGCGTTGTTTTTGCCCGCCGGATAGCTGAGCGGGAAACTGGTGGGTTTTGTCGCTAAGTCCGACAAGCTCTAAAAGTGGAAGCACACGCTCGCGAATTGCTTTTTTAGAGCGTCCCATTAATTCCAGCGGCAGTGCCACATTGTCAAAGACATTGCGCGTTGTGAGTAGGTTAAAGTGCTGAAAAATCATGCCAATGCGGTGGCGGGCGCGATTTAGCTCTTGGGCATTCAGGCGCGTCATTTCTTGGCCATTGACTGTGACGGTACCTTCCGTCGGGCGTTCCAAGAGGTTGACGCATCGTATCAGTGTTGACTTACCGGCGCCCGACAAGCCAATGACGCCGTGAATAGTCCCTTTAGGGATGAATAAGTCTGCGTTTTTTAACGCGTGTACAACACCTTCGTCGCTGCCATTGGCTTTACTAAAGTAGGTTTTACTGACGTTTTTAAGTTCGATCATGGGTCGCGTCTGCCTTATATGAGGCCAAAGACGTAAAGTTAGGCCGACAATAGAGTGCGAGGGGCAAGCGTAGGGCGGGAAACAAAAAAAGGCCACCCTAAATGGGTGGCCATCAACGCTGGACACACCCTTTTAGCTGCACTTTGCCCGGCGAGTAGCCGGGGTGACGCCCGCAATCTGGGTACAAATCGGCGTCTTTACATTTGCTGCGAAAGTCTAAATACCTGGTTGAGCGCTGTCAAATGGGCTTAGCGCTATTTTTTATGGCTAGGCCATATTGTAGATTTATTTACTTTTTTAGTTGATTTTATTAGATGTATTTGGTGTTGGGGCCTGCTACCTAAAGCGCTGTATGGGGAATTTTGCTTTACCAGTGTTGTGGAAGGGGAGAACTCAGTCTAAAAGTGGCACAATGTGACCGATTTACGGCCAAGTGTTTAGCAATAAGCCGTGTTGATTAAAAACCGTGTCCAGGGGAAAGCGATGTTTACCGGGATTGTTCAGGGTACTGCCGTTGTTGTCGCGGTACGCGAACTCGATGCCTTTCGTACGCATGTGGTGGAAATGCCTGCCCACATGCAAGAAGGGCTTGAGATTGGGGCGTCTGTTGCCCATAACGGCGTTTGTCTGACCGTGACAGCGATTGATGGCGACAACGTAAGCTTCGACTTGATGCGTGAAACGTTGCGATTGACCAATCTTGGTGCAATTGCGCCTGGGCAATGCGTCAATATTGAGCGTGCCGCGCGTTTTGGCGATGAAATTGGCGGGCATGCCATGTCAGGTCACGTGATCTGCAAAGCGCGGCTGGTTGAGATCGAAGAAGCGCCGAACAATCGTCGCCTGTGGTTTGCGCTGCCTAAAAAAGTCAGTCGGTTTGTATTTGAAAAGGGGTATATCGGGGTGGACGGTATCAGCCTGACTGTGGCCGATGTACGCCCCGCCGATGAGAGTGACGCAGTAGAGTTCAGCGTGAATCTCATACCCGAGACGCTGATGCGCACGGTGCTAAACGAGCGGACGCTTGGAGATGAGGTCAATATCGAGATTGATCCCCAAACTCAGGTTATTGTTGAAACCGTGGAGCGTGTCTTAGCGAGCCGCGGGTAGGTGAGATTTGAGTTTGTTGACCGATTGGTTAGCTTTTGGCCTAAAGTTTGCTAGTCATTATAGGTGGGCAAATGCCCAAGACGCTCGGCTGCAATTTGGCGCTTGCATCGTAAATTGTCTTTCGATAACAAGTGCCTTTCGTTAACATATGCGGCTTTTCTTACACTCAGGGACCCTACGCGTTGGCGTAAAGGATAGAAAAACTCTATGAAATTTCTTGAGCAACATTTCAAGCTCTCTGAGCACAAAACGAACGTGAAAACTGAGGTAATCGCCGGAATTACAACGTTCCTGACGATGGCCTATATTATTTTCGTTAACCCCAGCATTCTCTCCGAGGCGGGGATGGATTATGGCGCAGTTTTTGTGGCGACCTGTGTGGCTGCTGCAATTGGCTGTTTGGTCATGGGGATTTGGGCTAATTACCCAATCGCACAGGCGCCGGGTATGGGGTTAAACGCCTTTTTTACCTATGGCGTTGTCTTAGGTATGGGGTATGCCTGGGAAGCGGCCCTAGGGGCGGTCTTCTTGTCGGGCTTCTGTTTCTTTTTGCTGAGTATTTTTAAGATTCGCGAGTGGATTATCAACTCGATTCCACTATCGCTTCGCTTAGGTATTGCCGCGGGTATCGGTCTTTTCCTGGCCATGGTGGCACTTAAAAATGCCGGTATCGTGGTGTCAAACCCGGCGACCTATGTTGCTCTTGGAGACCTTTCTGAGCCGGCGGCGATTTATGCGCTGGTGGGCTTTTTTGTGATCACGGCCCTCTCGTATTTGAAGGTAACCGGCGCGGTGATGATTGGTATTTTGGGCGTTACGCTGGTCGCTATAGTGCTCGGGCACAATGAGTACGGTGGCCTGATGTCGATGCCGCCGTCAATTGCTCCTACGCTAATGCAGATGGATGTCATGGCCGCGCTTGATGTCGCCATGCTGAGCGTGATTTTTGCTTTTCTGTTTGTCGACCTTTTCGATACTTCCGGCACACTGGTCGGTGTCGCGCAGCGGGGCAAACTACTGGATAAAGACGGTAAATTGCCCCGGGTAGGCCGCGCGATGATGGCGGACAGTACAGCGTCAATGGCAGGCGCGGCCTTGGGTACCTCGACCACCACTAGTTACATTGAATCCACCGCCGGTATTGCGGCGGGCGGGCGCACCGGTTTGACTGCCGTGGTCGTGGGTGTACTGTTTTTGCTTAGTCTCTTTTTTGCTCCCTTGGCCGGCTCCATTCCTGCTTATGCGACCGCCGGGGCGTTGCTATATGTAGCGGTATTGATGGCAGGTAGCCTTGCGCACGCGGACTGGGATGATTCAACAGAAGCCGCACCCGTCTTAATTGCCGCATTGGCCATGCCGCTGACGTTTTCTATCGCAGAAGGTATCGCGCTGGGCTTTATTAGCTACGTGGCGATTAAGACGCTATCGGGTCGTTTTAAAGATTTAAATATTGCAGTGGTGTTATTGGCGCTGCTGTTCGTGGCTAAATTCTTATTTTTAGACTAAACCTCGACACTTACCGACGAAATGAGAGACGCGATGAGCATCTATGGCGACTATATTAAGTCCGTTATCCGCACGGTGCCGGATTGGCCTGAACCGGGCGTAAATTTTCGCGATATTACCCCGTTACTGCAAAACAGTGCCGCCTTTCGCAAGCTAATCGATAGCTTTGTGCACCGCTATCAAGAGATGAACTTAGATGCCATCGCGTCGATTGACGCGCGAGGTTTTATCATTGGCGCGCCTTTGGCTTACGAGCTTGGCTGTAGTTTTGTGCCCGTACGTAAGAAGGGTAAGCTGCCTTTTCAAACCATTAGTGAAACCTACACCCTTGAGTACGGTCATTCTGAAGTTGAGCTGCACTCCGATGCTTTCCAGAAAGATGACCGTATTCTTCTGATGGATGACTTGATCGCTACCGGCGGCACTATGCTGGCAGCGGCTAATCTGATTCAGCGTAGCGGTGGCCATGTGGTTGAAACGGCCACCATTATCGATCTACCTGAACTGGGTGGGTCGCAGAAAATTCGCGATGCAGGCTTTGGTGTGTTCGCGGTTTGTTCCTTCACCGAAGACGAGTAAGGCCTTTATGAGTACTCACCGTTATCACCAGCATTTTACGGTCTCATGGGATCAGCTGCATCGAGATGTGCGTCAGCTGTGTCATCAGTTAATTGAGCGTGATTTTAAAGGCATTGTGGCGATTACGCGCGGTGGACTCATTCCGGCGGCGTTGATTGCCCGAGAGCTTAACGTGCGCCTGATCGACACCGTCTGCATCAAAAGCTATGACCACATGGATCAGGGTGGGCTGGATGTCCTGAAAGGGGTTGACCATGACGGCGATGGCTGGCTTCTCGTTGATGACTTGGTGGATACCGGGAAAACGGCCAAGGCGGTCAGAGAAATGCTGCCTAAAGCGCACTTTGTCACCATTTACGCTAAACCAGAAGGGCGCCCGCTGGTTGACCAATACCTCACCGAAGTGGCCCAGCAGTGCTGGATCCAATTTCCCTGGGATATGGGTGTGGCCTATGTAGAGCCGCTCGTCGATCAAGTCAGAAAGTAATGTTTGAAGCATTAACATTATTGTCTGAAACAATAAAATGTGTGAAGCAATAAAGAGGTGGGGCGATGGCGAATCCGTTACCGGGTGAGTGGGGGAGAGCCTTAGAAAGCGAGTTTCATGCTGAGTATATGCACTCGCTCAAGCAGTTTCTCGCGGACGAGAAAGCGGCAAAAAAGGTGGTATACCCACACTCATCGAACTGGTTTCGCGCCTTTGAGCTGACACCACTTGATGAGGTTAAGGTCGTTATCTTGGGTCAAGATCCTTACCACGGCCCGAACCAGGCGCATGGGCTTTGCTTTTCCGTGCAGCCGGGCGTCCCCGTACCGCCGTCGCTTGCCAATATCTACAAAGAGCTCGCCTCCGATGTTGGGTTTACGCCGGTGAAGCACGGTTATTTGGAAGCCTGGGCCAAGCAGGGCGTACTGCTTCTCAACACGGCATTAACAGTTGAACAGGGCAACGCGGCATCGCACCGCGGCAAAGGCTGGGAGCCGTTCACCGACCGCGTGATTGAGACGGTCAGTGAAAAAGCGCCTCCTTGCGTTTTTTTGCTGTGGGGAGGCCATGCACGGCAGAAGAAGCAATTGATCGATCGTCAGCGTCATTTGGTGCTTGAAGCGCCTCATCCTTCGCCGCTTTCCGCCCACCGCGGTTTTTTTGGCTCACGCCACTTTTCTCAGGCGAATGACTTTCTTCAATCTCAAGGCCGAACGCCGATTGATTGGCAATTGCCGCAAACCCCTTAACCTCAAGACTGGTTGCGCGTAGAATAGCTCGCAATTTTGTATACCTGTCGAGACGACGAACGTCGTTGAATCAAATGCCTGCAGTGAGGAAGTTCCATGAGTGTTCATGCCATTAATCATCCGCTTGTGCAGCATAAGCTGGGGCTGATGCGCGAAGCGGATCTTAGCACCAAAAGCTTTCGTGAGTTAGCCGGTGAAGTGGCAAAGCTTCTTACTTATGAAGCCACTCAAGGGCTCGAACTTGAAGATCACGAGATTGAAGGTTGGAACGGTGAGCCGATTGCCACGCGGCGCCTGAAAGGCAAAAAGGTCACTGTCGTGCCGATTTTGCGCGCAGGCTTGGGCATGCTAGAAGGCGTAACGGATTTAATTCCTAGTGCGCGTGTGAGCGTAGTGGGCTTGTATCGTGATGAAGAAACGCTGCAACCAGTGCCTTACTTTGCCAAGTTTGCCAACGATATCGAAGAGCGTATGGCAATCGTGATCGACCCGATGCTCGCCACTGGCGGTTCCATGGTGGCAACCCTTGATATGCTGCGCGAGCGCGGCTGCGAAAGCATGAAAGTGATTGTTCTTGTCGCAGCGCCCGAAGGCATTAAGCGTGTACAAGAATCCTATCCGGATATTGAAATTTACACGGCGTCCATCGACGAACGGCTAGACGAGAACGGCTATATCGTTCCCGGACTCGGTGATGCCGGCGATAAAATTTTTGGTACGCGATAAGCGTTCCTAGACTAACTGCCCCTTACGCCCTGTGCGTTGGGGGCATTTTTTTGCCCTGGTGATAAATATGAAACATATAGGGCCACGTGAAATTTATGTTGCTGGATATTAAGGAGGCCAGAGTGACAGATACAACTGCGCAAACTGATTCATGGCTCAAAATGCTACTGACGGGAACTCAGATGCTCTTTGTTGCCTTCGGCGCTTTGGTGCTGGTGCCACTACTTACTGGGCTCGACCCAAGTGTGGCATTGTTTACCGCCGGGGCAGGCACGTTAGTCTTTCATGCCGTCACCAAGCAAAGCGTGCCCGTATTTTTGGCATCTTCGTTTGCGTTTATTGCCCCCATCCAAGGCTCTATTGCTAACTTTGGTATTCCCGCCACCCTCGGCGGGTTGATGGCAGCGGGTTTGGTCTACGTGGTGATATCCCAAGCGGTGCGACTCAAAGGCACGGTATGGTTACATCGGTTGCTGCCAGCCGTGGTGGTAGGCCCGGTAATTATGGTGATTGGGTTGGCGCTAGCGCCGGTAGCGGTGGATATGGCCACCGGCGAAACGAGCGAAAATATCAACTATACCAAGGCCATTGTGCTGTCGATGTCAAGCCTTTTGGTGACCCTGGTGCTCGCTGTTTTTGGGCGCGGATTGCTTCGTTTGGTGCCCATTATTGGCGGTATCGTGACCGGTTATGTACTAGCACTTTTAATGGGTGTGGTCGATTTCTCTCCGGTGGTTGACGCAAGCTGGATTGCTTTACCCAGTTTTACCGCCCCCGAGTTTCATTGGGCGGCAATTTTGTTCATGATTCCTGTCGCCATTGCGCCGGCGGTAGAACATATTGGTGATATGGTCGCGATTGGTTCGGTCACACGTAATAACTATCTCGAAAAGCCGGGGCTACATCGCACGCTTTTAGGTGATGGCTTAGCGACGACCTTGGCGGCTCTCTTTGGTGGTCCTCCCAACACAACCTATTCGGAAGTGACAGGTGCAGTGACGCTAACACGCGCTTTTAACCCGATGTACATGATTGTAGCGGCGGTGATAGCCATACTTCTGGCTTTCGTTGCTAAGCTAGGGGCATTGTTGCAGACCATCCCCGGCCCGGTGATGGGCGGTATTATGACGTTACTCTTTGGCTCGATTGCCGTTGTAGGGATGAACACGCTGGTGCGTGCTGGGCATTCACTGACGGCTCCCCGTAACCTGGTGGTCGTGTCGCTGATACTCGTCTTTGGCATCGGCGGTATGCAGTTCGGTAGTGGTCAATTTACGCTTCAGGGCGTAAGCCTTGCGGCGCTGGTGGGTATTGTGCTGAATTGGGTGTTACCGGGTGCCAGTGAGGACGCATAACCCACTTACGGGATTAAAGGAGCACGCCACAATGCCATCAACGCCTTCATCATCCGAGCATATTACCTCTGTGACGCCAATGCCTTTTCCTGTGCTAAGCGTTGCTGCCTGGAGCGGTACTGGTAAAACCACGCTGCTCACGCAGCTGATGCCAATGCTGCGCGATTTCGGTCTTCACGTGGGCGTTGTTAAACACGCGCACCATAGTTTCGACGTTGATAAGCCGGGGAAAGACAGCTACGAACTTCGTCAAGCAGGGGCATCGCCTATGCTGGTTGCCTCGCATCAGCGTTTTGCTTTGATGCAGGAAACCCCTGAGCTGCAGGAGCCCGATCTTAATCATCTCCTCAGCTTGATGGTGCCGCATGCGCCCGATCTGGTGATTGTTGAAGGGTTTAAAGCCTGGCCGTTGGAGAAGTTAGTGCTCTACCGAGAAGGAATTGGAGACCCTGCGATTTTGGATGATGCATGGGTGCATGCGGTAGCACTTAAAGCCGAAGATGAACGTACGTTAAGACCGGATGTCACTCGTCTAGATATCGATGATATTCACGCAATTGCCCGGTGGGTGAGACAATGGGTTCTGGCGGCACGTGAGGCGAATGCATAACAAAACGTGGTGGCGCCGAACGCTCACATGGCTTGGTGCCCTATCCGCTAAAGTGATTTAAGGTGATTTTTATATGCAGCTGACGCATCTTAACGCCCGTGGTGAAGCCAATATGGTGGATGTGGGCGACAAACAAACAACGCGCCGTGAGGCTGTGGCAACGGGGCGTATTATGATGCAGCCGCAAACGCTAAAGCTATTGGTGGACGGCGCGTTGCCTAAGGGCGATGTGATTGCGACAGCACGGATTGCAGGTATTCAAGCCGCGAAGCGAACTCATGAGCTGATCCCTTTGTGCCATTCGCTTTCGCTGTCAAAAGTGGCGCTCGATTTTGATATCGACGAACAAAATGCGTGTGTTCACGTTGAGGCGATGTGCCGGCTAAGTGGGCAAACCGGCGTTGAGATGGAGGCGCTGACGGCGGTCTCGGTTGCATGCTTGACGCTTTATGATATGTGCAAGGCGGTGGACAAAACTATGCGCATCGACGCCGTTCAGCTTGATAGCAAGCGAGGCGGTAAAAGCGGTGACTTTCAGCGTGATGGCAGCGGTTATGAAAATGTGCCTCCCATTGTGACCGGGACCGGCGCCGCTGGTGAAGTGAGTATCGGTGAGCGTTGTGCTTCGCCATGTGTACGCGTGAAGTTTCTTGCCGAGTTACGCGAGCGGCTGGGCGAGAGCGAAGCCATCATCAACTTAGATGAGATGGAGTCGCGCGACGTTGGCGGGCTTAAGGCGGCACTCGCCAAGCGCAGCGATGTCTTCACCGCGTTAAGTGATCGCCGTACGTTGTGTGCCGTCAATCAGGTAATGGCCAACGACAATGCACCGGTAACCGACGATGACGAAGTGGCGTTCTTTCCACCTGTCACTGGAGGGTAAAATGAATATCGGCGTAAATGTACAGTTGGCTCCGTTCGATATGGCGTATGGCTATGATGATTTGCTCGCCCAACGTACCGATGTGGGTGCTGTGGTGAGTTTTACGGGGTTGGTGCGTGACTTTAACGAATCGCCCGAGGTAACCGGCTTGACGCTTGAGCACTACCCGGGCATGACCGAGCGCACGTTAGAAGACATTGGCGAACAAGCGTGGCAGCGCTGGTCGCTTCAGGGCGTCCGTATCGTCCACCGCATCGGCTACATGGCGCCAGGCGACCCTATCGTGCGGGTGTCCGTGGCAAGTGCGCACCGCCGTGATGCCTTTGAAGCCTGTGACTTTATTATGGATTACCTTAAAACTCAGGCGCCGTTTTGGAAAAAAGAGCACGCTCAAAAAGGCGACTACTGGGTTAAAGAGCGCGATACCGACCAACATGATGCATCGCGCTGGTGAGGCAAGTTGCAATACGGTTTAGCATCAAGGTGATTCAGGCATCTCGGCGGCCATGATTTGCAAATGCACTTCAGGCAAATGCTGCATATGCTCCGCGAGCCACGCAATCAGACGAGGTTGCAAAGCTAGGCGGAGCTCCGCCAGCGTATCCGCGTGGATCTCGTCTAGCTGCTCGTCCAGCCAGTCGCTAAAGCTGTCTTCATCAAGCGGGCTGGCGCCAGCGTTATCCAACATCAAACGACCGATGCGCCACCAGCCGGTGTCACTCGCGGTAACAGGTAAAGCGAGATAGAGGCTGCCACGTCGCGAGCTATGGCTGGGGGCTTCAAGCCCGGGATGGGGCGTAACACTGTTTTGATCCACAATGCAGGGCGGCTGCGGATAGCGTGCTTCGCGCTTTAGCCCGTGGCTATCAAATAGCAGCATGTCGCCGTTAATCGGTGCCAAGGGTGCTTCGATTTCTAGGGACTCTGCGATGGCCTGGTGGGCTTGCTGGTGGCGGGCTTCACCGTGCACTGGTAGTAAATGCTTAGGTTTTACCCAGCGATAAAGCGTGCACAGCTCATCGTGGGCAGGATGCCCGGTGGCATGAAGTTCAGGGTGGTTAAATTCATCAAACACCGTAACACCGAGTTGAACAAAGCGCTTTTTCAGTCGCTCGATAGGGCGTTCGTTACCGGGAATGGCTTTTGCTGAGAAAATGATATTATCGCCCGGCTCCAGGTCGACAAACGGGTGTCGACCTTGCGCTAAGCGTTGAAGAGCCGCGCGTGGTTCGCCTTGGCTGCCAGTGGCAATAATCACGACCTCTTCCGGCGGCAAGTAGCCCAAGTCGTGTGCAGGTACCAGCGGCGGCAGCTCGTCTAAGTATCCTAATCCACGTGCGACCGTCACCATGCGCTCCATTGAACGCCCCATCAAACTGATCCGTCGTCCACTGCGTTGTGCTGCGCGGGCGATAGCGACAATGCGTGCCACATTGCTGGCGAAGCATGACACCACGACACGGCCTTTGCAGTTAGCAAGCGTTTTGGCCAAAGCACGAGCCACATCGCCTTCGCTGCCTGAATGGCCTGGCATGGGTGCGTTGGTGGAATCACCCACGACCAGATCAATCGGGGCGAGCGCTCGAAATTGGGCGGCATCAACCGGCTTGCCTACCAGGGGGTCGGCATCGAGCTTCCAATCACCGGTGTGCAGTATCCGGTAGTCACCGGCTTGCATGACCAGTGCGCAGCTCTCAGGGATGGAGTGGGTTAGCGCTAAGTAACGCAGCGTGAAAGGGCCTGAAGTTAACGCTTCTCCCGGCTCTATGACCTTAATAGCATCGTGTCTTAGACCGTGCTCGGCAAATTTGAGCCGCAATAGCCCAGCGGCTAATGGTGTGGCGTAAATCGGACATTGCCAATGGGGCCATAGCCAAGCGACCGCGCCGATATGATCTTCGTGCCCGTGTGTAATAAATAGCGCGGCTGGTGAAATATCAAGCGTTGTTAACGTATCAAGATTAGGGACTTGCAGCGGGGTGTTGGGCAAGTCTTGGCGTATCATCATGCCGCAGTCGACGGCAATCCAATGCTCCGCGAAACCATACAGCGTGAAATTCATACCCACTTCACCACACCCCCCTAGCGGCAGTAAGCGCAAGGGGCGGCGGCGGCGAGGGCGAATGTGTACGCGCGGTGCTTGCATGTTGATGAAAAGCCTTGAAAGTTGGGCCTTTACTATACGGGATTGCAGGGGCGTGTCACAATCGTACTTGTCACTCATGCCGCCTTTTGCGGTAGGCAGTGCCGGCTGTCTTTCGCGTTGTTACCATAGTCCTTTTTCGCCGCTTGGCGGGTAGATTCGGTTGATAGAGTACGCATACCTATGTCTAATGTTCCTCAGTCTCACTATTATCGCTTGGTGGTTTCCTGTCCCGATCAGGTCGGGATCGTGGCTCGTGTTTCCAGCTTTATCGCCCAGCAAGGCGGTTCTATTACTGAGGCAAGCCAGCATTCTGACTTAGAAACCGGGCGCTTTTTCATGCGCTATGAAATTCTGGCGGAATCGCTTGGTATTACAGCGCAGGCGTTGCGCGATGGCTTTGCCCCAATAGCGCAAGCGTTCAACATGCAGTGGGCGCTGACCGATACGAAGCGCCTTCCGCGTGTCGTACTGATGGTCTCCAAGGAATCCCATTGCTTAGTGGACCTTCTTTACCGTTGGCAGGCAGGCGAATTGGCGTGTGACATTGTGGGCGTTATTTCAAACCACAGTGATATGTGTGCGCTTACCGAGTGGTATGGCATCCCGTATTACCATATCCCCGTTGACCCGCAGGATAAGCAGCCGGCATTTGATGCGGTTGAAGCGCAAATAGAAGCTCTTGATACGGATTGCGTGGTGCTAGCGCGCTACATGCAGATTTTGCCGCCAGCACTATGCCAGCGCTATCAAGGTCGTGTGATCAATATCCATCACAGTTTTTTACCCTCGTTCGCGGGAGCGAAGCCTTATCATCAAGCATATCAACGCGGCGTGAAGCTCATTGGCGCCACCTGCCATTATGTGACCGAAGAGCTCGATGCTGGGCCGATTATCGAACAAGATATTCATCGCGTGAGTCACTGCCACACCCCGACGGATCTTGTGCGCTTTGGGCGTGACGTAGAAAAAGCCGTGCTGGCGCGTGGGCTGCGATGGCATTTGGAAGACCGCGTGATTATTCACGGTAACAAGACAGTGGTGTTTAGCTAATTCATAGACGGTTGAGGTAGCTATGTCATTCGCGGAAAGTGTGCTGGCTCCTTGGGCATTATGGTTATGTGGCGCTATTTCGCTGGCCGTGCTGGTGTGTGTTATGGCGCTGAAACCGTGGCAACCCTTGCTTAATGATACTGCGCTGCAGCATCGCTGGCTGGCTGCTACTTTAGCGGTCGTGTTGATGTGGCAGATGCGCGCTCAAGCCGTTGATTGGCTGACGCTGCACTTGGTTTTCACGGCACTAATGACGTTGGTTTTTAAAGCACCGCTTGCGCTGATTAGCAATGTGATGATTAACGTGGCAATGGTGGTGATTGGTCGCAACGATTGGGCACTGCTCGGCGCGAATATACTCGTCACCGGCATTATGCCGGCGTTTGTGGTGGGTATTATCTGGCGACTTGTGGATCGTAAGCTGCCCGATAACCTAATGATTTTTTTGTTTGTGTGCGGTTTTTTTGGTTCGGCTCTCGCGACACTGGGGGGCGGCTTGACTGCCGTTGGGCTGATTGTCGTTGCGGGTACTGATCCCGACGCTATTCATTTGGCGCAAGAGTATGCGCGCTTTTTGCCCTTACTGATGCCGTCTGAGGCCTTTATTACGGGGATGCTGTTAAGCGTTTTGATGGTTTATCACCCCAGCTGGGTGGCCACGTTCAATGACCACCGCTATATCGATATGCAGTAACTCGTTGTCTTAGCGCGTTCTAACCAAGGGCTTGACCATTCCCGCCACGAATTACACCAACGCCAACCCCTTCAATCTCTAGTGCTTGAGTGCGAAGGTCTATCACAATCGGATCAAACTCTGCGTTTTCCGCGATCAACTGAACGTTGTGCCCTTGGCGCTTAAAGCGCTTAACAGTAACTTCGTCTTCAATACGAGCGACAACGATTTGGCCATCGCGCACGCGCTCGGTGCGATGGACTGCCAGAAGATCGCCCTCTAAAATACCCACATCTTTCATCGAGAGTCCGCGCACGCGCAATAAATAATCGGCTTTCGGCGTGAAGTATTCAGGCGGTAGCGGGCAGTAGCGGTCAATGTGTTCGGCGGCTAAAACAGGGCTTCCCGCAGCGACTTCGCCAATGACCGGTAAGCCGTTGGGCGTTGTGCCCTCAGTAGTGCCCTCGTTAGTGAACTCCTGCCCTTCAACGGTTTCTTGCGCCGGTAAGCGGATACCGCGGGAGGTGTTGCGGATAATGCGAATGGCACCTTTGCGTTCTAAGGCGCGCAAGTGCTCTTCGGCTGCGTTTGGGGAGCGAAACCCAAGTGCTTTAGCGATTTCGGCGCGCGTCGGTGGGTAACCGTACTCGCCCATGGTTTTGACAATGAAGTCGTAAACATTTTGCTGACGAGCTGTTAAAGGCCGTGACATCGCAAGCTCCTATTTATGCACGTTTTGATCTATGCATGTTTGGGTTTATGCACGTTTTGACATCTCGAAAGTACGACGACGTCAATAACGTCAAGTAGTTTTGTGATTAAGTATACAGTATGTTGCTCTGTCCAGTACAACCGTTATGTGCATTTTTCCTCATTTTTCTGGTACGGCCGTTTAAGTGTAAAAGGGCAAACGTCACTTTAGCGTTAAAAACGCCCGATTCATCAACATTGAGCCCGCATAACGCTTGGCGTAATATTCTATAATGTTTAAAACACTCGTTTTTTAGGAGCGACCATGGCTCAGTCCGATACGGTGACACGGATACTGGATACTGCTGAAGTATTGTTTGCCGAGCGCGGTTTTGCGGAAACGTCACTGCGTAATATCACCAGTAAGGCGCGGGTCAATTTGGCCGCTGTGAATTATCACTTTGGTTCTAAAAAAGCCCTGATTCAAGCGGTGTTCTCGCGCTACCTTGATCCTTTTACACAGCGTTTTCATACTGCGCTTGATACGTTGGAAAAGCGCTACGAAGGGCGGGTGATTCCTCTAGAGGAACTACTGGAAACCATGGCCACTACGGTGCTAGCTGTGCCCGCTGAGCGTAATAGCTTGAAGGTATTTATGCGTCTGCTCGGGCTTGCTTATAGCCAAGCGCAAGGGCATTTACGCCGTTTTATTCAAGATGAGTACGGTGATGTGTTTACGCGCTTTACGGAACTGGTGCGTCAGGCAACGCCAGATATCCCCGATGCAGAGCGATTTTGGCGTCTGCATTTCATGCTTGGTACGGTGATTTTTACCCTTTCGGGTTTGGATGCCCTACGCGATATTGCGGAAAAGGACTATCAAGAGCAGGTTTCCGTGCGTGACCTTGTTAGGCGGTTGCGCCCCGTTGTAGTGGCTGCGATGAACGCACCGCTGCCAGCAAACGTCGATGAGGAAAAGTATGCGAACGCCCAAACTCAGTGAGTTGCCGCCTTCGCACGCCTATTGGCTTGAGATTGATACCCAGTGTCAGGCGCTTACTTTATGGGAGGGGGAAAAAGCGTTTTTCTCTTGCTTGATTTCTACGGCGAAAGCCGGTATCGGGCAGGATGAAGCTAGCGGGAAAACGCCTCACGGATGGCATTATGTACGTGCCGCTATGGGTGCCGATGCGCCGGTGAACGCGGTATTTCGTGGTCGACGCTGGACAGGTGAAGTCTACACGACCACGCTAGGCCAGCAGCACCCTGAGCGAGATTGGATATTAACCCGTATTCTGTGGTTATGTGGTTTAGAAACGGGCCGGAACCGTGGAGGTTGCGTGGATTCTCAACGCCGCTATATCTATCTACACGGCACGCCTGAAAGCGAGCCTATGGGGCTAGCGCTGTCTCACGGCTGTATTCGACTAAGCCAAAACGATTTGCTCTACGTGTTTGATCATGCCCCGCCGGGAACGCCGGTGTGGCTGCACGGTTAGCGAGTAGTTGCATGTACCGAGTGTTTGTCTAGAATTAGCGCTCCTTTTTTCAGGATCTTTCGCCATGTCGCACCCCTTTGGCCCGGTCATGCTTGACCTTGACGGGCTTTCTTTAACCCGCGATGAGCGCAAGCTTTTAAAAGCGCCAGCCGTTGGCGGCGTGATCTTATTTGCGCGCAACGTCGAAAGTGCCTATCAGGTTCGAGCGCTTTGCGACGCCATTCGCCGCGAACGGCCAGGGCTTCTTATCGCGGTGGATCAAGAAGGCGGTCGCGTTCAGCGCATCAAAAAGGGGGTAACGCGCTTACCGCCGATGGCCGCTCTGGGTAAGCGATATCAAAGCTCGCCAGCAGAAGGAGCGGCGTTGGCAAAAGATGCCGGCTGGTTATTAGGCATGGAGATGGCGGCTTGCGGAATCGACATCACGTTCGCGCCAGTGCTGGATATCGACAGCGGCGTTTCGAGCGTGATTGGTAATCGTAGCTTTGGCACCGACCCCGAGCAAGTCAGCGCGTTGGGCCAAGCCTTGATTTATGGCCTCCATGAGGCGGGTATGTCAGCCGTTGGTAAGCACTTTCCCGGCCACGGCAGCGTGGCAGAAGATTCGCATCTGGCGCTACCCATTGACGAACGCCCATTGGACGCTATCAAGCAACACGACCTAATACCGTTTGCCCATCTCGCCAGTGACTTAGATGGCATTATGCCCGCCCATGTGATTTATCGTGCCTTTGATCATCGTCCTGCGGGGTTTTCGCCCAGCTGGTTGGGGATGCTGCGAGAATCGCTAGGTTTTAAAGGTTGTATTTTTTCGGATGACTTAAGCATGGCCGGTGCTCAACAGGTTGGAGCGCCAGCGGAGCGGGCCCAGGCTGCACTGCGAGCGGGCTGCGATATGTTGTTGGTGTGTAACGACCGCGAGGCGGCACTCAATGTGCTGGCCGCCTGCGACGATCTCAGTGCTAAACGTCCGACGAAACTACGCTACGCGCGTGCTCGTCCGGATATTGATGCGCTCACCGCTCTCGGACGTTGGCGTCGTACTCACGCGAAGCTTGAAGCGCTGGCGGCTGAGTATGCCTAAATTTTTATTGTAACGTTTGGAAATAATACATGGCAAAGCTAGACAAAGAGGCGCTCGCGTCGCTCGACTCCATGCGTGAGCTAATGGACGACGCGGACTGCTTGATCACCCAAGAGCAGGTAGAGCACGCGCTTGACCGTATGGCAGACGAAATTAACCGTGATCTCGGTGACAAACTGCCAGTGTTCTACTGTGTGATGAACGGTGGTTTGATTACCACCGGGCATCTGCTGACGCGACTCGGCTTTCCTTTGGAAGTGGACTACCTCCACGCGACGCGTTACCGCAGTGAGCTACGCGGCGGCGAGCTCTTTTGGCGTGTCTCACCTGAAGTGCCTATGGCAGGTCGCCACGTTGTGATTATTGACGATATTTTGGATGAGGGCGCCACCCTTGCCGCTATTTTGGCTTACTGCAAAGAAGCACAAGCGGCGAGTATCAGCACTGCCGTGCTGGTAGATAAACAGCATGATCGCAAAGCGGTACCCGGGCTGAAAGCCGATTACTGCGGGCTAGAAGTCGCGGACCGCTTTGTTTTTGGTTTTGGCATGGATTACAAAGGCTATTGGCGCAACGCTCCCGGTATTTTTGCGCCCAAAGGACTTTAGGGTAATGCGCTAAGCGCTGCCATCAGCGCGGAGAAAAACGCCGAGCCAGCCCTGTTTCGGCAATCATGCGGGTCGAGATCTCTTCTACCGAGAAGCGAGTGGTGTCAATATAAGGAATATGCATCGAACGGTAGAGCGACTCGGCCTGCTCGACTTCCTGCAGGCACTGATCCATTGAACTATAGCGGCTATTCGGCCGGCGCTCGTGACGAATCGCAGCGAGCCGGCGGGCATCGATGGTCAGGCCAAAAAGTTTATGCTGGTGCGGGGCCAAAACTTTCGGCAGTTTGAGTACACCATCTTCGTCTTGATCGTCCTCGGTAAGGGGATAGTTGGCCGCGCGAATCCCAAACTGCAGCGCTAGGTAGAGCGACGTAGGCGTTTTGCCGCAGCGCGAGACCCCGACCAGAATAATATCGGCTTTATTGTATTGGTGTGTACGCGCCCCGTCGTCGTTATCCAGCGCAAAGTGAACCGAGTGGATGCGGTCCATGTAGACGTCATCGCTGCCGATGGAGTGCGTACGTCCGACGCTGTACGAGGAGTGTGTATCAAGCTCTTGCTCCAACGGCTTAAGAAAGGTAGAAAATATATCTACCTTGAAGCCTGAGGCTTCGCGGATGACGTCGCGAATTTGTTGGTCCACGATGGTGTCAATGATGATCGGGCGCTCGCCGTCGCGATTGGCGGTGGCTTCAATCACTTCTACTAACGCCTTAGCTTTCTCCAGTGTGTCAATGTAGGGCTTCGTCTGCATATTGATATCGACATTTTCAAACTGTGCCAGCAGGCTGCGGCCTAGGCTTTCTGCCGTAATCCCTGTGCCGTCAGAGATAAAAAACGCGGTGCGTGTCATGGTGCTCCCAATCAGTAGTCAAAAACTAGCGGTTATTGTCGAGCGTTGGCTTGCTAATGGCAACGTGGCGCGGATGACAAAGTTCTCCTGCGAGTAATCAGTGCTCTGACTACACAACTCGATGAAAAAACCATTATGTTGTAAATATCCTCCACTCTCTCCGCAGTTAGACTAATGGCGAATATATCCGGCCGGTGCTAGGGTGTCAGCGTCAATCAGTGGCGGCCCACTGGCCGTACGGAGTTTAAATGCGAGGGGGTTGCGTGGAAGAATACATTCTGTGGTTTGATCAGTTGGGCATGGCCGACGTTGAGAGCGTAGGCGGCAAAAACGCCTCGCTGGGTGAGATGATCTCTAACCTGTCGGAAGTGGGGGTTACCGTCCCTGGCGGCTTTGCTACAACCGCTCACGCCTACCGTGAATTTCTTTCCCACGAAGGCCTCAACGAACGCATCAACGACACGCTAAAACGCTTGGATGTCGATGACGTTAAAGCGCTAAGCGAAGCTGGACGCAATATCCGTCAGTGGGTCATGGAGACGCCGCTGCCCCCCGCCTTTGAAGCCTCGCTGCGAGAAGCTTATGAAAAGCTTCAGCAGCAACACCCGCATTTGAAAGTTGCCGTGCGCAGCTCGGCAACCGCTGAAGATCTTCCCGATGCGTCGTTTGCTGGCCAGCAAGAGACGTTTCTTAACATCGAAGGCTTCGCCAATATCAAACGTGCTGTGCTAGAAGTTTTCGCCTCGCTGTTCAATGACCGTGCGATTTCCTACCGTGTGCATCGCGGTTATGCCCACGAAAACGTCGCACTTTCTGCCGGTATCCAGAAAATGGTGCGTTCGGAAACCGGCGCAGCCGGGGTCATGTTTACCCTGGATACCGAATCGGGCTATCGAGACGCGGTGTTTGTCACCGCTTCTTGGGGCTTGGGTGAGACCGTGGTGCAAGGTGCGGTGAACCCGGATGAGTTCTACGTGCATAAATCCACGCTGGCGGCAGGGCGCCCGGCTGTGCTGCGGCGTAATCTTGGCTCCAAGCTCATCAAGATGGTCTACGGTGAAGATGCCAGCGCAGGAAAATCGGTGGAAACCGTCGATGTGCCGCATAAAGATCGCGGTCGTTTCTGCATCAACGATGAGCAAATCATGGCGCTGGCGCGTCAAGCGATGACAATTGAAGACCACTATCAGCGCCCAATGGATATCGAATGGGCGCTAGATGGCGATGACGGCAAGCTTTACATCGTTCAAGCTCGCCCGGAAACCGTGGTATCCCAGCAGGAAGGCGGCAAACTTGAGCGCTTCAATCTCAAAGAAAAGGGGCGCACGTTAGTGACCGGCCGAGCAATTGGCCAGCGCATTGGCCGTGGCGCGGTCAAGGTAGTGCTAAGCCCAGATGATATGGACAAGATCCACGACGGCGATGTGCTGGTGACCGACATGACTGACCCCGATTGGGAACCGATCATGAAGCGTGCTTCGGCCATCGTCACCAACCGAGGCGGCCGAACCTGCCACGCGGCGATCATTGCCCGTGAGCTCGGCATTCCAGCGGTGGTGGGCTGTGGTGACGCCACGACACTTCTTAATGAAGGTAGCGACGTGACCGTTTCTTGCGCGGAAGGCGATACCGGCCACGTCTATGAGGGCTTGCTGGAGTTTGACCGTAAAGTCACAAGTATTGATGCAATGCCGGAGATTCCGTTCAAGATCATGATGAACGTCGGCAACCCAGACCGTGCGTTCAGCTTTGCCAGCTTACCCAATGCGGGTGTGGGGTTGGCGCGCCTTGAATTTATCATCAACCGTATGATTGGCGTTCACCCTAAAGCGCTGTTGGAGTACGACACGCTGCCGTCGGATTTACAGCAAATTATCGATTTGCGCACCGCCGGCTATGATGATCCGGTTAGCTTCTACGTTGATAAATTAGTTGAAGGTATCTCGACGCTGGCAGCGTCCTTCTATCCGCAGCGCGTCATCGTTCGCTTGTCGGACTTTAAGTCCAACGAGTACGAAAACCTAATCGGCGGCAAGCTCTACGAGCCCGGTGAAGAAAACCCGATGCTCGGTTTCCGCGGCGCTTCGCGCTATATCTCCGATGCGTTTCGCCCTTGTTTTGAACTTGAGTGCCGTGCGCTTAAGCGCGTTCGGGAAGTGATGGGGCTAGATAACATCGAAATCATGGTGCCTTTCGTGCGCACGACCGAGGAAGCGCGTGAGGTGGTGGATTTGCTCGCCGCCAACGGTCTCAAACGAGGTGACCATGGCTTGAAGGTCATCATGATGTGTGAGCTACCAGCCAACGCGCTACTGGCCGATGAGTTCCTACAGTACTTTGACGGCTTCTCGATCGGCTCTAACGACTTAACCCAGCTGACATTGGGCCTTGATCGTGACTCGGGTATCGTTGCGCATCTCTTTGACGAACGTAATGAAGCGGTGAAAAAGCTGCTGGCCATGGCGATCCAGGCGTGTAAAGCGCAAGGCAAGTATGTGGGGATTTGTGGACAAGGCCCGTCGGATCACCCGGATTTGGCAAAATGGCTGATGGAGCAAGGGATCGATTCTGTCTCGCTCAACCCTGATGCCGTCTTGGAAACCTGGTTTATGCTCGCCGGTGAGACGATCGCCTAAAAAGCGGTAATGTCTTTTGTGTTTCATACGCCCGGCCTAACGCCGGGCGTTTTAGTTTGAGGTACAGTGGGACCCAATACACACCATGACTAAATAGGAGCGCTTATGCTACGCCACTGGAAAAACCTCTGGTCGCTAGGGTTTTTGCTGCTGCCGCTGCCTGCTGCGGGATTTAGCTACGAAGCCCCGGCCATCTCGCCGGAAACCGAATCAGGCTTTGAAGATAAGCCTGGCTGGGAAGCAGAGACGTTTGCTGTAGCGGCTGCAAACCCGTTGGCCGCTGATGCGGGTTATCAGGTGCTAAAAGCGGGTGGTAATGCGATAGACACGGCTGTGGCGGTACAGATGGTACTGGCTTTGGTCGAGCCGCAGTCAAGTGGCATCGGCGGCGGCAGCTTTTTGCTCTATTTCGATGGGGCCAACGTTCAAGCATTCGATGGGCGTGAGACAGCACCGGCAACCGTAGATGAGGAGCTTTTCCTTGACGAACAAGGCGAGCCGCTGGCTTTTATGGAGGCTGTAGCAAGCGGGCTTTCAGTCGGCGTGCCGGGTACGCTAAAAATGCTCGAAAAAGCGCACAGCGAACACGGGGCACTAGCGTGGGAGACACTTTTTACCCCGGCTATCACCTTGGCGGAAGAGGGGTTTGAGGTTAGCCC
>JBNJFC010000020.1:0-21578 GCA_051746485.1 Pseudomonadota bacterium
CGGCGGAATCAAAAAGGCGATATCGCTGGCGTTAATAATCAGTGCCAGCGTGAAAGGGTCAGAGTAACCCGCTTTTAACATCTTCGGACGCAGCGGCGAGCCTACTGCCACAACTGTTGCTTGTGTTGAGCCCGAAACGGCGCCGAATAACGTGCACGATGCGGCGGTACTTACCGCCAGCCCGCCTTTTACGTGGCCGATAAACGACATCACCATCGCAATTAAGCGGTTGGCTGACTGACCGCGCGTCATAATATCGGCGGCAAGAATGAACATCGGCACCGCGATCAGCGAGGCTGGGCGAATGCCGGCCATCATCTGCTGAATCAGCGTATCCATCTGCCCCAGCCCGTTAAACATCATATAAAAGCCGATCACTGCTGCGGTGATCAGCGGTATCATCATCGGAAAGCCCAGCAGCAGCAGGCCGATCATGGTTCCTACCATTATGGTCGTCATAGCCGTTCCCCTAAGGTGTCAAACCCTGGTATCAAACCCTGGTGTATAGCTCTATTGCAAAGCCCTGCTACTCAGACTTCGGTTTCCGTGTCTTTATAGCCATCTAGTGTCGTGGTCGAGAGGTAGACATCCCGCGACATTATGTTCTTGACCGCAGTTAACACATACTGAATGCCGGTGATGAATAACCCCAGTGGCGCCCAGACGTAGATGATCCAGATCGGCAGCTGCAAGGCAGGTAGCACGCGACCACGGCTCTGCATATCGAGAATATAAATAATCGAGTAGTAACACAGGAAGAACATCACCGCGGCGGTAAACAGCGAAATAAATATCATTAATACTTTGCGCCCTCCGGCAGGCAGCGCATCGTAAATTGCTGACATTCGTATATGGCGCCCATGGCGCGCCGCATAACCAATGCCAGCAAATGTAATCATGATGATCAGAATACGGTTCAACTCCCCCGTAAACATGATGCTATTGCCAAATACAAACCGTGCAATCACGTTGGTGACCGTATTCAGCGCCATCAGCAATACACCAAGCGCCAGGATCACCGCCTCAAGCTTGCTAAGAAAGGTATCAATGACCCCGAGAAACCCCGGCAAACCGGAGCGATAATTCTTTTCGGATTCGTCTTCAGACATCGCCGGACTCCTTTTATTACGCCCTGGTTTTCCTAGGCCGAAAGGCCAAATTTTTGCTATCCGCTTAAAAACCAACTTGCTCAGGACTAAAAAAGGGGCAGCCCATGCTGCCCCTTAACGATTATCGCGAGCACCGTATCAGTTCACCTATTATGATAAACAGGTCGCAAAAAACAGTGCACCGCGAACACGGAGCCTACTCCGTTAGCGATTACTCGTTATCGCTCTGAACCTCTTCGAGGTCTTCTTTGAACTGGTTCAGCAGTTCCTCGCCGCGCTCGCCGGCCATTTCGACATAGGCTTCTTCAACCTGCGGTGCACGCTCACGGAACGCTTGGATCTCTTCTTCGCTCAGGCGGTTAACCGTCACTTCATCGGACGCTTCCTGAATCTTCGCGAGTGATTCATCAGCCAGACCTTGAATATGCTCAATGGTGTGGTCATAAGCAGCGTTAGACGCTTCACGTACCAGCGCTTGCTCTTCTTCAGACAGGCCTTCGAAGAAGTCCTGGTTGGCCATCATCGCGGTAGTGAACCAGCCATGCCCTGTGAAGGTCAGGTGCGGTGATACTTCATAAAGGCCGCCGGACTCGATCCAGAAGATCGGGTTCTCTTGGCCATCCAGAATGCCGGTTTGCAGACCACCGTAAACTTCGCCCCATGGCAGCGGCGTCGGCGTTGCGCCGAAGGCGTCATAGGTTTCGGATAGCAGCGGGTTGGTCATCACGCGGATCTTCTTGTTGTTAAGATCCTCTGGCGAGCTGATGGGCTCGTCGGTGGTCACGACCATTTCGCCTTCCGGGTACATCTTGAGAAGTTCTAGATTCTGCTCGGCGTAGAGCTTCGGGAACATCTCATTGATGGCTTCGCTCTCATCGAAGAACTCAAGTACGGTTTCTTCGTCGGTCGGAAGCAGGTAGGGAATAAAGAAAATCTGCGCTTCGGGAATCAACGAGCCCGTAAAGCCCGGCGACTGGTTAACAAACTGCAGGATGCCGCTTTGCGTCTGCTCCATGATGTCGTCAGACTCACCCAGCTCGCCGAAGCGGTAGACTTGGACCGTGTGATCAGAATTGTCTTCAACGTACTCTTTGAATGCATAAGCGAAGACGTCTTGTACATCGCCTTCATACTCTTCGTGGGCGTAACGCCAGTTATCTGCAGAAGCGGCTGTGGAAAGCCCCAGCAGCAGCGCGCTTACGCTCGCCGTGGTGAGCAGTTTAGTTGTAACCGTCTTGCTTGCTTTCATGCGTTATTCCTCTTGCATTGGTAAGCGCTGAAAAAGCGCAGAACCTGCCTTGACCCTTGCCTCCGCTGACACCAAACAACGCTTACCCAATGTAACCGCCGCTAGGTGTCATCAGACGCTCCGTTAAGGTCATTTAAGAAGCAGTTAAAATTCAGGCTAGCGCGCTCAAGTGAAGCGGTCAAGCTGGCCGCCTAACACCTCCCAGGCACTTTTGACTGTTGAGTACTCGTCACCAGCACCTTCACTAAGTAAGTGAAAATGCGGTGAAAAAAACTGTAACTGTAGCCAACGTGCCGAATTACAGGGCCACTGCGTCATTCTCTTCAGGTGTACGAACGAGTGTTTTTCAAGTGCAAATGCCCATTGCTGCCAGCGTTGAAGGTTTTCACGCTCGGCGAGCAATTCGGCTTTCTTTAGTGTTGCTCGCAGCTCAGCGACTCCCTCGCTCACTTGTGCCGAATCTTTCAATGCACGGCGTAGACCGCGCAAGACGGCGGTGACCTCTTGCTGCCAACGTGTTCGCGCGTGGCGTTCATCCACCAACGCCTCGGGCTCGGCTTCAAGCCCATGGCAATAGAGCCAAGCGTGAAACAGCAGTTCGCACACATCGACCTTCGCCTCGTCCTGCAGGCACAGGCACGCGGCTTCGACCCCGGGCCGAGTGTAGAAATCGAGCGCGAAATCCCACAGCGAATTCTGCTTGAGGGCGGCCAATCGGGTAGAATCGTACATTACACTGCCCACCTTACTTTCGGGAGAACGCATGATCGCACTGCGCCAAGTCGCCCTGCAACGCGGCACGCAAACCCTGCTGGAAAACGCCGATCTGACGCTACACAACGGGGTCAAAGCCGGCATCATCGGTGCTAACGGCGCGGGCAAATCGAGCCTATTCAAGCTGCTGCTAGGTGAACTAGGCGTTGATCAGGGTGACATTGAGCTCAGCGGTGGCCAACGTATTGCGCACATGGCGCAAGAAATCGATGTGTTGGACCGAGCGATTATCGACTACGTGCTCGACGGCGACCACGCCCTTCGCCAAGCCGAGGCCGACCTTGCCGCGGCTCAAGCGTCAGACAACGCTCACCGTGAGGCAGAGCTGCACGGTCTGATTGAAACATTGGACGGCTATAGCGCGGAATCCCGCGCCGCGCAGCTGCTCGTCGGCCTAGGCTTTGTGCAAGCGGATCTCACCCGCCCACTGTCGGATTTTTCCGGCGGCTGGCGGATGCGTGTCAGTCTCGCCCGCACGCTATTCATGCCGTCTGATCTGCTGCTGCTCGACGAACCGACCAACCACCTGGACCTAGATGCGCTGCTGTGGCTGGAGCAGTGGCTCACCCGCTACCCCGGCACGCTGTTATTGATCTCCCACGATCGCGACTTTCTTGACGCCGTGTGCGATCACATCGTGCATATGCACCACAAGACGGTCGAACTTTACCGCGGCAACTACTCACTTTTTGAGCGTACCCGCGCCGAAAAACTCGCCCTGCAGCAGGCCGAAGCCGCCAAGCAGCAGGCCCGTCGCGAGGAAATTGAGCGCTTTATCGCGCGTTTTCGCGCCCAGGCAAATAAAGCCAAGCAAGCACAAAGCCGCGTTAAAATGCTGGAGCGCATGGAAGATATCGCCGTTGCCCACGTCGATTCGCCGTTCCACTTTAGCCTTCCCGCCGCTGACAAAACCTCGCACCCGCTTTTGGTGCTGGATCAAGCCCAACTGGGTTATCGCGGCGACGCGGGCGATACCGTGCAGCTTGACCACGTGAACGCCACGCTGCTCCCTGGGCAACGCATCGGCTTGCTCGGCCCCAACGGCGCGGGCAAATCCACGCTGATCAAATCGCTGATTGGTGAGCTGCCGCTGATTTCCGGCAAGCGCGTACCCGGCGAGCACTTAGCGATTGGCTACTTTGCCCAACATCAGCTTGAAGGGTTGGATGTCACCACTACGCCCTTTGTCCACGTGCAGCGACTCTCTCCCACCGCCAGCGACCAGGAGATTCGCAACTTCCTGGGCGGCTTTGGTTTTAAAGGCGACGATGCATTCAGTGAAGTGGCGACGTTTTCAGGCGGTGAAAAAGCACGCCTGGCGCTGTCTCTCGTCGCTTGGCAAAAGCCGAATCTATTGCTGCTCGATGAGCCCACCAACCACCTGGATTTGGAGATGCGCGAAGCGCTGACCGAGGCGCTCGCCAGCTTTGAAGGCACGGTGATTCTGGTCTCGCACGACCGTCACCTTTTACGCGCCACGGTAGATGAATTTTGGCGCGTGGCTGACCACCGCGTCACTCCTTTCGACGGCGATCTAGACGACTACCGCGCCTGGCTGAAAGAGCGTCTAGAAGCCGAGCGGCGCGACACCCGCAGCGAAAAAAGCGAGCGCCAGAACGCGCAGCAAAATGACGACAGCCGCGAAGCGCGCAAAGCCGCGCGTAAGGCTGCCGCCGAGATGCGCGAAAAGCTGCGCCCACTAAAAAAGCAACGCGATCAAGCAGAAAAAGCCATGGAGCGCGAGCAATCTGCCCTGGCCAAAGTGGAAGAGGTGCTAGGCGACCCAGAGCTTTACACCGATGATGCGCGGAAAACCGAGCTAACCAAGACCTTAGCGCGCCAGGCCGATATCAAAGCCCGCCTCGACGACGCCGAAGCGCAGTGGCTCGCCGCCGAAGAAGAACTGGAAGCGATGGAAGCTGAGCTACTCGCCAGCGAAAACGGTTAAGGGGGCTCAGGCTTCCAATAAAAACGTCACCGGGCCGTCGTTGGTGAGAGATACCTGCATATTGGCGCCAAACTCACCGGTGGCGAGGGGAATGTCGTATTGGCGGGCTTGCGCGACAAGGTAGTTGAATAAGCGCTCACCCTCCGCGGGTGGGGCGGCGCTGGAAAAGCTTGGCCGTAACCCTTTGCGCGTATCAGCCGCCAAGGTGAACTGCGACACCAGCAACACACCGCCACCGGCCTGCTGCACATTGAGGTTCATCTTTCCGTCTGCGTCGCTGAAAACGCGGTAATGCAGCAACTTGTGCAGTAGCTTGTCAGCGCTCGTTTCGCTATCGTCTTTTTCTACACCCACCAGCGCGAGCAATCCATGATCGATGGCACCGACGGTATGCTCCTCAACCTCGACGCTAGCGCGGCTTACCCGTTGAATCAGTGCCCTCATTGCTCCGCTTTCTCCTGCTCCATGTGTTACAGCTTAATTTTCTCCCGACGACGCTTCGCCTAGCAAGGCATCGCGGAACTCTTCGCCCAGCGGCTTTTCCCCTAGCCAAATACCAAACATGGCACTGGCGGTTTCGCTATCGCCGCCTTCGTATAGCACGTCGCCGTTGAGCGCCAACCGCAGCGTATCGCCGTCCCAGCTAAGTCGATAGCGATCACCCGGCGCCACGTCTTGGTAGCGTTGATTGATGGTGTCGATGTCTTCTTCGACCTGATTGAACTCGTAGCGGGTGAGTGACTTTTCCAGCGTTTCTGTGGTGGCGTCGGCAAAGTCAGCCGCTTCGATGTCATGAAAGTAAGCCAGCTCCAACAGGCGGGGCACATCGCCAAGCGGTTGTGGCTGGGTTTCTCCTTCCGTTTGATAATAAGCGCCGGCATAGGCGGTCCAGATCATATAGGTAAACACACCGCTGCCGAGCAGTTCATAGCGCTGCCCATGTGCCTCAATCGTCCGGGCAAAGGATTCGCCATTTTCGCTAACGCTTGTTTCAGCGTGGGCAAGCGGCGTCAACAGAAGCGCCATTGCCAGCGGCAAAGCGCGTAAGGGATATACAGACATACAACCTCCTCATCAGATGGCACGTATACTATACCTACCATCACAATGCGTAGAGGTTCCGTGTAAAATCAATCCTGCGACGCTTATTTACCACGTCCGGCAAAGCATGATGTCGCAATGAGGCTCATTTAACAGCATCTCGGTGAGCTGACTCGCGTAGTGCGGCTGGCAGCGGCTACCGATCATGACCAAGTCGGGCGTATGTCGCTTCATGTAGTCGTTCACTACGTCACAAGGTGACCCTGGCTCTAGCAGCAGCTCGACTTCCGGCACGCCATCGAGCTCGCGCATCAACGTCTCGACTTCTTCTTCGAGTTGAGCACGCAGTGCGGCCACTTCGCGCTCGCGCCACTGGGCATAGCCGCGCTGCGAGCCTAGCTCTCGCTCGCCGGGAAGCGTCCAGGCGTGCAGCAACGTGAGTTTGGCCTCCGGGAAGCGTTTCAGCGCCTCCTTTAACGTATGCCGTGTCGTTAGCGAGAAATCGATGGGAAGCACAATATGCTCCCACGGCTGAGTGGGTAGGTCAGAGGCCACGACAACCGGACACGGCGCGCTACGCAATACGCGCATCACGGTTGTCCCCGCGAGGAGATCTTTCTGCCCACGCTTTCGGTGCATCCCCAACACAATCAACTCGGCACTGCGCTCGTGGGCTTCGCGTACGATCTCAGCATAAGTTGACCCGGTGACCGTCTGGATCAGCGTTGGCGGGGCCTCCAAGGCATAGTCCTCGCGCAGATCGGTCAGCGTGGTGGTGATATCTTCCACCACCGCGGCTTCTAAATCATGCAGCATCCTCCGGGGTAGGTACGGGTCGATGACGTGGAGAATATCGAGCCGCGCGCCTTGGGCATAGGCCAAGCGCATTGCCCGGGCAAACGCCGCGCGGTTATCCGCAGAAAGGTCGGTGGCAAACAGCAGCGTGCGCGTCATGGCGTCGGCTCCTCGCAGCTTTCAATCGCAACTCCAAGCGTAGTGAGTCATGCTCCCTGACTTCAGCATGGTGCGCTTACGCCTTTCGCGCAAGGCCGCCAACGCAACGCAAACGCGCTTACCACCAGGCGTGAAAGTGATGCACCGGCCCACGGCCTTTACCCACGCTTAAGCGCACGCTCGCCTCCAGCGCCGCGTGCAGCCACTGCTTGGCTTCCCGTATGGCCGGCACGCTCGCTTCAGGTATGGCATCACCCGGCAGTTTGGCCAAGCAGGCGGCAATCGCGGACGAGAGCGCGCAGCCGGTGCCGTGAAGATTATCGGTATCGATGCGCGAGGCGGGCAGCCATTCGTGGCCCTGCGGGGTCGCCAGTAGATCCGGGCAAGTTGTGCCTTCCAGGTGCCCCCCCTTGAGCACCACATAAGGCGCACCAAGCTGCGTTAGGCCGGGTAGCATGGCTTCCATGGCATCCAAGCTGGTGGGCGTAGTCGAATCGAGCAATACGGCGGCTTCGGGCAGATTGGGGGTTATCACATCGGCGAGCGGCACCAGAATATCCCGTACCGCGTGAATACCTTCATTATCAACCAGAATATCGCCGCTTTTAGCCACCATCACTGGGTCGAGCACGATCCAGCGTGGTCGCCGCTGACTCAACACCTCGGCAATCACCTCGGCGACGTCGCGGCTGGCGACCATGCCGATCTTGACCGCATCCAGCTCGACGTCATCCAGCAAGTTGTCCAGCTGCTCACGAATCGCCTGAGGGGACACCGGGGACACCGAAGCCACGCCACAAGTATTTTGGGCAATCACGGCGGTAATCACGTTGGTGCCATACACCCCAAGCGCCGAGAAGGTTTTGAGATCTCCCTGCAAGCCAGCACCGCCGGACGGGTCGGAGCCAGCGATGGTTAGCACATTTCGCACACGAGTATCGGTAGACATGAGGCCTCTTTTTCAACAAATGCGTCGACAGCCAATCGGCCAATGGCATTAGGATACCCAAAATTGCGCATTCAATGCAGTTTCATACGGGGCTTTAGGTAGCGATTCAATTTATCCACCAGCCACGCAAGCCCTGTTTTTGGCGCGCCATGGATGGCGAGCTGATGCATGCGGTAAAGCGAGGCATAGCACTGGCGTGCCAGCCACCCTTCTAAAAATAGCCCGCGTGAAGCGGAGCTGCGCATCAAACTCCCCACCGCATCGTAGTGGGCCAGTGAAACCAGCGAACCATGGTCACGATAGTTAAAGTTCTGCAGTGGTTTGTCATCCAGCGCGTGAATAAGGTTTTTGGATAGCACTTTTGCCTGCTGGTGGGCGGCTTGAGCACGGGGCGGCACCGTACTGCCATCCTCTTGCGGGCAGCTGGCACAGTCACCCATGGAAAAAATGTGCGCGTCGTCCACGCTCTGAAGGGTTTGATTGACGTTAATCTGGTTTTTCTTATTGGTGGTCAGGCCAAGCTCAGCCAAAAAAGGCGGTGCCTTAATGCCTGCTGCCCATACATTCAGGTCCGTTTCGATTATCTCCCCGTCCCCGGTTACTAACTGGTACGCCTGAGCTTCTTGGATGGCAGTACTGACATGAACCGTAACGCCCATTTCCTCTAATTCTTGCTGTACAGTTTGACTGATACGTTCGGAGAGGCCGGGAAGTAGGCGAGGGGCAGCCTCAATGAGGTGCACGTTGATGCTTTGGTGGTCTTCGACCATGACGCCATAGGCATTGAGTAACTTGGTAGCGTCTAGCAGCCCTGCCGCCAGCTCTACGCCGGTAGCGCCGCCGCCGACAATGCCAATAGTCAGTTGCTTATACTGGCGCAGGGCTGGGTCGGTATAGCGCAAAAAGGTGTTGATCATATCGTGCTGAAACGCCTTGGCTTGCTGGGGTGAATCCATAAAGTGGCAGTGTTCTGCCACTCCCCTGGTACCAAAGTCATTTGAGACGCTACCCAGCGCCAACACCAGATAATCGTAGCTAACCTCCCTGGCTGGCAGGATCTCAATGCCGTCTTCATCCATTATCGGCGCTAGATGGATCACCTTTTTCTCACGATCCAAGCCATCTAAAGAGCCACGCAGGTAGCGATAATGGTGGGCGGAAGAATGCCCGCGATAATCCACTTCATCCATGCTGGAGTTCAATACGCCGGTAGCCAGCTCGTGCAGTAGTGGTTTCCATACATGGGTCGCATTACAGTCAAATAACACGATATTGGCGCGATTTTTCTTACCTAGCTTACGACCCAGACGCGTAGCGAGAGCAAGCCCTCCCGCTCCGCCGCCCACAATTACAATCTTTGGAATGGTCATCGCTTTTTCCTTGCCCAATGTAGCCACAGCATAGAACGTTCGAGCGGATCTGACGATGCACTAAACAGGCAAGATAATCTAAGTAAGGGGTATAGCGCAGCCGATGCCTTGGGTTCGGACCGGCTAAGCGCGTTTTTCGAACAGAATGCCATCAGCTCTCAAATTGGGCTGCCTTAAACGCAAATGGCCGCCCCAAAAGGCGGCCATCTCGTCTAGCGGAAAGCGATATTACTCCGTGGTATCCCCTTCCGGGTTACGTGCGTTGTAGTACGCCTGCTCAGAGATCGCGTGGTAGTTTTCCACCTTCTCTTGGAACTCACGATATGACTCATAAATACGAGTGGCCATATCACTGGATTCCGCTAGCTCGGCGACCACATCCTCCGAATGCTCGCGGGCCTGCGCCAACACGTCGTCAGGAATACGACGCAACTCGACGTCGTGTTCATTAACAAGCGTTTCCAAGGCGTCGTTGTTACGCGCCGTATACTCGTCTAGCACGTTGGCGTTGACGTCGCGCACGGCCGTTTTTAGGATCGCCTGCAGATCAGCGGGCAATTCGGCCATCGCTTCTTCGTTAACGATGGCTTCGAACATCACGGTCGGCTCATGCCAGCCGGGATAGTAGTAGTAATCCGCTGCCTGGTGCAGACCAAAGGCCAGGTCGTTATACGGGCCGATCCACTCGGTGGCGTCAATCGCGCCGGACTGCAGCGAAGTGAAGATTTCCCCACCCGGCATATTGACGATAGCAACACCCATGCGGCTCATGACTTCACCGCCTAGGCCCGGCATGCGCATTTTGAGGCCATCGAGATCGTCAACCGAGTTGATCTCTTTGTTGTACCAGCCGCCCATTTGCACGCCTGAAGCACCCGCCACTAATACATCCACACCGAAGTCATCGTAAAGCTCGTTCCACAGCTCCATACCGCCACCGAAGTGCAACCATGCGTTCATTTCTTGCGCGTTCATGCCAAACGGTACGGCAGCGAAGAACTGGGCTGCGGGCGCTTTGCCTTTCCAGTAGTAGGAGGCGGAGTGTCCTATTTCAGCGGTGCCCTCGGAGACCGCATCAAACACCTCGAACCCCGGGACTAATTGGCCAGCACCAAAGACTTCAATGGTCAAACGGCCATCGGACATCTCGTCAACCAGCTCGGCAAGACGCTCAGGCCCCTGGCCCACGCCGGGGAAGTTTTTCGGCCAGGAGGTGACCATCTTCCAGCTATAGGCCTCATCTTGGGCTTGTGCTTGGTTATCCAGACTTGAAACGGCGAAAAGGCCAGCCGACATGGCCGTGGTCATGGCGATGGCAGCGGATAGCGTTTTCATTTTCATATAAACCCTTATTATTGCTGTTTTTACTTGGGAAGGCGCTCGCGCGTTTGCGTGACATTCTTCCTATCACGTTTTACATTGCCACGCGCAAGCGTTGATAGCAGCCCCTACTTTCAACTAACGGGTTAGCCAAACTGAGCGGGAAGCCACGTCGCCAACTCTGGAAAAAAAGCTAGCAGCAATAACATACCCAGTTGAATCAAGATAAACGGAATAACACCGCGATAAATCGCCGAGGTCGGCACCGATTCAGGCGCCACGCCGCGCAAATAAAATAGCGCAAAGCCAAACGGCGGCGTCAAAAAAGACGTTTGCAGGTTGATGGCGATCATAATGCCCAGCCAGATCGGATCGAGCCCCATCGCCAACAAAATCGGCCCGACAATCGGCACGACGACAAAGGTGATTTCGATAAAGTCGAGGATAAAGCCGAGCAGGAAGATCACCAGCATCACGATCAATGTCGCCCCAACGACGCCACCCGGCATGCCTTCGAACAGATCGGTGACCATGTGCTCGCCGCCATAGGCGCGGAAAACCAGCGAGAACAGCGCCGCGCCGATCAAGATCAAAAACACCATGGTGGTGACATTGGTGGTCGAACGCAGAACCTCTTTGAGCGTAGACCAACTCAGCTGACGGTAGGCCAGTGCAAGCACCAGTGCACCAAACGCCCCCACCGCTGAGGCTTCCGTGGGTGTCGCAAAGCCAGTGAGAATCGAGCCTAATACGGCCACGATCAGCACTACCGGCGGTACCAAGCCCTTAAGCAGCAGCATGCCTATGCCCGAAGTGTGGCCAAGCTCTTCCATCAGCTCTTGGCGATCAGCTGCTGGCGCAGCTTTGGGGCGCAGCCACGCAATCATCAGAACGTAAACCATGTACATCGCCACCAACAGCAGCCCCGGTACCAGCGCTCCCATAAAGAGATCACCGACCGACACCGTTTTAGGGCTGAAAATCCCCATGTCCAGCTGCGCTTGCTGATACGCCGATGAAAGCACATCCCCAAGCAGTACTAACGCAATAGAAGGCGGAATAATCTGCCCCAGCGTGCCGGTAGCACAGATCGTGCCGGTAGCAAGCGAGGTAGAGTAGCCGCGTTTGAGCATGGTAGGCAGCGACATCAGCCCCATGGTGACAACCGTTGCGCCGACAATGCCGGTCGAGGCGGCCATCAGCATACCCACTAGTGTGACCGAGAGTCCCAAGCCGCCGCGAAGCGAACCAAACAGTAACGCCATTGCATCGAGCAGCGATTCCGCCACCTTGGATTTTTCCAACAGCACGCCCATGAGCACAAACAGTGGCACCGCTAACAGCGTGGTATTGGTCATGATGCCGTACAGACGGTTAGGCAGCGCAGCTAAATAACCGCTATCAAAATTGGCATCGACACCGAGCGCTTCGAGGCCAAGACCCAACCCCGCAAAGAGTAATGCGGTGCCCGATAGCGAGAGCGCCACCGGGAAACCAAACATCAGCACAATGCAGATAACGGCAAACAGAACGAGAGGCATGAATTCCAGCATCAGATGCGCTCCTCCAAGTGGCCTTCATCCTCTGATGGCGGCGCGATTCGCCCTGTCAGAATATACATATTGCGCACTACCTCGACGACGCCTTGCAGTAACATGAGAACGGCAAATAAAGGGATCATGGTTTTGAGCACGAACACCGCAGGGATGCCACCGTAATCGGGCGAGGTTTCCAAAATCTGCCACGATTTGCTGACATAACCCGTGCTCGTCGCAATGATGAACACCATCACCGGCATCAAAAGCGCCAAAATGCCGACCAAATTGATCAGTGCTTGGCGCCGCGGCGACATTTTGCGATAGAAAATATCGACCCGGACGTGGCCATCATGGCGAAACGTATACCCTGCGGCGAGCATGAAGACCGCCGCGTGCATATACATCACCAGCTCTTGCATGAAGATGCTGTTGATAGAAAAGACGTAGCGCAGGAGCACGATCAAAAACTGGATCAGCATCATGGTGATGACCAGCCAGGAAAGCGTGCGCCCTAACCACTCGGAGGCGCGGTCCAGCGCTCCGATTAAAGGCGGTAGTTGTGATTGTTGCGACATGGGGAGTGTCTCGTATCGAACGACTGAAAAAGGAAAATAAGCGCCCAAGACAATAGCGCATCTTCCCCGATAATGCAGTGCTGACCACTCACGCGAATTGAACGTTTTACTTTTGTGCGTCGCGCAACGCGGTAAGGCAAGCGGCCGGCAGTGGAAGATCCACGGCAATGGGCAGGTGATCCGAGAAGAGATGATCCAACACCCGCACCTCGGAGACGTCCAAGCTTTGCGAAAGCAGGATGTGATCAAGCGCGCGACGCGGCTGCCAGGAAGGATAGCTGAGAAGCGGCTTTACCGGGTGCAGCGGCAGCGAATCACTGAACCGCGCGTGAGCGTGAATCTGCTCCGGCGTGCAGTTCAAATCGCCCATCACAACGACATGGCGTAGCGGGCGAATAATCTCGCTTAAATAGTCGAACTGGCGCGCGCGGCCGCGGTGACTCAACGCCAAATGGGCCACGAACACGTGAAGGGCATCCGGGCCGTTGCCAAAGCGCGCATGAATCGCCCCACGCCCGGGCAAGGTGCCGGGCAAGCGGTGCTCTTCCACTTGAGTGGGGGCTAGGCGCGAAAGCAAACCGTTGCTGTGCTGAGCAATACGGCCTAAGTTGCGATTAAGCTGCTGAAAATGATGAGCAAACCCTGCGCGAGCGGCAAGGTATTCGATCTGATTAACGCGGCTTGAGCGAAAACTGCCGCCATCGACCTCTTGCAGGCCGACAACGTCGAAACGTCCCATCACCTTCCCCATGATATCCAAGCGCTGGTTACGCTCGGGATGCGGGAGAAGGTGCTGCCAGCTGCGGGTGAAGTAGTGGTGGTAGGCGGAGGTCTGGATGCCCACCTGCAAATTGAACGTAAGCAAACGCAGGTGGCCATCCGCCAGCAGCGGTGACCGGGCATCCAAGTGACTCATGGGCTAACTTCCTAGCAGCGTACATCCAGCGCGATTACTCTGCGCGCTCCTCGCGGATTCGCTCAATCAGCGCGTCGGCAATTTGCGGCATGTTAGCCAAGCTACCGGCACTGCTTGGGGTGACGAGATAGCGGCCATCGACCATCAGCGCCGGCACGCCCATTAGCTGCATATCGCGCATGCGGCTATTGGCACGACTAACGTCGCTGCGCACGCTAAAGGAGGTCAGCGCTTCACGGGCTTCGTCTTCGCTCACGCCATAATTGGCGAAGAATTCCGCCAACTCGTCGGTGTCCGTAAGCGAGCGCCCCTCTTCGTGAATCGCATGGAAAAAATCGGCATGCAGCGCGTCTTCAATGCCTAACGATTGCGCCGCATAGAACGCGGTGGCGTGAGTATTCCAGTCACCGCCCATGGTGGCGGGCTGATGCACAACGCTCACATCGTCTTCCAGCGTTTCATACCACTCGGTTACTTCGGGCTGCAGACGATAGCAGTGAGGGCAGCCGAACCAAAACGCTTCGGTGATTTCGATCTGGCCATCATCCACTTGTGTCTCTACCGGCGTTTCCAAGCGCTCGTAGTGTTCGCCTTCTACCAGCTCCTGAGCGCTCGCCACGGCGGAGAGCGTAAGCCCCACGACCGCAACCATTAATGCTTTCCACATATCGGGCATTCTCCACGTCAAGCAGGCCCATAAAAGATGGGCGCCAAATAAATAACGAACCATAAGACTGCTATCACAGCCTTATGGTTCCTTTGCCGGCCACAGCATTTGCCCTAACCACATTTTCCTAAGCCCGCTTCCCCTAGGCACATTCTCACTAACGAAAAGGCAAACGCCGGGTTAGTTATGAGCAGGAGCTGAGCAGGACGCCAAAAGCGCTTAGTGCAGCCCCTGCACGTAGTTAGCAACCGCTTCCATGTCGTCATCGCTCATTTTAGAGGCGATATCGCGCATGATGGCGTTGGGATCGTTATGACGCTCACCGGCGGCAAAATCTTGCAGTGTCGAAATCGTGTACTCCGAGTGCTGACCGGAAAGGGCCGGATAAACCGCCGTACCGATACCCTGCCCGGTCGGCGTGTGGCAAGCGGCGCAAGCCGGAATGCCTTTGTTCATATCGCCAGCACGGTAGAGCGCTTCACCGCGCGCGAGTAATACTTCATCGTCTTTCGCTTGACCGACGTTGGGGTCCATTTCCGCAAAGTAGGCCGCGACGTCCCAAGCATCTTGGTCAGAGAAATCGTCAACCTGCCCGGCCATCTGCGCGACTTCACGATCACCGTCGCGGATATCCATGATCTGCTTGGCGAGGTAGGACATCTGTTGGCCGGCTTGGTTGGGGAAAGAGCCCACCGAGCTTATGCCGTTTTGACCGTGACAGGCGGCACACGAGCCAGCCAGTTCTTGACCAGCATTCGGGTCTGCATTGGCTTGCAGGTCTTCTTGGGCGTGAACGGTGCCAACGGCACCCATGGTAATTGCCAGGCTTGCCAGTAACTTTCTCATTGCTAATCCACTATGCCGTTAGTTGGTGACTGGTACGCACCCTGGGCGCTGCCCAGGTTCAGCAAATTACCAGGGTCAGCTCTGGGCGCCGCAAACAACCCACACAAAGCGCGAATTGTCGCTGACGTATAGAGCGCGATGGTACACTAGCGCCCCAGGTCGCAGTTATAAACCACTTGTATTATAACGAATCACCCCACCGGCGGGAATGCAATACCACGCCTGCTTTAGGGGTAATTCCAGCGCGCTTTCGCGCCTACTTTTGCTCTATTTTGCCAGGATGTACACCGATGACCGTAACACCTGCCACCGCCCCGGCTCTTAATTATTCCACCGCAAGCTTTATGCTTAGCGCGCCTTCGCTTGCCCAGTGCCCCGAAGATAGCGGCGCTGAAGTCGCCTTTGCCGGGCGCTCGAACGCGGGAAAATCCAGCGCTATCAATGCCCTAACACGGCAAAACGCGTTGGCGCGCACCTCGCGCACACCGGGTCGCACACAGCTGATCAACTTCTTCAGCTTAATGAATACTACCTCACAACGCCTCGTGGATCTGCCCGGCTACGGCTATGCCAAAGTGCCCGAGTCGGTCAAGCGCGAGTGGCAAGAGCATCTTTCTGACTACCTGCGCGGCCGCCAAAGCCTTCGCGGGCTGGTACTACTAATGGATGTGCGTCATCCGCTCACCGAGTTTGATCAAATGATGCTGGGCTTTGCCGATGAGCGCGATATGCCGGTGCAGATCCTGCTAACCAAGGCAGATAAATTAAAGAAAGGCCCGGCCAGTAACGCGCTGCAAAAAGTCCGCGCCCAGCTAAGCGACTGGGACGATTTAGTCTCCGTTCAGCTGTTTTCTGCGCTAAAAAAAGACGGCCTAGCACCGCTCTCCCAGCGCCTGGATCAGTGGCTAACGCTCCCCGACGAGGCCTAACCGCACCTCAACTACGCACTTGCGCCACTACTTCTCCCACCATGCCAGCACACCCGGCAGCTCTTTTACGTGAGCGATACGCGTCACCCGTTCAGGCAGCGCCTGATCGCCCGTTGCGTTGATCCATACCGCGTGCATGCCGAGCTTTTGGGCGGGTAGCACATCCTCTTCCCAAGAGTCGCCCACGTGCATCGCCCGTTCGGGCACCGCATCAAGCTTTGCCAGCGCGGTGAGAAAGGGCGTGGGATCGGGCTTGGGAGCGAGTAACTCGCCCGCCGCAATAGCCACGGGGAAGTGGTGCGCCAGCGGCTGTCGCGATAAGTGAATATTGCCATTAGTGATCGCCGCCAGCCGGTAGCGCTTGCGTAGTTCATGCAAAAGCGCGTCGACTTCCGGGTGCGGCGTCACCTGCACGCGCAGGCGATGAAACTCGTTCATCGCCGCAGCCGCCCACATTAATGCGGTACTCTTCACCACCCCCTGGGCTTGAAGCTGCTCCTCAAGGGCGCGTAAGCGCAACCAAGTAAAATCACCGCGCCGTTCGGGCACCTCACTGGCTAGGCGCTGGCGGCGCGCCACGTAATCCTGCAACCCGTCTTCATAGGTCAGCGCCAAAGGTGGCTCACCGCGCTCAGCCCGCCAAACGTTAAACGCGGTGAGCAGCCAGCGATAGTGGCCCTCTTCGGTGCGCGCCATCACGCCCTGGTTGTCCCATAGGGTATCGTCGAGATCAAACGTAATCGCTTGCAGCGTGGCAATTTGGCGCATGGCTATGACTCGGGTGGTAAATCAGAAGACGTTGTCGACACTCGGCGCCGTGCGCGCGGATGCGCCGCATCGTAGCTCTCGGCCAGGTGCTGCCAATCCAGCCGTGTATACACCTGCGTGGTGGAAAGGTTGGCGTGACCCAAAAGCTCCTGTACCGCGCGCAAATCCTGGCTGGATTCCAACAGATGGCTGGCAAACGAGTGGCGCAAACGGTGCGGATGCAAGTGCTCGGGTAACCCGCGCTCGATGGCAAGCGTGGCCAAGCGTTTTTGAATGGCACGGTGCCCCAAGCGGCTACCCCGCTGGCCCACAAAAAGTGCCGTTTCGCTCGTCAAGGCGAGTTGTGCCCGTGCCGTCAGCCAAGCATTCAGGGCATCACGGGCTCGCTGCCCTACCGGCACCTGGCGCGGTTTGGCGCCCTTGCCGATAACGCGCACACGCTGCGCCTCTAAGTGGTTAATATCCAGTGCGGCAAGCTCCGCTAAGCGTAGCCCGCTGGAGTATAAAAGCTCCAACATCGCCTGATCCCGCCGCGCCAGCGGCGAGTCGTCGTGGGGCGTATCGAGAAAATGGGCCAGCGTATCCACATCCAACGGGCGCGGCAGGTGGCTTGGCTGCTTCGGCGTACGCAAAAGCGTGACAGGGTTGTCCACTAGCACGCCACGCGAAACGCAATCATCGGCAAAGCGCGATAGCGCCGCCCGCCGCCGCGCCAGGCTGCGCGGCGCGAGACCGCGACTTCGCTCGCTGGCGAGAAACGCACGCAGAAACGTGCTGTTCAGCTCGCTGGTGGCAACGACGCCGCGTGCCTCGGCAAACGTGCAAAGCGCCGCCAAATCGCGACGATACGCCGCGACCGTGGCGGGGCTTGCGTGCTGACCCAGCGCCGCGAGAAACGCCTCGGTCTGGGTCGTCAGCTCAGCAGTTGGCGCGTTAGCCATGGGGCGACAGGCGAATCAACAGGCGGGCCGTGATGTCACCCAAATATTCGGTAAATAGCGTATCCATGCTCGCGCGGTACTGCTCCGGGTCAGGGCTTGCCAACAGCAAATAGCCGAGCGGCTCGCCCGCCGAGAGGCGTGTCACCGCGCAGGAGCCGGCTTTTTTAGGCGGCGTCACGTGGGGCAACAAGCACTTCCAATCACTCAAGCCCAGCTTAGCGCAGCGACTGGTGCGACCATCCAAAAGCGCCGCCAGCCTAGCGCTTGCGTGCTGGTTGAGCACATGGCGCGGTGGCTGCGGCAAGGCTGGCTCAGCGTCGCTCAATTCTGGCGGGCACCAGAGCGCCAGCGCTGGCGTGTCGAAACGCTCGCTCATCTGCGTGGCCAACGCCTGCGCCAACGCGTCGCGGTCTTCGGCTTCGACCAGCGCCAACAACGTTTCACGCAAGCGGCGATACTGCGCTTCATTGTGTCGCGCGGCGTCGAGCAGCTGTTCTAGGCGACCCTCCGCCGTCTCCGCGCGGGCACGCAGATCGATCACTAATCGCTCCAGCAGCGAGACGGCGCCGTCGATATTCGGGTGCGGCACCTTGAGCTGCTGGAGCAGCCCTTCACGACCAACGAAAAAATCGGGATGGCGGGCCAACCAGAACGCTACTTGATCGGGGTCGAGCGTCTTGCGCGGTTCGGGGGCTTGAGACATCGCCGTTCTCCCTAGAGGGTTTTCATCAGTACGAGTAATTCAGTGCGCTCAATTCAATGCGACACGCCCATCAAACACGCGCGTGGCGGGGCCCACCATGATGAGCGAGGCTTCCGGGTCGGGCCATTCGATGGACAGCTCGCCGCCAGGCAGATGGACTTTGACCGGGCTTTTTAAAAGCCCCTGGCGAATGCCGCTAGCTACCGCGGCACAGGCGCCGGTACCGCAGGCCAGCGTTTCGCCGCTGCCGCGTTCGAACACGCGCAGGCGAATTTCGCTGGGAGATACGACCTGCATAAAGCCAACATTTACCCGGTGGGGAAAGCGCGGGTGTGCCTCAATCGCGGGCCCCAAACGCGCTACCGGCGCGCTGTCAACATTCTCGACTTCTAGCACCGCGTGAGGGTTGCCCATTGAGACGACGCTAATTTCCAGGGTTTCACCGTCAACGTCCAACTCATGTAAGGGCTTATCGCCCGGGGCATCAAACGGAAGCGCAGACGGTGTGAAGCGCGGGCGGCCCATATCGACGCGCACCTGGCCATCGTGCTGAATCGTCAGCACCAGCGGGCCTCCGGCGGTTTCGACATGAATTTCGTTTTTGTGCGTCAAGCGCTGGTCGCGCACAAACCGGGCAAAGCAGCGCGCGCCGTTGCCACAGTTCTCCACTTCGCTGCCATCAGCATTGAAGATGCGGTAGCGAAAATCCATATCCGGGTCGCGAGGCGGCTCCACCACCAGCAATTGATCAAAACCGATACCAAAGCGACGGTCGGAAAGCTCGCGGACATGGGCATCGGTCAGGCGCGCACGCTGGGTGACGAGGTCCACCATCACGAAGTCGTTACCCAGGCCGTGCATTTTGGTGAAGTGCAGCAGCATTATCGCTCCTCTGCCTGGCCCAAGGCGCTATCGGGCAACAGCGCTTCGCCAGCCCACAGGCTTTCTATGCTCTCGCGGCGGCGCACGATATAACAGGCGTCGCCATCGACCATCAGCTCTGCCGGGCGCGGGCGGCTGTTGTAGTTCGAGGCCATGACGAAGCCGTAGGCGCCGGCCGAACGCACGGCGAGCAAATCATTTTCGGCAATCGCCAATTCGCGCTCTTTGCCTAAAAAGTCGCCGGTTTCGCACACCGGGCCGACTACGTCGTAGACGGCTTTCTCGCGAGCTTCGCGGGTATCCACGGGGACAATCGCCTGCCACGCCTGGTAGAGCGAAGGGCGAATCAAGTCGTTCATGCCCGCATCGACGATGGCAAAGTTTTTGGTCTCGCCTGGCTTTAAGAACTCCACGCGGGTGAGCATGACGCCCGCATTGGCGGCAACTGAGCGGCCTGGCTCAAACAGCAAAGTAAGTTTTTTTCCGCCTTCCCAGCGGGACAGGCGGGAGAGCAACTGGCTGGCGTAATCAAACGGCTGGGGCGGTTTTTCATCGCGATAGGTCACGCCAAGGCCGCCACCGAGATCAAGGTGCTCGATCTCGATACCGCGCTCATGCAAGCGCTCCATCAGCACCAGCAGGCGCTCCAGGGCGTCTAGAAATGGCGCCGTTTCGGTCAGCTGCGAGCCAATATGGCAATCCAGCCCCACTACGTTGACATGCGGAAGGCTTGCCGCAAACTCGTACACCGCAAGTGCTTCATCCACCGGAATACCGAACTTGTTGTCCTTAAGCCCGGTGGAAATATACGGATGAGTGCCCGCGTCCACATCCGGATTGACGCGTAGCGACACCGGCGCGGTTTTGCCTAACTCACCGGCCACAGCGTTTAAGCGCTCAAGCTCGGGGCGCGATTCGACATTAAAGCATTTGATGCCGACTTCTAGCGCACGGGCCATCTCACTTGCCTGCTTGGCCACCCCGGAGAACACGACCTTCGCCGGGTCGCCGCCCGCTTTGAGGACGCGCTCAAGTTCGCCAACCGAGACAATATCAAAGCCCGCGCCGAGCTTGGCCAAAAGGCCTAGCACGGCAAGGTTGGAATTTGCCTTCACGGCGTAGCAAATCAAATGCGACTGGCTACCCAACGCCTCGGTATAGGCGCGAAAATGGCGCGCAAGCGTCGCCTTGGAGTAGACGTAGCAGGGCGTGCCGTGCTCGGCGGCGATCCGCGATAGCGGCACGTCTTCGGCGTAGAGCACGCCGTCGCGGTAGTTAAAGTGATCCATTTACCCCTCCTGCTCGGCGCTGTTGGCTTCGGCTGTGTCATCGGGCAGGTAGAGCGGCCCTTTTTGGCCGCAGCCCGCCAGCAGCAGTATTACGGCGACGCCGAATAATAGGCCCTTAACGCTCATGCCTGATCCTTAAGCACGGCGAGCGCTTCGCGTGCCCGTTGTGCGGCCGCGCGGACTTGGTCCGGCGCGGTGCCGCCAATGTGATTACGCGCCGCAACAGAGCCTTCTAGCGTGAGCACGTCGAAGACGTCGCTTTCGATCGTCTGAGAGAACTGGCACAGCTCGTCGAGCGACATCTCGGAGAGGTCTTTCTGTTCTTTTAGTCCGTAAGCCACCGACTCACCGACAATCTCGTGAGCGTCGCGGAAGGCCACGCCTTTGCGCACTAAGTAGTCGGCCAGATCGGTAGCGGTGGAGAAGCCCTTGCGCGCCGCTTCGAACATGTTGACCTTTTTCGGCTCGATGGCCGGCACCATATCGGCAAAGGCTTTTAGGCAGTCGCCCACGGTATCCACGGCGTCAAACAGCGGCTCTTTGTCTTCCTGGTTGTCTTTGTTGTAAGCCAGCGGCTGCGATTTCATCAGTGTCAAAAGCCCCATCAGGTGACCGTAAACGCGGCCGGTTTTGCCCCGCACCAATTCGGGCACATCAGGATTTTTCTTCTGCGGCATGATCGAGGAGCCGGTGCAAAAACGATCCGGCAGATCGATGAAATCAAACTGCGCGCTGGTCCACAGCACCAGCTCTTCGCTCATACGCGACATGTGCATGAGCAAAATGCTGGCGAAGCTGACGAATTCGATG
>JBNJFC010000021.1:0-8279 GCA_051746485.1 Pseudomonadota bacterium
GATTTATCGGGCGAATTGAAGCCTTGAATACTTAAAGGTGCGGCGCTAGCTGCTTCATCATCGCCTTGTAAAGACGCGGTCCGGCCGCCATTAGCTGGCCTTCGACTTTAATCGTCGGCTGCCCGCTGGGAGTCCCCATCAGCGCGCCGGTCTCTTTGAGTAGCAAGGTCCCGACATGCATATCCTGCTCTTCCAGACCCAGCACAAAACCACTGTCCACTCGCCCGGTAGCGATTTCACAAATATCCAACAAGCCGCTACCCGTCGCCACCAGCGTATCGAGCTGCGGAGCCAGTTGCTGCATCAGCGTTAAATATGTCGGGAGATGGCGCTGGCGTAGCTCGCTTTCCGGTAGGCTCATCGCTAGCCGTGTGCCGGCAACTGCGGTTGATTTGCTAACACGCATGCGCTTGCCGTTGTACTGGGCGCCGCGCCCGCGGCTGGCGATATATTCGTCATCAGCAAACGGCGCAATGATCACCGCGTGCTCTGGGCGCCCCTTAACCAGGCACACCACAGAAAAAGCAAACCCTTTACCTGCCACGGCTAAATTGGAGTAACCGTGCAGCGGTTCGATCTTCCACACGGTCTCTTCGCCTTCCCCTTCGCCGGCTTTATGATCGGTATAGCGGCCAACTAAGCCGTGATGCGGGTAGCCGCGCTCAAGCTGCTGAACCACCGTTGCCTCGGCCTTGCGCGCCGCCTCTTCGAGTAAACGCTCGAGATTGACTTCGTCGTACGCATTTTCAATGCGCTCTCGGATGCGGAGAAAGTGTTCGACGCCGCTGCGCGCCGCGCGCAGCGTAAACTGGACCATCGGATTCATGAACGGACCTTGTGTGGAAGATGATGTTAAAGAACGGGGTAAATCATCGAGTGGCGTTCGCCACCTATTAGGCGCGCCATTCTAGCAAAGGCCGACTCAAGTCGCTATGCGCTTTCTACGCCGTACCTTCGTCGTGCTACACTTCATCGCCATATTTGACCGCCATCGGGCGGCGGCCAGCCACCCCGATGCGATAACCCTTTCTTTTGTGAGCCTTACCGGACTTTTCTATGCTTGAGCGTCTTCGCATCGTTCTGATTGGGACGAGCCATCCGGGCAATATTGGTGCCGTTGCCCGTGCCATGCACAACATGGGGTTAAGCGACCTTGCGTTGGTCGCGCCGCGCTGCGAGGCGATCACCCAGGAGAGTATTTCGCGCGCGTCAGGCGCGGATCATTTACTTCACCAGGCAACGGTTCATCACACTTTGGAAGACGCCGTCGCCGATTGCACGCTCGCCGTAGGCGCAAGCGCCCGCTCGCGTACGTTACCGTGGCCCATGGTCTCGCCGCGCGAGCTTGCCGCCCGCCTACCCGACGAGTGCCAGCACGACAATGCCCGCATAGCGCTGGTATTTGGCCGCGAGGATAGCGGATTGACCAACGCCGAGCTTCAGCGCTGCCACGCCCACATACACATTCCCACCAATGCGGATTTTAGCTCGTTAAATCTTGCCGCCGCCGTGCAAGTGATTGCCTACGAGTGCCGCCTCGCGTGGCTTGAAAGCGCGTCGGCCACAACGCCGGCAACAGAAGAAAGCGACAGCGAACTCGCCTCTCACGCCGATTTGGAGCGTTACTTTGCGCACTTAGAACGGACCTTGGTCGCCGTTGATTTCCACGACCCCGACAAGCCGCGCCAGCTGATGGCGCGCCTGCGGCGGTTATATCTGCGCGCGCGCCCCGAACAGATGGAGCTCAACATCTTGCGCGGTATTTTGAGCGCGACGGAAAAAAAGATAACCCGTTCAGAGAAATAATCGCTCACCAGATAAGCCCCGAGTGCGGCTAGGTAAGCGGTAGCGCTTGAATGGCGCCCGCCCTGCCCCCACCATACGCTATTCACTACGATTCGGTATTCAATACCGGGCCTGACCGTTTCACAGGACACTCCCATGTTCCCACGCCTACGCGAAGACATTAACAGCGTATTTGACCGCGACCCGGCGGCGCGCAACTTTTTTGAAGTGCTGACCAACTACCCTGGCCTACACGCGCTGCTTCTGCACCGTTTTAACCATTGGCTGTGGAAGAAAAACGCCAAGTGGTTAGCGCGTACGCTGTCGACGTTTTCCCGCTGGCTAACCGGTATTGAGATTCACCCTGGCGCCACCATCGGCCGGCGTTTTTTTATCGATCACGGCATGGGCGTGGTGATTGGTGAAACGGCGATCATCCACGATGATGTCACGCTCTACCACGGCGTGACGCTCGGCGGTACTAGCTGGCATAAGGGCCAGCGCCACCCAACGCTTGAAGATGGCGTCATCGTCGGCGCTGGCGCCAAAATTCTCGGCCCGTTCACCGTCGGCACCGGCGCTAAGATTGGCTCCAATGCAGTAGTGACCAAAGAGGTCCCTGCCGGTGCGACCGTCGTGGGCATCCCGGGCAAAATCGTCAAGCGTGCCGACCCGGATAGCGAAGAAGCGCTGGATATCGACCCGGCGCGTCGCGAAGCGATTCGCGAGAAATTTGGCTTTGATGCCTACGGCGTTAGCCAAGACATGCCCGACCCGGTCGCGCGTTCCATGCAGGCCATGCTCGATCACATGCACGCGGTGGATGAACGCATCGAGCGCATGTGCTCGACGCTTTCCAAGCTGGACGCGAGCTACCGAGAGGGGCGCTTACCCGAACTACGCGACGAGGATTTCGCTGAAATACTCGACGAAGCGGATACCGGCTGCCCTGGCGTTGGCAACCGCAGTGCAAGCGCTGACGACAGCGCAAAAACTCCGCCCCCTTCGAGCAAAGGTTGACCAAAGCAGTCAGGCTTTCCCATAATGGCAGTACATTTGCCGCAAGTACGCTGCGCGACAGCGTTGAGGTGCCGCCATGCGTTTGACGACCAAAGGCCGCTACGCCGTTACTGCCATGCTCGATCTGGCGCTCAATGCTGACGCAAGCCCTACGAGCCTAGGCGATATTTCCCAACGCCAAGGGATTTCGCTCTCTTATCTTGAGCAGCTGTTTGCGCGCTTGCGCCGTGCGGGGTTGGTAAAAAGCGTGCGCGGCCCGGGCGGCGGCTATTTGCTCGCTCAACCCTCCAGCGAAATCAGCGTGTCGCGGGTGATTGACGCAGTCAACGAAACCGTCGATGCGACGCGTTGCCAAGGGCTTTCCGATTGCCAAGAGGGCGACACCTGTTTAACCCACCATTTATGGTGCGAGCTGTCAGGGCAGATTCGTCAGTTCCTCGATGACGTCACCCTTGAACAGCTGATGCAGCGTGGCGACGTGCGCAAGGTGGCGTCGCGCCAACAAGCGCGCGCTGATGCCAGTATTTCGACGCTCAACGTAACGTAAAGCGTGACGTAACCCCTAAACGTGAACTGAACATGCCACAAACGACGCCTTCACTGCCGATTTATCTCGATTACGCTGCCACCACGCCGGTGGATGAGCGCGTGGTCAGCGTGATGCAGCGCTATTTGACCGCTGATCAGCTATTTGCCAATCCGGCGTCGCGCAGCCACATGCTGGGCTGGCAAGCGGAGCAGGCAGTCGAGCAGGCGCGTCGGCAGGTGGCCGATAGCATTAACGCCGACCCGCGCGAAATCGTCTGGACCAGCGGCGCCACCGAGGCGGATAACCTCGCGCTCACAGGCTTTATGCGCGCTAACCGCGAGCGTGGCATGCACTTAGTGACCTCGACCATCGAGCACAAAGCCGTGGTCGATACCGCCAAAGCGCTGGAGACAGAAGGCTTTGAGGTGACCTGGCTCACTCCGGGGCGCGATGGTCGCATTCAACCGGATCAGCTCCGCGAGGTGATGCGCGATGACACCGCGCTGGTATCGCTGATGGCGGTGCATAACGAGCTGGGTAGTATCAATGACATCGCCGCCCTGGCTGGCGTCGCACATGAATTTGGCGCGGCGTTCCACACCGATGCAGCCCAAGCGATTGGGCGCATCGATTTAGACGTAGCCGCCCAGCAGGTTGACTTGATGTCGCTCTCCGGTCACAAAGCCTACGGCCCCAAAGGCGTCGGCGCGCTTTTTGTTAAGCGCCACCCAGACATTCGCGTCGAGGCCCTCATTCACGGTGGCGGCCACGAACGTGGCATGCGCTCAGGCACGTTGCCCACTCATCAGATCGCCGGCATGGGCGAAGCTTTTACCTTGATTCGCGAGCAATCCACCGACGAGCAGTCACACATTACCGCACTCAGACAGCGCTTTCTTGCCGGACTTGAAACGCTAGGTGGAGTGTATCTCAATTCACCGCCAGACAATGTCGTACCCAATATTCTCAACGTCGCCTTCGACGGCGTTGAGGGCGAGGCGCTTTTAATGGCACTGCGCGATATTGCGGTTTCTACCGGGTCAGCGTGCAACTCGGCGAGCGTTGACCCGTCATATGTATTACTCGGCGTCGGTGTGCCGCGTCGGCTCGCCCTCGCCTCGCTGCGCTTTAGCTTCGGGCGCTATACTCGCGACGGCGACATCGACCATGCACTGCACGTACTTCACCACGCGGTCACCGGCCTGCGCTAATCAGCGAACGATTTTTTAGGAGGTGCCTTATGGCAACGCTCAATATTACCCCTTCGGCCGCCAAGCAGATTCATCACGTGCTTGACGAGCGAGGCCAAGGCCTAGGCCTGCGCGTTTCGGTTAAGCCGAGCGGCTGTTCAGGCTACAGCTATGTGCTCGACTTTGCCGATGAAACCCACGAGGGCGACGTGAGCTTTGAAGAGCACGGCGTCAAGGTCTTCGTCGACCAAGACGCCCTCGACATGCTAGATGGCAGCGAAGTCGACTACGTTAACGAAGGGCTCAATCGCTACTTCCGGTTTAACAACCCCAATATCAAAGACGAGTGCGGATGCGGCGAAAGTTTCACGGTGTAGCGCAAAAGGCGGCGGATACCGCCGTGCAAGACACCCGTATTCATTGCCGCTGGGAAGCGCTATAATCGCGCCCACTCAGCCAAGCCGCTGACTCATTTTCCTGTGCCGCCCTGGCCTACCAGGGCGGCGGTTTCTGTTATCAACCGGTTTTCTTACCGCTGTATTTATTCATCACTAGGAGTGCAACATGGCGACCGAACGTACGCTTTCTATCATCAAGCCCGATGCCGTAGCGAAAAACGCAATTGGCGAGATTATCGCCCGCTTTGAAAAGGCCGGCCTCAAGGTAGTGGCTGCCAAAATGCTGCACCTTGACAACGACAAAGCCGGTGGCTTCTACGCCGAGCATAAAGAGCGTCCGTTCTTTAACGACTTAGTTGGTTTTATGACCTCTGGCCCGGTTGTGGTTCAAGTGCTCGAAGGCGAGAACGCCATCGCTAAAAACCGCGATCTGATGGGCGCGACCAACCCGAAAGACGCCGAGCCCGGCACTATCCGCGCTGACTTTGCCGAAACTATCGACGCCAACGCCGTTCACGGCTCTGACTCGCCGGAAAGTGCCGAGCGCGAAATTAGCTACTTCTTCAGTAACGACGAAATCTGCCCGCGCTAAACGCGCTGGCTCGCGGCGCAGGCCTCCCCACTTCTTACTTTAGGGGGGCGGGTCTGCGCTGCCACTTTGTCTGTTGCCGGCCATTTACGCGGGCTCCCCACTCCCGCCTCTTTCCTAAACGCTGACCGCCATGACCACCACCGTTGTCCAACATACGCCCGCAGCCCCTTTAGCTTCCGCCACGCCTGAGCGCGAAAACCTGCTAGGCATGTCTCGCGAGCAGATGGAGGCGTTTTTTCTCTCCATTGGCGAAAAGAAGTTTCGCGCCAGCCAGGTAATGAAGTGGATTCACCTTGAGGGGATTGATGACTTCTCGGCCATGACCAATCTCTCCAAGGCGCTGCGCGAAAAGCTCGAGCGCGTCGCTGAGGTTCGCGGGCCGGGGGTTGTGTATGAAGGCACGTCCAACGACGGCACACAAAAATGGGTGCTTGAGGTGGAAGACGGTAGCTACGTGGAAACCGTGCTCATCCCTGCGGATAACGGCAAGCGCCGCACCCTTTGCGTGTCGTCTCAAGTCGGCTGTTCGCTGGACTGTAGCTTTTGCTCCACGGGTAAGCAGGGCTTTCAGCGCAACCTTACCGCCGCCGAAATTATCGGCCAAGTGTGGGTGGCGCAGCGGAGTGTCGGCCCGCGCCGAGACACCGCCAACCGCCCGGTCACTAACGTGGTGATGATGGGCATGGGTGAACCGCTACTGAATTACGACAACGTCGTGCCGGCCATGAAGTTAATGCTCGACGACGACGGTTACGGGCTCTCCAAGCGCCGGGTCACGCTCTCCACCTCTGGGGTGGTGCCGATGCTCGATAAACTCGGCGACGAGCTCGATGTGAGCTTGGCGGTCTCGCTGCACGCCGCCAATGACGAACTGCGCAACGAGCTCGTGCCGCTCAACCGTAAGTACAACATTCGCAGCCTCCTCGATGCCTGCCACCGCTACTTGGCAAAAAGCGATGCTAGGCGCAATGTGACCATTGAGTACACGCTGATTAAAGACGTCAACGATCAGCAGCGCCACGCCGAAGAGCTGGCCACACTGCTCAACGAGCTACCGTGCAAAATCAACCTGATTCCGTTTAACCCGTTCCCGCATTCCGGCTATGAAAAGCCATCGCGCAACCAGTGCGTGCGCTTTCAGGATTGGCTTTTTGAGCTCGGCTACTCCGCGCCGATACGCACTACCCGTGGCGACGATATCGATGCCGCCTGCGGCCAGCTAGTGGGACGGGTAAAAGACCGCACCAAGCGTAGCGCTCGCTATATTCAATCAATCCAGCTCGACGCCGATTAAATAGACTTCGCCTTACGCCGTTGGCTTGACTTACGCCGGCCACGGCGCTTTGATGGACACGGTTTTTTATTAACGCTGCCTTTGAGGATCTCGATGATCAGTCGCCGCAGGCCAAACCGCCCGTTGAGGGCACCGATGCTGACCGTAATCGTCAGCTCACTATGGCTAGCCGGCTGTGCCTCGTTAAGCGATACCTCCTCAGAGAACCAGCCCGAGGCGGTCAATGCTTATACCCAACTCGGGGTAGCCTATTTAGAACGCGAGAACCTAACGCGTGCGCTTAGCGCACTCGACCACGCCTTAGAGATTAACCCCGAGCACCCTGAAGCACTCCAAGCGCTAGCGCTGGTTTACCAGCAGCAGGGAGAAGCGGCGCTCGCCGACAAGCACTTTCAGAAAGCGCTAGATGCCGCCCCCAATTTCACCCAGGCGCGTAATAACTACGCCGCCTTTCTTTATCAGCAGGCCGATTACTCACGCGCCTGTGAACAGCTTGAGAAAGCCTCAGGAGATGCGCAATATGCACGCCGGGCACAGCTATTTACCAATTTAGGCCAGTGCTATACCGCACTAGGAGACACTCAACGTGCACGCGAGAGTTTTGAGCGCGCTCAGCAGATCGACCCGCGACACGCACGCAGTTATTTTTTATTAGCCGAGTTAGCGTTTTCACAGGGCAATATTTCCCAAGCCTGGCCGCCACTGCAAACGTTTATGCAGCTGGCAGCACCCAACCGCGAAGCGCTTGAGTTAGCGATTGACATCGCCAATGCGCGTGGTGAGTTTGATAAGGTCGCCGATTATCAACGCCAGCTGGGTAAATTAAATTAAGCACACCATGGTAGTGCGCTACGTTAATGTTATTGCTGCCCTGATCACCCGTTTTCAATGAAGGATGCTCAGCCATGAGCGACACATACACAAAAGAGCTACACGATGAACCACGTACCCCCTCTCCAGGGGAGCAGCTTAAAACACAACGCGAACAGTTAGGGCTATCGCTTCAAGAAGCGGCTGACGCTTTGCATCTGCGTCCCGCCGTGATAGAGGGGCTTGAGCGCGGCAACTACGACGAAATCCCCATCGCGACCTATCGCCGTGGCTATCTACGCGCCTACGCCAGATATCTAGGCATTGATGAAACGCCAGTGCTGGAGGCGTATAAAGAGCGACATGGTTCCTTAGAGGCCGAGCGCACCGTCACGCCCGTCTCCGCCTCCAAACCGCCCTCCCGCATAGGTGCGCTATTGTTTAAGCTAGTAACGCTGCTGATTATTGTGGGGCTTATTACCGTGACGGTGATGTGGTGGCAAAGCCGTGGCGGGAGTGCACCGCCTGGGATAGAGGAACCCACGCAAAACGACACACTGCCCGAAATGTCGACGCCAGAAAGTGCTGTGTCGGACAGAACCGAACCTGAAAGCGCTGCGCAAAGCAGCAGCTTTCAAGAAAATGCTGGGCAAGTAAGTGC
>JBNJFC010000021.1:8379-20757 GCA_051746485.1 Pseudomonadota bacterium
CGAAATGTCGACGCCAGAAAGTGCTGTGTCGGACAGAACCGAACCTGAAAGCGCTGCGCAAAGCAGCAGCTTTCAAGAAAATGCTGGGCAAGTAAGTGCCGGGCAAGTAAGTGCTGATCAACAGAGTGCTGTGGAAGAAAGTACCGCGCTGGAAGATGCTGCGCTAGAGAGTGCCGTTCCAGAAAATACTGTGCCAGAAAGTAGCGTGACAGATAGCACCGCCGCTGGCGCCAGCGAGCCGACGGCAACCGAAGCGCCCGACAATGCGGCGTCACTCAACCAAAATGAATCCGATGAGCCTGTGCGTGAAGAGCCGCAGGCGCCGGACAATGAAGCCCTCGCTGAAGATACCGCCGATGACGGAAGCGCTGGCGCCGAACCCAATACGCTTGAGCTCACCTTCAACCAACAGTCTTGGACCGAAATTTTCGACGCCAATAACCAGCGTGTTTTAGTCGGCCTTCAAGAACCCGGCACGAGCGCAAGTGTCGAAGGCGAGCCGCCCTTTCGTTTAACCGTGGGCAACGCCACCGGCGTTGAGCTGCGCTATCAAGGCGACGTCGTCGACCTTGAAGAGCGCGCTGGCGCCAACAATGTTGCCCGCTTTACCTTGGGAGAGTGATCCGCCGTATGCACGCCCCTTCTCCGATTAAACGCCGTATTTCGCGCCAAATTCATGTTGGCAACGTCGCGGTCGGCGGCGATGCCCCCATCTCCGTTCAGAGCATGACCAATACAGACACCTGTGACGTGGCGGCGACGGTGGCGCAAATTCGCCGTCTGGAAACCGCTGGTGCCGATATTGTGCGTGTTTCAGTACCCGACATGGACGCGGCCGAAGCCTTTGGCAAGATCAAACGCGAAGTCGATGTCCCGTTGGTGGCAGATATCCACTTCGACTACAAAATCGCCCTGCGCGTCGCCGATTTGGGCGTCGATTGCCTGCGCATCAACCCCGGCAATATTGGCCGTGAAGAGCGAGTGCGCGCCGTAGTGAGCGCGGCCCGTGATAACGGCATTCCAATTCGCATCGGGGTCAACGCCGGCTCGCTTGAGAAAGACCTGCAGAAAAAATACGGCGAGCCCACACCCGCCGCGCTGGTCGAATCCGCGATGCGCCATATCGACCACCTGGAGCGTCTTGACTTCCCCGATTTCAAGGTCAGCGTTAAGGCAAGCGATGTGTTCATGGCCGTGGGCGCCTACCGCGACCTCGCGAGCCGCATCGAGCAGCCGCTGCACTTAGGCATCACCGAAGCCGGCGGTTTACGCTCGGGCACGGTGAAGTCGTCGATTGGCCTTGGGATGCTATTGATGGATGGCATTGGCGATACCATCCGCGTATCGCTCGCCGCCGACCCGGTGGAAGAGATCAAAGTCGGCTTCGATATGCTCAAAAGCCTCAAGCTGCGCGCCAAAGGCATCAATTTTATCGCCTGCCCCAGCTGCTCGCGCCAGAACTTCGACGTTATCGACACCATGAACCAGCTCGAAGAACGCCTGGAAGACGTGATGACGCCGCTGAATGTTTCCGTCATTGGCTGCGTGGTCAACGGCCCCGGCGAAGCCAAAGAGACTGACATCGGCCTCACCGGCGGCTCGCCGGCCAACTTGGTGTATATCGACGGCAAGCCCGCCAGCAAGCTGCGTAACGACCATCTGGTCGATGATCTTGAGCGTTTGATCCGCGAAAAGGTCGAAGAAAAAGAGCAGCGCGAAAAAGATACGATTGCCCGAAGCGTCTGAACGCGGGCACCCAGCACACGTGCCGCGATTCAACAGACGTACTGAAAAAGCGCACCTAAAAAGGAGCTTTCATTGAGCCAGTCCGCTGCTAAACCTGCGAAAAAGATCCAAGCCATTCGCGGGATGAACGACCTTTTGCCCAGCGAAAGTGCCCGCTGGCAGTTTTTTGAGGCTAAAGTGCGTGAGCTGATGACGCGCTACGGTTTTGACGAGATTCGCACCCCGATTGTTGAGCAAACGGCTCTGTTTGCCCGTTCGATTGGCGAAGTGACCGATATCGTCGAAAAAGAGATGTACACCTTCGATGACCGTAACGGCGACAGCCTTACTCTGCGCCCCGAAGGCACAGCAAGCTGTGTGCGGGCGGCGATGGAACACGGCCTATTGCACAACCAAACCCAGCGGCTTTGGTACCAGGGGCCGATGTTTCGCCATGAGCGTCCGCAAAAAGGCCGCTACCGCCAGTTTCATCAGGTCGGGGTGGAAACCTACGGCTTTGACGGCCCGGATATCGACGCCGAGGTCATTTTGCTTTCCGCTCGTTTGTGGCAGGAACTAGGGCTTGCCGAGCACGTGACGCTCGAACTCAATTCTCTAGGCTCAAGTGAAGCGCGCAGCGCCTATCGCGACACGCTCGTTGCCTACTTTGAGCAGCACCGAGACGTATTAGACGAAGATTCCAAGCGTCGGCTAACCACCAACCCGCTGCGCATTCTGGATTCCAAGAATCCTGACATGGCCGAGATGCTCGACGGCGCACCGCAGCTAATGGACCACCTCGACGCCGAATCGCACGAGCACTTCGAGCAGCTCAAAGCGATGCTCGACGCCGCGGGTATTAAGTACGTCGTCAACCCGCGCCTGGTACGCGGGCTGGATTACTACAGCCGCACGGTATTCGAGTGGACCACCACGGCGCTGGGTAGCCAAGGCACGGTGTGCGCTGGCGGCCGTTACGACGGCTTGGTCGAGCAGCTAGGCGGCAAGCCGACCCCAGCGGTAGGCTTTGCCCTGGGCATTGAGCGGCTGATTTTGCTGCTGGAAACGTTAGAGTTGATTCCTGACGAAGCGCTCGGCGGCTGCGATGTTTATCTCGTGCCGATGGATGCCAGCACCACCGCCACGGCGTTAACACTAGCAGAACAGCTTAGAGACGCGTTACCCGAACTGCGCCTGCAGCTACACTGCGGCGGCGGCAGCTTCAAAAGCCGCATGAAAAAAGCCGACAAAAGCGGCGCCCCCTATGCGCTATTACTCGGCGAAGATGAACAGCAAGCGCAGCAAATCACGTTAAAATTCCTGCGCGATGATCGCGAACAGCAGCGCATCGCCCAGTCAGAACTCGCCGCGACACTGCGCCAATGGCTCGACGTATAAACAACGCGGTAAATGCTATGCGCGATACGTCATTCCCTCGCAGTGAGCGTATAAACGCGCATTGAACGTCTATAAGGAGGCCGCCCGTGGCGGAGCTGAAAACCGAAGAAGAGCAGCTAGACGCGATTAAGCGCTGGTGGAAAGAAAATGGCACCTCGCTGATTGCCGGCGTGGCCCTTGCAGCAGCGGGGGTATTCGGCTGGAATGCTTGGCAGAATTATCAAGACAACCAAGCCGAAGCCGCCTCGGTGCGCTATCAACAGCTGGTGAATCTGACCGCAGGTAACACGTTGGATGACGCCACGCTGAGTGAAGCGCGCTCGCTGGTCGGCGATATCACCGACAACCACGCTGATACGCTTTACGCGGAGCTGGCCAAATTACTTGAGGCGCGCTTAGCCGTGCAGCAAGACGACCTGGAGGGCGCCAAGGCGGCACTTGAAAGCGTCGCAGATAGCTCCTCGCGCCGCTATGTGCAAAGCCTCGCCTGGTTGCGCCTGGCACGTCTGGCCGTTGCAAACGATGACCCTGAACAGGCGCTTGAACTGCTTGACCAACCGATTACCGATGCCCTGGCCGCGCAACAGGCAAATGTCCGTGGCGATGCCCATATAGCCCTTGGCCAACAAGCCCAAGCGCGCGAGGCGTGGCAACAGGCGCTAACACTTGCTCAAGAACAGAACCAGCCGCTTTACGGCGTTCAGCTCAAGCTGAATGACCTCGGCACCGAAGAGGGGGCACTATGATGACGGTCCGTTTTCCGCAGCATATGCGCCTAACGCTAGGCGCTGTCGCCATCACTCTACTCGCCGGCTGTGCCAGCCAAGGCGAGCCGGTCTATACGCCCAAGGAACTCACCTCCTTTGACGAAACCTCTACGCTGGAGACGCAGTGGAGCACCACCGTGGGCGATGGATTCGGGCGCGCCCGCTACCCCATCGCACCGGCCCGTGACGGCGATACCCTTTTTGCCGCCGATGCCGAAGGCACTATGGAAGCTTTTGATGCCACAAGCGGCGAGCGCCAATGGCGTGTGGAGCTGGAAAGCCCCATTTCCAGCGGGCTAACCGCCATTGCCGACGAGCTTTATGTGGGCACGCGCAACGGCGAAGTACTAGCACTGGATCAGCAAGACGGCAGCGTCGACTGGCGCACGCGCGTTTCAAGCGAAGTGCTTGCCGCGCCGCAGGCCAACCGAGAGTTGCTAATGGTGCAAAGCACCGATGGCCACGTCACCGCCCTTGACCGCCGCAGCGGCGAGGAGCGCTGGGTGTATAGCAGTTCGCTGCCAAGGTTAACCCTGCGCGGCACCGGCACTCCACTGACCATTGACCCGGTGACCTTTGCCGGCTTTGCCAATGGCCGTTTAACCACGCTCGATAACCGCAATGGCCAGCCGTTGTGGGATCAGCAAGTCGCCATTCCCAGCGGGCGCAGTGAAGTAGACCGCTTGGTGGACCTCACCGGGCAGCCGGTACTGACTCAAGACGGTCGCCTGTTTGTCACCAGCTACAATGGCCGCGTTATGGCGCTGGAAGCTACCCGCGGTGAAGTCTTGTGGGCGCGCGATATTTCCAGCCGCCACACCCCGGTATTGGTAGGGGATTATCTTTTTGTCGCCACCGATGCTAGCCACGTGGTGGCGCTTGATGCCGAAAGCGGCCGTGAGGTGTGGCGCAACGAGGCCCTTGAAGGCCGCTGGATCACCGCCCCCGCCTTCGCCGATGGCCGCCTGGTGTTTGGCGATGAAGAAGGGTATCTACACTTACTCAACGCCCGCGATGGCGAGATCGTCGGCCGGACACGTGTGGACAGCGCCGGCATTAGCGTTCGCCCCGTGACCGAAGGCGGCACGATTCATGTTCAGGCCAATAATGGCCATCTAGAAACGTTGGTAATTTCTCCATGACACTGGACGCTATGTCGTTAAATACGTCTTCAAGTTCAAGTACGCCGGTCATTGCTTTAGTCGGCCGCCCCAACGTGGGCAAGTCGACCTTGTTTAACCGCTTAACCCGCTCCCGCGATGCGCTGGTAGCCGACTTCCCCGGCCTCACACGTGATCGTAAATACGGCAACGGCATGCTCGGCGGCAAAGCGTATACGGTGATCGACACCGGCGGCATTAGCGGCGATGAAGAAGGAATCGATGCGGCCATGGCCGAGCAGTCGCTCGCCGCGATTGACGAAGCCGACATCGTACTGTTTATGGTCGACGCCCGCGCCGGGCTTAACGTCGCCGATGAGGCCATCGCCAACCACTTGCGCGTCAACCAGAAGAAAACCTGGCTGGTGGTGAATAAAACCGATGGCTTGGAAGAGCACTCGGCCATGGCCGACTTCTGGACACTGGGCTTAGGCGATCCGTGGCCCATTGCTGCCGCGCACGGGCGCAACGTCTCCACGCTGATTGATACCGTGCTCGCGCCCTTTCCCGAGCGCGATGAGAGCATTCCGGCCGATACCGGTACCAAAGGCATTCGTATTGGCGTGATCGGCCGCCCCAACGTGGGTAAATCGACGTTGGTCAATCGCCTGCTAGGCGAAGACCGCGTGGTGGTGTTTGACGAAGCCGGCACTACCCGCGACGCCATCGAAATCCCTTTCGAGCGCCGCGGCAAACCTTATGTGCTAGTGGATACCGCTGGCGTGCGGCGGCGCAAAAACGTCAGCGAGATTGCAGAGAAATTCTCAATTATCAAGACGCTCGACGCGATCAAAGAGTGTCATGTCGCGGTGATGGTACTCGATGCCCGCAGTGGGCTCGTTGAGCAAGACCTGCACCTATTGGACTACGTCCTCACCACCGGCCGTGCGCTGGTGCTGGCGGTCAATAAATGGGACGGCCTTGAGAGTGAAGCCAAAGAAAAAATGCGCGCGGACATCAAGCGCCGTTTGGGCTTTGCCGACTACGCCGAGATGCACTTTATCTCAGCGCTACACGGCACCGCAGTGGGCGATCTTTACCCCTCGATCGAGCGTGCGTTCAACGCCGCCAACGCCCACTGGTCGACCAACCGGCTGACCACGCTGCTGCAAGATGCTGTGAGCCAGCATGCACCGCCCATGGTGCATGGGCGCCGGATCAAGTTACGCATGGCGCACCAAGGCGGCAGCAACCCGCCGATTATCGTCGTGCACGGCAACCAGACGGAATCGCTGCCGGATGCCTACCGCCGTTATCTGATCAACACCTTCCGCAAGGTGCTAAAAGTGCGCGGCACGCCAATGCGCTTTGAATTCCGCTCAGGCAATAACCCCTACGACAACATGGCAGGGGCAAGCGACAAAGCGAAAGCCAAAAAGCGCGAGCTTAACCGCACCAAAGAGGCGCGCAAAAGCCGTCGTTAAGCCTTTATCAATTGCTTGAGTTACCGTTTGCCGTGCAGGCGTTTGCGCCCCACCCACTGGGTAGCAAACTGCCACGCGGCACGTCCGCTGCGCCCACCGCGCAGCGTGGCAAAACGAATAGCCTCTGCGCGCGCCTCGGCATTCCAGTCTTGGGGGTCGCCGAGCTGCGAAACCCAGTGGCAACACGCCTCCAAGTACACATCTTGATCAAAGGGATGAAACCCTAGCCACAGCCCAAAGCGATCAGAAAGTGAGATCTTTTCTTCGACCGCATCGCCGTGGTGTAACTCATTGCCCACTAAGCGGGAGCCTGCGTTATCGTCCATGGATTCCGGCAGCAAATGGCGACGATTGGAGGTAGCGTAGAGCAGCACGTTCGCCGGTGGGCCGGTCAGCGCGCCATCGAGTACGCTCTTGAGCGCTTTGTAGGCGTCATCGTGACCTTCAAACGAGAGATCGTCACAGTAAACGATAAACCGCTGCGGCACCGCGCGCAGCTCTTCAACCAACATCGGCAGGCTTGCCAAATCGTGGCGGTCGACTTGGATCATGCGTAGTCCATCGGCTGATAGGGAATTCAAAAGCGCCCGCATCAACGACGACTTGCCACTCCCCCGGGAGCCCCACAGCAGGGCATGGTTGGCCGGGTAGCCTTGCAAAAACGCCTGAGTGTTATCTACCAACGCCAGCTTTTGGCGCTCAATGCCGAGTAGATCATCCAGCGTCAGCGCATCTCGCGGCGGCACCGGCACTAGGCGCCCGCCTAGTGGATGCCGCTGCCACAAAGCGGCGACGTGGCTATTCCAGTCGACTTGTTCCGGTACTGACGGCAGCCAGTGCTCTACGCGATCAAGCAATTGCGATAAGCGGCGAGTGAGTTCAGCATCCATACATATCTCTTTTCTTTAGGGTAAGGGGCTATTCCACGTCATCATCGCGCTATGATAGCCAGATAAGATTCAGGATAATGGCTATCTTGCTTACATAAACCTCTTTTCGTTAATAAGGAAGCTCCCTATGCGTTGGCTTCGCCTGCTCACTATCACTTTGCTATGCGCTTCGCTCACCGCCTGTGCCACCTCGCCTACCGGGCGCTCCCAGCTTTTGCTGCTCTCGGAAGACCAACTCAACCAGATGGGGCAGCAAGCATTCAGCCAGTACCAACAAGACCTCCCTGCGGCGGATGCGGCGACCCAGCGCTATGCCCAGTGTATCGCCACGGCTATTATTGCCGAGCTCCCCGCCGATCAGCGTCAGGTCGATTGGCAAATTCGTGTATTTGAGTCCGAGCAACCCAACGCCTTCGCGCTACCAGGGGGCTATATGGGCGTGAATAGCGGTATGCTCGATGTCGCCACCAACCAAGATCAGCTGGCCTCGGTCATCGGCCACGAAATTGCTCACGTGCTATCCAACCACGCGAACGAACGCGCCTCCACACAAAGCGCGACGCAAATTGGGCTTTCGGTCATTTCCAGCACCTCCGGCATGCAAACGCCGGGAGGTCAGCAGTTAATGGGGCTTTTAGGCATGGGGGCTGAATACGGCATAATTCTGCCCTTCTCACGCCGCCACGAGAGCGAAGCAGACGTCATCGGTCTTGAGCTTATGGCCCGGGCAGGTTTTGACCCGCGCGCCAGCATCAACGTGTGGGAAAATATGCAGCGCGCCACTGGCGGGGGTAAGCCGCCCGCCTGGATGTCGACCCACCCAAGCCACGGCCAGCGCGTTGACGGCCTTGACGCCAATATGCAGCAGGCGCTTGCAACCTACCAGCAAGCGCAAAGCCAAGGCCGCACGCCCAACTGCACGCGCCCTTGATACTTTTAAGCCCTTGGCACTTTTAAGCCCCTAACACTAATGAGCACGTGAGACGTTATGATTCGCTTAGGTTTACTGTTGTTGATACTGCCGCTTGTTGTGCTGATGGGCGTTTTCTTCTGGGAACTCAATGATGTGCGCGCCTGCCAGCTTGACGGCGGCCACTGGAACTATCTTACCAGCGTGTGCCGCGACTCACCCCAGCCGTTCGTGCCTTGGGTTGAACGCATGCCGCTTCTGGTCAACGGCGGCATGCTGGTCTCCGTGCTAGGGCTTGTGCTTTGTATGGTCGGTCTTTACCAAAAGCGGCGGTAGATAGAGGAGTTTAATAGTTCAGCGATTGGCGTAGCGTTTCGCGTACCGGGGCGGTGTTGGGGCGGACGTTGCGCCAGAGGAAAAACGACTCGGCGGCTTGCTCGACGAGCATGCCGAGGCCATCCAGAAGCCTTGCGCCACGCGGGCCGGCCCACTGCAGAAACACGGTCGGCTCGACGTCGTACATCATGTCGTAGGCCCAGGCGCCCTTGGCAAAAATGCCTTCCGACAGCGGCGGCAAATCACCTGCCAAACTGGCGCTGGTGCCGTTAATCACCAAGTCAAATTCGCCTTCAATCGCGTCAAATCCGCCGCCTGAGATGTTGCCCAGGTCGGCAAAGTCGCTAGCCAGCGCACTGGCTTTTTCCGCCGTGCGATTGGCAACGACGACTTCGCTCGGCGTCTCGGCCAAAAGCGGTTCTAGCGCGCCACGCACCGCGCCTCCGGCGCCTACGATAAGCACGCGCTTATCTTTGAGCACGACGCGATGATAGGCCAAATCGCGCGCCAACCCGATGCCGTCGGTATTGTCGCCATAAAGGCGCCCATTACCGCCGAGAATCAACGTATTCACCGCTTTGGCACGTTTGGCGCGGTGGCTCACCGTGTCGCACAGCGCAAAGGCTTCTTCTTTAAACGGCACGGTGACATTGGCCCCACGACCGCCTTCCGCCACGAACTGCTGCCAGGTGCTGGCAAATTCCTCAACCGGTGCCTCGATGGCGGTATAGTCCATTGCCTCCCCGGTTTGGTGGGCAAACTCAGCGTGAATCAGCGGCGACTTTGAGTGCGTCACCGGGTTTCCTAATACTGCGTAGCGGTCCGTCATGTGTCGGCTCCTGTTGTGTAACCATCAAGCGTCGTCTGGGCTAACCTCACCCAGCCAGTCACGGGGGCGCAAAAACTCGTCGGTAAGGCGCGCCTCCGGGCTATCCGGCTCGGGCGTATAGCCATATTCCCAGCGAACGAGCGGTGGCAACGACATTAAAATCGACTCAGTGCGCCCGCCGCTTTGCAGGCCAAACAGCGTGCCACGGTCCCACACCAAATTGAATTCGACATAACGCCCACGCCGATAGAGCTGAAAATCCCGCTCCCGCTCACCCCAGGGGTCATTTTTGCGGCGATTAATAATCGGCACATAGGCATCCAAAAAACTATCGCCTACCGCCCGCTGGAAAGCAAAGCACTGTTCAAACCCGCCCGCGTTGAGGTCATCGAAAAACAGCCCGCCAACACCACGGGTTTCGTCGCGGTGCTTAAGGTAGAAATAATCATCACACCAAGCTTTATAACGCGGATAAATATCATCGCCAAACGGCTGACACGCGGCTTTCGCCACGCGATGCCAATGCACCACATCTTCCATCACCGGGTAAAACGGGGTGAGATCGAAGCCGCCGCCAAACCACCACACCGGTGTTTCGCCTTCTTTTTCAGCAATAAAAAAGCGCACGTTGCCGTGGCTGGTGGGGACATGGGGATTTTCCGGGTGCAGCACCCAGGACACGCCCACGGCGTGAAAGCTGCGCCCGGCAAGCTCAGGGCGCGCGGCAGTGGCCGAGGGCGGGAGTGTGGCGCCAAAAACGTGGGAGTAGTTGACCCCACCCTTCTCGAAAACGGCGCCGTTTTCAATAACCCGAGAGCGACCGCCACCGCCCTCTTCGCGGGTCCAACTTTCTTCTTTGAAGCTGGCACCGCCATCGGCGTCGGCTAAGCCGTCGCAGAGGCGATCCTGCAGATCGAGAAGGTAGCGTTTTACGTCTTCAAGGTGCTCGTGAGCCACGGGTTGCTCCTGGCGTTATTATCAATGGCAGTGGATAGCGTTGTTACAGAGTGTCGTGAGAGTGTTATGAGAGAGCGTGTTATGAGAATGTTGCGCGCGTTCGCGCTTACAGCACACACACTCATTGGCGCAGCACCTGACCGCTCACCACATCGCGGATGGTGCTAGGGCGCGGATTACCGCCTAGCTCGCCCGGCACCACCGCGCCAAGTTCGCTGCCAAAAATGGCGCTGACTTCGTCGCGGCTCATCGCGGATGGCTCGCCGGCACGGTTGGCGGAGGTTGACACCAGTGGTCCACCGAACGCCTCGCATAGCGCGCGCACCACCGGATGATCAGTGACTCGGAGCGCAACGCGGCTATGGGCGCCACGCACCAACGCATGACTTCGGCCATTATCCGGTACGAGCCACGTATTGGGTCCCGGCCAGCTGGATACCAGCGGCGCGTGCAGCTCAAGCGGCAAGCCTTCAAGCCAAGGCTGAAGCTGGGTAATGCTACCGGCTACCAGGATCACCCCTTTCGCCGGGTCGCGGGCTTTCATGCGCATCAAGTGCGTCAAGGCTTCGTCGTTATCCGGGTCGCAGCTCAACCCCCAAACCGCTTCGGTGGGGCAGGCGATCACGTGCCCTTCTCGCAGGGCAGCAACCGCGGGCGCAAGGTCAGCGACGTCAGGGGTTTTCGGCATAGGTGCTCCTAGCGGTGTGGCGTTAACAAGCTGATGGCATTAATCGTATCATGGCCTCGGCAAACGCACCCAACCCCCTGTTTGCTGTGCCACAAAGCCCTCAAGCTCGAGCATCAAAAGCCGCTGCTGACACTCGCTGACCGAAATGGCCGCCTGCTGCACCAGAGTATCGATGGGTGTCGGCACCTCAGAAAGGACGGTTAGCCATGTATCCGGCAACGGCTCATTGCAAGGCGTTGCCGCAGGCGGTGCGGCGGCGGGTTCATCGAGCGCTGTTGGGATAAACGTTTCGGCCCAGTGCTGCAACTCATCGAGAATATCGCAGCTACTACGGGCAAGCGTTGCGCCTGTTCGCAATAGCTGCAGGCAGCCGTGGGCTTGAAGGTTATGGATGGAGCTGGGGATGGCAAAAAGCTCGCGGCCCTGCTCAAGCGCTAAACGCGCGCTCACCAGCGAACCACTCTTCTCGGCGGCTTCAACCACCAAGGTGCCTAGCGAAAGGCCAGTGACGATACGATTACGTCGAGGAAAATACGCCGGTCGGGCGGCCGTGCCCAGCGGGTGCTCCGCTAGCACCAAGCCACCGGGCGTTTGGCTTAAGCGCTGATACAAATCCCGGTGGCGGGCCGGGTAAATCACATCAATGCCGCAGGCGAGCACCGCGATACTCGCCCCACCGGCGTCAAGCGCCGCCCGCTGCGCCAGCGCATCAATCCCCAACGCCATCCCGCTTACCACGCACCAACCGCGTCGGGCAAAATCACGGGCGAAGGCTTGCGCGTTGGCCGCCCCTTCCGACGTCGGCCGCCGCGTCCCCACCATCGCCAGCCCCGGCAGCGCAAGTGCTTGCAAATCCCCTTGCGCCCACACAACCGGTGGCGGGTCGGCGATTTCGCTTAAAAGCGCAGGCCAAGCGGGGTGGCCACGATAGAGCAATGCGCGATGCGAAGCGGCGGCCTCCCAGGCAAGGTTGTCTTCCACCACGTTTTGTAGTGGGCTGCGCGTCGGGTGGTCGAGCCACAACCGCAGCTCAGACGCCGCCTGCGGGGGCAGCAATGCAAGCCAGCCTTGCGGCCATTCGGGGCTTTGTTCGGCGAGTTTCGCAATACGCTGGGCACCCAGCCCCGGTAGCGCACTGAGTACCAACCACTCCTTGGCGTCCATCATACCCTCCTGGTTTATAAGAACCTTTCATACGATTCTTGATAGGCGACGTTTGCGCCTAGCGCGGGGTTCTCACGCGATCACCCACCGACAGCACGCGGGAAGCCTCCATCACTAGGGCGTAGCTGAC
>JBNJFC010000022.1:0-20620 GCA_051746485.1 Pseudomonadota bacterium
TTTGTCGAGTCGCTTGCCTTGATATTCGGTGATTTATCACCCTCATCGGCAAGCGCCCACATGAATTACCTGATCACATTATTAAAGAGCTACCAGATGACAAAACGCTTTGCCCTCTCGATGGGTGCATATCATACTAGCTTTTCGAACCAGGTCAAGGCTTGCCAGCAACTTTTCACTCCCAAGAGAACTATCGACGATGCACTATCGCATCAACCACTCGAAAACTCAGAAGCCCAAGGAATATTGCGGCGAAGACCGTGGGAAGAAAGTAGTCGGCGCGCGTAAGCACCCATAAATGGTAAATACCCAGTCCCGCCGACACATAAATGAGGCGATGCAACCAGTGCCAAGCGGACCAACCCATTTTTTGCGGAGCCCAACGAAAAGATGTCAGCGCAAGCGGGACCAGCAACAACAACCCTAATACGCCGTACCTAACATATTCCAACTCCCACATATCATGCCAAATCCACCGCCAAGCCCAGTACTGATCCCATCCGACCCAAGTCAGCATATGCATTGTGAGCCAAAAAAAAGCCCACAATCCCATCTGCCTACGTGCAACCATGATCCCGACCCATCGACTAAGGCGAAAAGCAGGGCTAAACGCAATGGTCGTAAGCAAAAGGATCAACCCTGTTCGCCCCGTAAAGTGAAGCACCATTTCTGCAGGGTTAACGCCTAAGCCATCCGATAACCACAACCATCCTAGCCAACAGCCAGGAATAACACCTACAAGCAATACCAAAAGTCGAAAGAGCAAGATTCTCGCTTTCGCATCTATCATAGATAAAGACACTCTAAGCTAGTAATGACGTTGCAGATCCATTCCCTCATAAAGGCGGGCAACTTCTTTGCCATACCCGTTAAACATCAGCGTTTCCCGACGACCAGGCTCTCCGATACGGCGCTCTCTCGCCTGCGACCATCGAGGGTGGTCGACATTGGGGTTAACATTGGCGTAAAAACCGTACTCCTCGGCGTTTTGCTCCTCCCAGGAAGTTGTCGGTTTTTGCTCAAGTGCGCGTATGACTTTTACGGACTTGATACTTTTAAAGCCGTATTTCCAAGGCACTACCAAACGCATTGGGGCGCCATTTTGATTAGGCATTTTTTCACCGTACATCCCCACCGCTATCATCGTCAGCGGATGCATCGCCTCATCTATGCGTAACGCCTCGCGGTAAGGCCATTCGATGATTGAACGGCGCTGACCACGCAAATTCTCGGGGTCATGGATCGCTTCAAACTCGATATACTTAGCGTTTAATGTGGGATCATGATGTTTTAGAAGTTCCCGCAGAGGGAAGCCTATCCACGGTATCACCATCGACCATGCTTCAACGCAACGTAGCCGATAGATTCGCTCCTCCAAAGTATAGCGCTGCAAAATGTCTTCAAAGGCGACATCGCCGGTTTTATTGAACTCCCCCTCTATTCGCACGCTCCAGGGATCTGTAGGCAATTTATGGGCGTACACTTCTGGGTCACTCTTTCGCGTCCCGAATTCGTAAAAATTATTATAAGACGTCGCATCGCCATAATCGGTGATCCCCTCATCGCCTGCAAAATCCTCACGCGGCATATCTTCCGTTAACTGCTTCTTAAAGGTTTCAGACCAAGCTTCGGCCTTAGCAGGCATGAGCAACCCTGAAGGTAGAATCGATGCAGCACCCAATGCCGCGCCTTGACGAAGAAAGCGTCGGCGTTTTTCAAAGAGTCTTTTGGGCGTTACTTCTGATTCGGAAATAGCAGGATAACGGTAACGAGACATTTGTACGGCTCCTCGTGGCTAAGCTGTTTGGTATCTTCAAGCTATGGCATTTCATGTAGATAACCACGCTAGCACGAAAAATTCGTGTTAGATGCAGCAAAAGCTGACACAGCTCAGCTTAAGGGCTTATCCGACTAATTCACTAGGTTGATTTTTATCGTCTCTTCAACCTTACTAATCACTAAAGCTACGCTACATATCACCCTCCGCTCGAGAGGGGCCGTGAATAGCAAAAAAGGGGACCCTTTATGAAAAAGCACCATGCCGTAAAAAAAATATTGCCAGCGCTCATAGCAAGTTCAGCACTTTTACCAGCCGGTTTCGCCGTTGCCGAAGATGGACTCGAAGATTACCGGGATCGTTTTGAACCACTGCCCTATCTTCCCCCTATCCCCGCAGACAACTCCTTAAGCGCTGAAAAAGTCGAGCTTGGTAATATGCTCTTCTTTGAGCCGCGTATTTCCTCTAGCGGCGTCATTAGCTGCGCCACTTGCCACAACCCTGCTTTGGGCTGGGCTGACCGTATCCCGCGCGCTACAGGTCATGATGGCCAGGTTGGTGAGCGTAATACGCCGACGGTACTCAACAGTGGCTTTTTGGAAGCGCAATTCTGGGACGGCCGTGCACCCGACCTAGAAGCCCAAGCCCTCGGCCCCATTGAAGCGGGCGTCGAAATGGCAATGGATCTAGAAGATGCACTTGAGCGCTTAAATCAATTTGACCTCTATCAGCGTAAATTTGAGGCCGCTTTCCCAGATGACGAAGATCCGATTAATGCGGACAATCTGGCAAAATCGCTAGCGTCATTCCAGCGCACACTGAATACGCCCCACTCACCGTTTGACCGCTATCTGCGCGGAGATATGGAAGCTATTAGCGACCAGGCAAAAGACGGTATGGTTGCCTTCGTTGACAATGGCTGTGTTGCTTGTCACCGCGGCCCAGAACTAACTGATAGCCAATTCCATGCGATTCAGGTGCCCGGCTCTACTGACTTAGGTCGTTACACCGTCACAGAAGAAGACAGTGATAAGTATCGTTTTAGAACGCCTACGCTGCGCAATGTGGCTGTCACTTATCCCTACATGAATAACGGCGCTACTGAAAGCTTGGAAGAAGCCGTGTCGATTATGGGCAAAGAAATGCTAGGTCGTGATCTTGAGGAAGAGACTGTCAACGATATCACTGCTTTCTTAAACACGCTGACGGGTGAAATGCCGGACTTCGAAATACCCGCACTCCCCTAACAACCCACTAACCTAGCTATTGAATAACAACCGGCCAACTGACACCAGTTGGCCGGTTGTTTTTGCACCTGAAAGTAAGACGTCAAGCACCAACCACCAACGAAACCATGTACGCCGTATAGGCAACAAAAAGAAGGAGTAAAATTCCCCCTTCTACCCGGTTGATGCGCCTTGACCGCTCTCTCCAAGAAAAGGCAAACACAACCATGAGGATGGTCATCACGATCATCACTATCCAATCGCGCGATAAAACCTCACTGCCTGTTTGTATGGGCGTAATCACGCCGGCTAGCCCAACCACACCCAACGTATTAAATAAATTAGAGCCGACCACATTACCCAGCACCATATCGTGCTCGTTACGCCTTAGTGCACTAATAGACGAGGCCAATTCGGGCAGTGAGGTGCCGATAGCCACCACGGTAAGGCCAATAATGAGCTCACTGACGCCGAAAGCCGTCGCGATTTCAACCGCACCCCACACAAGAAACCGGGAGCTTGCGACCAAAAGAGCAAGACCTATCAGTGTCCAAGCCACCGCCTGACCACGCGACATAGGGTGGCTTTCCAGTGTAGAAGTAACTTCATCAACCAGGACGTCGTCTTGCTCACCACGTGATTTCACGATACTGATAGTGATAAAAGTCAAAAGCACCAACAACAAGATGATCGCTTCCCAGCGCGCCACGAAACCATCCCATAACATCAGCCCGGTAAGGAGAGTGACGGCAAAGAGCACAGGCATCTCTCTACGAATAACACTTGAGTGGACAGCCAGCGGCGCCAATAACGCCACAAAACCCAACACTAAGCCAATATTGGCAATATTGGAGCCATAGGCATTCCCTACGGCTAACCCCGGGCTGCCTTGCAATGCAGCCAGAACCGACACCATCATTTCAGGGGCAGAGGTCCCGAAGCCGATTACCAACATCCCGATCAGAAGCGGCGACAACCCCAGCCAGCGCGATGTCGCGGCCGCTCCTTCGATAAATTTCTCAGCACTCCAAATGAGTAAAATCAATCCCCCAACGACGGAGAGTATGGGAAGCAACATGTTATTTCCTTAAATGGCAGGACCAAGCACAATGGCGCGAGCAATCGTTGTGCAAGCAGGCATTCAGGTCAAGCATTTCATGCTATTTGCACCAAGGCTTGACTCGTGTAGCGAGGGCGGCATATTAGCATCATCCATGACGAAACTTTATGAGGCGCTCATTGCGTGACTCCCATTCCTCCAATTTGCGCTCCCCCCTAAAGCACACAGGGCTTTTTCGCGTTATGCCTTATCGGCTGGCCAAACAGCGCTTACTGGCACCGCCTATATCAGACGTTGATCACGCACCTCCCGAGGCTCGTACTCAACGTAGACGGCTAAGGGCCTGCCACGAGTGTGACTGGGTCAGCGCATTACCGCCGCTTAAATCCGGTGAAAAGGCCACCTGCCCACGTTGTGGCTATACGCTTGTGAGACGTCATCGATACCCAGCGCAACGCAGTATGGCACTGGCGGTGTCTGCCCTGGTGGCACTACTGGCCGCTGTTTTCTTTCCTTTTGTCAGTTTTAGTGTGAGCGGGGTAGGCAACCGTATTGAGCTAACGCAAACAGCCACAACCCTAATTGGCTTTGATCAACCGCTGGTTGCTATTGCCGTTATAATGACCATTGTGGTGCTACCGGCTGTTTACTTAATAAGTGTAATCTGGCTTCAGTTTGGGCTTCTACGTAACCATCCTTTGCCGTTTAGCCGCGATATTGCACGCTCTTTATCTCACTTAGCGCCTTGGCTAATGGCAGACGTATTTATTATTGGCGCGCTTGTCAGCCTAATCAAAGTTGCTGGCATGGCTCAGGTAGAGCTAGGTATTTCTTTTTGGGCCTTCTGCGTATTTGCTGTTTTGCTACTCCTCACCACTCAGTCGCTTGATGCCGACTGGATGTGGTTTTCACTCGATGACGGCGAGTCGCGAGCCCCGGAGGGTACACGCACGGCTGCCACTGCCTCGGCGCAAGGTTTGGCCGGCTGTCACACTTGCGGTCTAATCAACCGCATCGATCCGGCGGCAAAAAAGACGCGCTGCATACGCTGTCATGAACCGCTTCACAACCGATTACCCCATAGTTTACAGCGCACATGGGCGCTTATTATCGCCGCGACGATCATGTATATTCCTGCTAACCTTTACCCCATAATGAACACTACAAGCCTAGGAAACACGTCTCCTTCTACAATTATTGGCGGCGTGGTTGAGCTTGCCCAGATGGGTTCCTGGCCAATTGCAGCAGTTATTTTTATCGCCAGCGTGATTGTTCCCGTAGGCAAGCTGGTCGCCCTTACGTGGCTTTGCCTCGTTGTCAAACGTAGTAATGAAATAAACGCCCACAAACGCACCGTGCTATACCGCATCACTGAATTCATCGGTCGTTGGTCGATGGTTGATATTTTTGTTGTGGCCATTCTCGTCGCGTTGATACGCGCAGGCTCTCTGATGTCGATCACACCCGGCCCCGCAGCACTCGCTTTTGGCGCCGTCGTGGTTCTTACCATGCTGGCCGCCATGACGTTTGACCCACGCCTTATCTGGGATGCACCACCCCCGCGTTACTCAGGAAATGTTGATGGCTAACGAGAACTCAACACAAAATCCCACGGATGAAAAAGACCTACACCGCGCCAAACCTTCTCCACAGGCACGACTGTCTCCTATTTGGATCATTCCTATCGTTGCCATTCTTATCGGTATGTGGCTGGTTTATGACAATTACACCAGTCGCGGCACGCTCATCACGCTCACCACTGAGAACGCAGACGGCATCGAAGCCGGCAAAACACTCATCCGCAGCCGTAGCGTTGAGGTTGGTCGCGTAGAAAGCGTTAAGCTGTCTGAGGATCTTTCTCACGCTGTCATCGCCGCGCGCATAAACCCAAATGCCGAGTCGATGCTCAATGCAGAGAGCCGTTTCTGGGTCGTCAAGCCGCGTATCGGTCGTGAAGGAATCAGTGGTTTAGGCACTGTTCTTTCGGGAGCCTATATCCAGTTAGAACCCGGCAATGCTGACCAACCAAAACGGCAATTTAATGTTAGCGACACCCCTCCTGTTTCCCCCGCTGGTGTTGCGGGTTTACAGCTTAGCCTAGTCAGTCAATTAGGTAATTCACTCAACGTGGGTGACCCCGTTTCCTACCAAGGTTACACCGTAGGGCGTGTGGAAGAAGCAAACTTCAACGCCGAAGAGCGCACCATGCACCATCAAATCTTCATTGAAGAGCAATACGCTAATTTGGTGACAGATAGCACACGTTTTTGGGTCGCTAGTGGCATCGATTTCCAACTTGATGCCGACGGCGTTCGTGTCAACCTTGAATCACTTGAGGCACTACTTGGTGGCGGGGCGACTTTCGGTGTGCCGGAAGACCTTCCCATGGGGCAACCCGTTGATGCCAATACCCGTTTCAATCTTTACGCGGATGAAAATAGTGCACGGGAAGGAACCTTTAACCGTTACCTTGAATATGTATTGCTTGTTGATGACTCTGTTCGCGGCCTGAGCAAAAGCGCCTCTGTGGAGTTTCGCGGTGTACGTGTCGGCACCGTCGCCGCGGTGCCATGGAATTTTACTGCGCCACAGCCCGATTCTCGCGCGCGTTTTGCCATCCCCGTATTGATCCGTATTGAACCTCAGCGCCTGGGTATCGAAAGCGCAGACATTGATTTAGAGGAGTGGGACGAGCGCTTTAAACGTATGTTCAGCATAGGCCTTCGCGCCTCTCTGAAAAGTGGCAATTTACTCACGGGCGCTCTATTTGTAGACCTTAATTTCCAGCGCGAGAGTGCAGAAGAGTATCAGGCCGAGACCTTTGCAGGACATACCGTTTTCCCCACAGTGGCGGGCGATTTTGCGCAAATTCAGGCACAAATCACCGCCCTGTTAGACAAGCTCAACAGTCTCGAGGTCGAACCGATCCTGACAGGGTTAAACCAGAATTTGGCCGCATCGGAATCGGTGCTCAAGGAAATAAACACGTTATCTCAGTCAATTAACCAGCTGCTCAATGACCCTGAAACGCAGGCCGTCAGTGGCAATATCAATACGACACTTGAAGAGTTGCGCACGACACTGGAGGGTATGTCACCTAGCTCGCCTGCCTATCAAGAGCTTATCTCTACGGCTGATCGGATAGACCGCCTGCTCCGCGATTTACAACCGCTGACGCGGACACTAAACGAAAATCCGCGCGCGCTTTTATTTGATAACGTCGAGACACAAGACCCCATTCCGCGCGCGCCGCGTGATTAAGGCGTGTGTTTACCGAAAGGGTTAAGGAAACGAGAAACGATGATGTATAAAGAAAAAAAAGCAACCCAATGGGCACAATGCGCACGACCGGCGTTACTAGCACTACTTCTAAGCTTGTTGTTAAGCGCTTGTGCGAGCAACGTCACGCCACCTACGCGCTATGTGCTCCCCAACGTCGACCAGCCACATGCACCCGAAACTCCCAAGGCGGAGCTGAATATTGATACGGTGCATTTGGCGCATTACCTCGATGTTGAAGGTATTGTCATGCAGCTTGACGATATCGAAATGCGAGAAGCGCGTGAACATCAGTGGGCAGAAGGCCTAAATCGCCAATTAGCGCGCAACCTACGTGATGATCTCGCTGTCGCATTAAAAAAGGTTCAAGTGGTACAAGGCAATACAGGAAACGATGACGCTTTAACGTTGAGGCTAGATGTCGATGAGTTTCATGGTCGCCACGATGGCTACGCAATTGCTAGCGGCCAGTGGCAATTGCGCAACGTGCAAAATAAGCTATTACATCTCGATCGCTTTCGAGCGCGCGCGGCATTAGAAAACGATGGCTACCCGGCACTCGTTCGTGCGCTTAGCCAAAGCTGGAAGAATGTTGCCGACGACATTGCCTCTACCTTGACCCAAAAAAGCTTCTTACCGCAGTAGTCTCGTTTGCAGCGCTATGTTGGCCCTGTAGGATTCATGCCTGCAGGGTTTACGGCATGTTATGCTTACAGACAGTTTGAAACTTGTCCTCCCCTTTATAAGTGCTGAGAAACTCAGCTACACCACATCAAATGCGTGGCTCCTTTAGCTGCGCGGAGACACTATGCACGCTTCTTCCGCTGTTACTTTTTCTGACCTATCCCTATCTGAAGACCTTTTAAAAGCCGTTAAAACCAAGGGCTATACGCACCCTAGCCCGATCCAGATTCAAGCCATTCCCGTTATCCTTGAAGGCCGCGATTTACTCGCCAGTGCGCAAACCGGCACCGGCAAAACCGCGGGCTTCACACTGCCCCTTTTGCAGCGTCTAAGCCTATCGACCAAGAGCCAAAAACATCATATCCGGGCGTTAGTACTCACACCGACGCGCGAACTCGCCGCTCAGGTAGCTGAAAGCGTCCGGGACTATGGTCGTTATTTACCACTGAAGTCGCTAGTGATTTTCGGCGGTGTTGGGCAACAGCCCCAAGTCGACGCATTAAAGCGTGGTGTTGATGTGTTAATAGCCACACCCGGACGGCTACTCGATCTACATCAGCAGGGTCATGTCGATCTTTCCCAAATCGAAACCCTGATATTGGATGAAGCTGACCGCATGCTCGACATGGGCTTTATCCATGATATTAAGCGATTGCTGCGTTTGTTGCCAAAACAGCGCCAGAACTTACTTTTTTCGGCGACGTTCTCCAATGAAATTCAAACGCTGGCAAAGCAGCTCCTAAACGATCCTGCGTTTATCGAAGTCGCTCCACGCAACACCACCGCCGAAAAAATCGAACAGTCGGTATATCGTGTTGACCGCGATAAAAAGCGTGAATTACTCGCCCACCTCATCGAAAAGCATCGCTGGTTTCAAGTGCTGGTCTTCACCCGCACAAAACACGGTGCTAACCGCTTAGCAGAACAGCTCTCTAAGCAGTCTATTCCGGCAATGGCCATCCATGGCAATAAAAGCCAAGGGGCGCGAACCCGGGCACTTGAGTCCTTTAAAAGTGGTGACTTACAAGTTCTCGTCGCTACCGATATTGCAGCGCGTGGCCTGGATATCGACGATTTACCCCACGTGGTTAATTTTGACTTACCCAACGTCGCCGAAGATTACGTACACCGCATTGGACGTACAGGCCGCGCAGGACGCCAGGGAGAGGCTGTATCGCTTGTCTGTGTTGACGAAAATGGCCTACTCCAAAACATTGAGAAGCTGATTAAACAGCCTCTCACTCGGCATACCGAGCCTGGTTTTGAACCCGACCCCACTGCCACTGCGCAACCAATTGAAAACGGTCGCCGGCAACAGCGTGCCCCGCGTCAAGGACAACCCTCCAGTCATCAACAAGGCAGGCGCTCACGCCGCTAACCTTTGCCGCTAGCCCTTGTATAAGGAATATGCGATGGTATCGCTTACGTTTTTATCAACCATGCTAAATCACCACAGTGGGAGTGACTAATGGCGTCGTCTCAACTCATGGCGGACTATCGCCGCTGGCTCACTTTTCAACGTCAAGAACAGCTTAGCCGTGAACATCAGGGCATTGAGCAACGTGTTGAACAAGCAAGGGCTAGCGCAACGCAAGTCGTGCAGGGTTACCGTAGCATGGCAGAAAAAGCCGCCACTGAGGGCGCTTGCTATCGTACGCTATTTCTTCGCAGCCACGACAACGAAGACGCGCTGGTGTGCGAAGGCTGGTTATTTATTCGCCGCATGTTAAGCGAAAGCAATCAAACGCGCGTGCGAGCCACCCTCTTAGAAACGTTCACGCTCGAAGATGGCATCATGCAACCCGGTGACAAACCCGCTCGCAAAGTGACATTAGAGATTTACGATCGTTTGCAAATGGAAAAGGGAATGCGCACCAGCCCAAGGGTCGACTGCGTTGATGCCTCTGAAGGCTATCACTTCCTCACGCTATTGGACGCTGTGCGTGGCGACTTACGACCGCACTTGAAGTAATCGCCGTTTATGTTCTCGCGACATTCGCTCGTATTTTTACTGCTTATGGTGGCGGTGGGGCTTAACTTACGCCCGGCAATGTCTTCGGTTGCCCCATTGCTGACTCGCCTACAGGAAACGGCAGGGCTCTCGCCCGCAGCAGCCGGGATGCTTACCACTCTGCCCGTGTTGTTTCTTGGCTTAACGGCACCGCTTGCGCCGCTACTTGCCATCCGTTTAGGCAGCGAACGCGCCCTTAGCACCGCCCTTATCATGCTGGCCGCAGGGCTAATTCTGCGCGGCCTGCCTTTGCCCGGTGCCCTATTTATCGGCTCCGCCCTGGCGGGGAGTGCCATTGGTTTAGGTGGTACGTTGTTACCGGCATTGGTGAAACGTGAACTCCCGGACAGCGCTGACCTCGTCACCGGGCTTTACACCATGGCACTGTGCTTAGGAGGTGCCCTTGGCGCTGGACTAAGTGTGCCGCTGACGAACCTATTAGGGGGCTGGCAAGCAAGCTTAATGAGCTGGTCACTGCTGGCCGTCGTCGCGTTACTACTTTGGCATTTCAGCATGCCAAGCCGCCCCCAAACAGCCATCACGCAGCCTCAAGCCAGCGGGTTACTGAGACTCTTAGGTCAGCCGCTTACTTGGTATGTGATGCTATTTATGGGGCTGCAGTCCTCTATGGCGTACGTGGTTTTTGGCTGGCTGCCTTCGCTTTTGGTGGGTCGCGGTTACAGTGAAGCCGCCGCAGGCTGGACGATGGCGATTTCTATTATGTTTCAACTGGCATCGGCACTCACCGCTCCTTGGCTTGCTCGCCTAGGGCGTGACCAGCGCCCAGCACTTTTGTTCGTTCAGTGCCTTACCGCATCGGGGCTTTGGCTACTGTTGATGGCACCTATGGCATGGAAGTGGCCAGGCGCTATTTTATTAGGACTAGGCCAAGGGGGAAGCTTCAGCCTCGCCTTGAGTTTGCTGGTGTTGCGTACGGCCAATTCCCGCCTTGCCGGACAACTCTCAGGTTTGGTGCAAGGCGGGGGCTACACGCTTGCCTCTATGGGCCCATTTCTCGTGGGATTACAGCTTCAAGCGGGGGCAACGATCTCTACAATCACTTGGATGCTCATCACCATCCTTGCCATGTGCAGTGGGTTTGCCCTCTTTGCCGGACGAAACCTTCGGCTGGACAATCTAGATGGCGAGCTGATTGTGCATCGTTATTAGCCTCGCCCAGTCGATCCAAACGGGAGTTTCACCATGAGCACACCCTCACCTCTAGCCGCCTGCGTTCCATCTGAAGAGCGTATATTGATTATCTATACCGGCGGCACGATCGGCATGGAAGTCTCTCCAAATGGCCTAGTCCCTAGTGGCCATTTCGATAAACGCCTAGACCAAGCGCTAGCACAGTTACCTCTGCCCGAGCGCCAACGCCTTCCCGTGTTTGATCTCTTAAGCTATTCGACGCCCATCGACTCAAGCGCGGCTAATCCCATTACCTGGCAACATATTGCTGCTGACATTGATGCCCGCTTAGGCGATTACCGGGGCTTTGTGGTGCTCCACGGCACCGACACTTTAAGCTGGACGGCCGCAAGCCTTGCGTATCAACTACAAGGGCTAGATAGGCCCGTTGTGGTCACTGGGGCCATGCAGCCGCTAGAAGTCGCTAATAGCGACGCGCTCGAAAATATTCAAGGAGCGTTACATTTTGCAGCTCAATCAGCGCTGCAAGAAGTCGCCATCTATTTCGCAGGCCAACTCTTACGCGCTACGCGAGCCGTAAAACAGCACACCGAAGCGGCGAATGCCTTCACAAGCCCCAATTACCCTCTACTGGGTGAGCGTGTCGAAGAGGATTTCGTCTATTACCCAAGCCGTGGCCTTTCCCATCAACAGCGCGGTGCACCACGTTTTGAGCTGCCTGACTACGTCCCTCTGGCTCAAGGCGAGGTGGTCAGGGTAACGCTTTGGCCGGGCATGGCCGCTTGGCAACTTGCAGCATGGCTAAACGATGCCCGAGTACGAGGCGCTCTGTTAGAGCTTTGGGGAGCGGGAAACATCGCTAACGACCCCGATATTGTAGCGGCTATCGCCGCGGCAACCGGAGAAGGCAAACTCATCGCGGCCATCAGCCAAGCCCCGCAAGGTAGTGTCCACCTTGGCGCCTACGCGGCTGGGCACAATTTAGTAGAAGCTGGCGTTATCTCGGGCGATGGTATGACACCTGAGGCGGCTTACACCAAACTCATTCACCTGCTTGCCCAACCCCTCACTGAGGACCAGCGCCGTCAACAATTCGTGACAGCCTTGGTGGGCGAGCGCTAGTATATTTTGTCGCGACCCAGTGCCATGTCAGCATGTCATAAACGCGCATACGCGCTATGGTGAGAGTAGCGACTAATCACTTGTTATCGACTGTATCGAAAGGAGAAAATCGATGGATAAACCGGTTCACCACTTTAGCGAACTGTTTGAACAACTTGGTCTAGCCAATGACGCAGCCTCTATTGAGCGCTTTATCGAACGTCACTCGCCGCTGCCTGAAGAGATGCCGTTAGCCAATGCTGCTTGCTGGAACGAAGGCCAAGCGGAGTTTCTGCGTGAAGCCGTGGAAGAAGACGCCGACTGGGCCGAAGTCGTTGACCATTTGGACGTCTCAATGCACAAAAGTAACTAAGCTTTTCACAACGTAGTGTTTAAACTCAACATGACCCGCTAAGTGACTGGGTTTTAAGCCATCACTTAGCGATTATTTCTCTGCGTTTAGACGGGCTTCTACTCGTTCCAAAATTTGACCGCTGACCTTTCCCACTAGCGGGTTCACCGCTTTATTCACCGCCTTTTCGACGAACCGGTTGCGGATCTCATACGTTAAGGTGAGTGAGACTTCAGTGCCGTTAGGGACTGGGCGCAACTGATACCGCCCTTGATTTTTTACACCATCAAGCGACTTCCACGCCAGTACTTCCGGTGCCTTTGCTTCCGTTACTTCCACATCAAACGTCCAATCCATGCCGACCGCCCGTACGTACCAGCGATAACGTTCGTTGCCTAGCGGCTCAATACGCTGAATTAGGTCAGAATAATCAGCAAAATCTTCCACACGGCGCAACAGCGCAAATACTCTGTCAGGCGAAGCAGATAGGATTTCACTGTGTTGAATCGTTGCCATAAGTTTATCTCGCGTTGGCGGAGGGTCAGCGTAGCACTTTCTAGCCCAGCGACACCGTGTCGTCGCTGGACGGCCTATTCATCTTTGACGCTCTTACGTTAAATCGCGCATCAATAGGGCAAACTCAATGCGTTCTGGCGCAATGGCTTCACCGGGTACGGGAATACGCACCACATAACCGGAGCCAGGCGCCACACCAACGGAATCGCCACGCTTGTTTTGGATATGTTCCAGCACAAAGCGGCGGTTACCGCCCGGCAGCATTAGCTCCACCCCGTCACCGACTTCAAAACGATTTTTCACATCGATTTCTAGTTCGCCATGAGCTGGATCATAGCCGATCACCTCGCCGACAAACTGCTGATGCACACCAATCGAGTTACCTTGTTGGTAATTCTGATATTCGTCGTGTACGTGGCGGCGATAAAACCCTTCGGTATAGCCGCGGTTAGCCAGATTATCGAGCTCATCCATTAAGCGCATATCGAAAGGACGACCCGCCACGGCGTCATCGATGGCGCGACGGTAGACCTGCGCAGTGCGCGCCACATAGTAATGCGACTTGGTGCGTCCCTCAATTTTCAGAGACGTCACTCCCATACGGGCCAACTCCGGCACGTGCTGAACCGCACGTAAATCTTTGGAGTTCATAATATAAGTGCCGTGCTCATCTTCAAATACCGGCATGAGCTCTCCAGGGCGTGTGCGATCTTCAATTAACGCAGAGAACTCGTCCTGGCCTTCCAAACCGCCGGCAGTGGCGGTTGATTCCGCGACACTTCCACTGCCTGCGGCAATCAATCCGCCTTCACCAGGTGTCCAAATGCCACTTGCCGAATGAGCGCGCGCCGAGTTAGCCGGCACAATATCGCCGGTTTCATCCTGCGAGGCTGCCACGGTGTTGTACTTCCAACGGCAAGCGTTGGTGCACGTGCCTTGATTAGGATCGCGGTGATTAAAATAGCCCGAGAGCAGGCAGCGGCCTGAATACGCGATGCACAGCGCCCCGTGAACAAAAGTTTCAATTTCCATATCCGGGCATTGCGCACGGATTTCCGCAATCTCCGCAAGTGATAGCTCGCGCGATAAAATAATGCGACTGATACCTTGCTGCTGCCAAAACCTTACCGCCGCCCAGTTGACCACGTTGGACTGCACCGAAAGATGGATCACCTGATCTGGCCAGCGCTCACGAATCATCATGATCAAACCGGGGTCGGACATGATCAATGCATCAGGGCCGGCTTCAATCACCGGTTCCATATCGCGCAGGTAGGTTTTCAACTTGCTATTATGCGGCGCAATATTGGAGGCGACATAAAATTGCTTACCGCGCTCGTGGGCATACGCGATACCTTTATGCAAGTTATCAATTTTAAAATCATTATTGCGGACCCGCAGCGAGTATCGCGGTTGCCCCGCATAAACCGCATCTGCCCCATAGGCAAACGCATAACGCATATTTTTAAAGGTGCCGGCGGGCGAGAGTAATTCAGGCGCTTTCATCAACAATATCCACTCATAAGGTGGGTGAATAGTACCAAGCTGGCTTTTCACTGGCCAGGCAGCCAGACCTAGCCAGATAAAGATGTGTTACGTACACTTGCTGCCTTCCGGACCGGACCCCGGAAACCTTCTCGGCGCAAAGATCGTACAGCGCGCCAGTTAGAAGAAATAAATTCTCCGACCTAGAGACGCTTTATATGCCCCAACCGTCAAAAAATACCACCGTGGTGATCTATTCCGGTGGCATGGATTCTTTCACCGTTTTTCATCGCGCCCTGCGCGAAGGACGTAACGTTCATGCGCTGTCGTTTGATTATGGTCAGCGCCACCGTCGCGAGCTCGACGTGGCAACGCACGTTTGCCAAGCGCTCGCCATCCCCCATCAGGTGGTCGATATTCGCGCCATCCATGGCTTAATGGATAATTCAGCGCTGACTAACCCCGAACGCAACGTACCTGATGGTAACTACGACAGCGAAAATTTGGCTGCCACAGTAGTGCCTAACCGTAATATGGTGCTGCTCTCGCTAGCCATTGCCAAGGCCGTGAATATTGGCGCGACACGAGTGGACTATGGCGCCCACGCTAGTGATCACGCGCTATACCCGGATTGCCGACCCGAGTTTGTCGACGCGATGAACCACGCTGCAGGCATTGCCAACTTCTCACCGGTCACCCTTCACGCGCCCTATCTTCACGCCAGCAAGGCCGATATTCTGCGAGACGGCCTCGCTATGGGGCTCGATTACACCCACACCTGGACCTGCTACGAAGGCAAGGCGTTGGCGTGCGGGAAGTGCGGTAGTTGCCGTGAGCGCCTTGCCGCCTTTGAGCAAAACGGCGCGGTAGACCCACTTAGCTATGTCTCACACCCTGGCGCCTCAAATCTTGATGCTTCACACTCTGCCGCACCCCTTGCTGAAGGCTCGCCATGAGCGCTCTGATTCAAACCGATCAATCCCTCCCCAACGAGGGTTGCCGTCCTGGTTGCGGGGCATGCTGCATAGCACCCTCCATTAGCACTCCTATACCGGGAATGCCTAACGGTAAACCTGCTGGGATGCGTTGTGTGCAACTCGACGAGTATAATTTATGCCGCCTATTTGGCGACGCCTCACGCCCAGCGGTTTGTTCAAAGTTTATCTTCGATTCAGCGTTATGCGGCGAGAAACGTGAAGATGCCCTCGCCGCGCTAACCCGATTGGAAGATGCAACAGGATAAGCTGCCATTGCCCGAGCACGGCACTGTCTAAATAACACTATCACTCTCTACACTTCTGGTGCTAAGCGACGGCCAAGCAGGCTGACCCAGCGCACCAGCACCGGTGCATCACTGTGGCTGACTTCATTGAGCAAGCGCCGGAAGGTTTTCCGAGCTTTATCATCGTCAGGCGCTATGTCCGTCAGCCAAAACTCCAGAGCCGCTAACTCTTGATGGCGATTACCATGCTCTCGCGCCTGAGAAATCGCCAGGCTTGTGAGCGCTTTAACCTCTTGAGGTGCGTGCCCCAAACGCTGACGAACCCGAGCTAATTGAGTGGCCAACTCAGGCAAAAATAGCGTGGTACGTTCCTGCGCAATAACCAGACACTGATCTAAATAGTCTTCTGCGGCTTTCAGCTCACCTAATGCCACACACGCATCGGCGTACCATAATACCGGGCGCTGGTATCGATCACGTCCATTCAGCTCGGCCATGTGATCCAGGCTATCTTCGATGCTCTGTAAGCCATTTTTGTCGCCACCTAACGCTCGCTGCCAGCCCAAAATGGCTTGAGCGGCAATTTGCCAAAGTTGTAAATCCGGTGTGCCAGTCATCGCCGCTGCCTGCTCGGCGTGGCGCGTAGCCAAGTGCACATGTCCAAGTTGGCGATAAAGAGCCGCTGCAAACAACAACGCCATGGCAAGCGTACCGGGGTGACCGATTTGCTCCGCCAAGCGAATGGCCGCAGAAACTTGCCGTTCGGCGCGCTGATAATCACCGCGCAAACACAAGGCCCAGCCCTGAAAGCACGCCGCGGTGACTTGCGGGTGATCCGAGAAGGGCAACCACTCAATCATCATCGGCGCGTTGAGCGGATCAATTTCATCAAGGTGATCATGCGCTTGTTGAATACGCCCTGCCCAATATTCGCAATGGGCTCGCGCGTAATCCGCCAAGCGCTGATAGCGAGGGTCGTCCAACTTGGCGGCGATTCCCGCCAACGTTGATGCCAGCGCAAACGCGTCCGCATGCGCGTAACGCTGACTACGCCCCACCCATAGCCCCCACTTCACCAAAAAGATTTGTTCTAAATCCTCTGGCTCATCGGCACTCTCCTGACCGGTGTTACGCAAAAGCTCCCGAGCACGGACAAAACTTTCATGCGCGGTTGGAGAACCGTGGCCTTCCAAGGCAAACGCGGCCTGGCCACGCACGGTAAGTAAGCTGACTTCACGCTCGGCTTGATGGTCCACATGACGCAGGCTGGCAATACCAAAATCAGCCATGCGCAGCGCCGTACGGTTAGCGCTGACTTTCAAGGCCTCACGCGCGGCAAGCTCAAAGTAGCGAGCACCGCGGGCATAATGGCCGCTACGGCGCAGATGGGTGGCAAAGTCACCGGGATGACGGCTAATCCACATGGGAAAGCGCTCTTCGATCAAGCTAACCACTTGCTGATGGAGCTTGACGCGCACATCCCGTGGGCAAGAAAGATAAGCCGCTTCCTGTAGAAGCTGATGGCTAAACTGGTATTCTGGGTGATCGCCTTCTTTTTCTACCGGCTCGACGATTTCAAGCTGGCGCATATGCTCCAGCCCCTGCTGCAGCGCTGGTGGCTCGACACCGCTGCACTCGGCAAGAAAATCCAACCGAAAGCGTTTGCCCAATACAGCGGCCACATGGGCTAAGTGGCGATCTTGTTCTAACTGATCAATACGGCTAGCGAGTAGGCCTAAAAGCCCTTTGGGCAAATCATCAAACTGTATGGTCCGCCCCTCACGACGGTCCATATCCAGACGCCGGCAAATCTCCTGCATATAGAGCGGTACGCCATCGCAACGCTCAATAATTTGGTTGCGCAACCGCGGGCTAAGATGAATACGATAACGGCGTGCCAACTGCGACAACAACCGCGAGGACTGCAATTCATCCAAGCGCCCTAGCGTGATTTGCTGGTCCCAGTGCAGCTTGACCGGCAGAGCCTCGCGACCATGGTGACTTGCGACGAGCATAAAGGCAGTGTTGATAGGTAAGCGTGCCTGAAGGCCAGATAGCACTTTGAATGAGGGCTCATCTAACCACTGTAAATCGTCGAGCATCAATACGAGGGTTCGCTCCGACGCCTGCTGCTCTATTAAACAATGCAGCAGGCTTACCACCATTTCTACAGCTTCACCGTTTTGTGTCAGCTGGGTAATTTCCTGTACGTCGCGCACCCCGAGTGCTTCTTCCAATAATCGCTGGCGGGCATCGTCAAGCTCAGGCATACCCAAGCGGGCCTGCAGCTCATTCACCAGACCAGTATCGGGCTCGGCATCGAGATACCAAGCGATCAACGAACGGGCCACGCCGTACGGCTCTAATACTGACAAGCGCGTGGCAGGCTGCCAGCAAATCGCGGCGTCGCGACTAAGCTCTAACTGACGAAACCCGACCATCAGCGCGGATTTCCCCATGCCGGAAGGACCTCGCACTAACACGCTTTGACGTAACCCAATGCCGGCCCGCGCCAAGGCATCACGCAGTGTGCGCAGGGCTGTTTCGCGCCCGACCAAACTGGGCGGCATGGCATCACGACCGCCCTCGTTTTTGCCTAGGGCCAAAGCGCGCAGGCGCACACGGCCATCGCTAGCTAGCAAGCGGGACGTCAAACGTGGTTGCAAATCAAGCGCGGGCGGCATGTGTTGGCTCGCCTCTTGCGAGATCACAAGCTCACTGCCCTCCGCAGCGCTCATTAGCTCAAGCGAAACTTGCGTCACTTGCCCTAGCGGGTCAGCTAACTGGCGCTCTGGCAGGTAAACCACGCGGCCACTGTGCAAGCCCGCTGCTAGCTCAAAGCTTGGCGGCTCACCTTCCCCCGTCCAATGGCGTTCGCACTCTTGCGGCAGCGCATGTCGGCAGTGCTCGTATAACGCCACTAGCTCAGCCAGCTGGTGCGCAGGCCCATGTGTACCAAAGCAGGCTAAGCCCAAGCCCCCCGTGGCGCCCGGTAACCAAAATCCGCCCAAGTGGTGGCACTGTTGCTCCAGCCAGCGCAACAATTCAAGCTGCAAGGTCAGGCAGCTTCGGGTCGCTCCACGGTCTTGCCAATCGCCCTGCAAACGCAGACGTATGGCCATGACAGAAAGCTGACGAAGCTCGATTTCATCCTCGCGTAGCGGCTTACTATCTGCCGCCAAGGTACGGGAATAGGCGCCTTGCGGGCTGATCATGCGTGGGTCTTGATGCCCATCTGACCAATAGTTGGCAAGCTGTAAAAAGTTGGGTTCCGGTTGCTGCCCAGAAAGTGCCAACAACTGCAAGTAACTATTGTACTGCTCGTGGGCAGCGGCCATTTGGTCTTGCTCCGCCAACTGCTTCACCAGCCGCTCATGGAAAGGGCCATAACCCGAAAAGCGGCTAACCAGTGTTTCTAACATGGCATCCGGCAGATCGGTGTGTGCGTCCAGTACCTGTTCGGCAAAACGGATAACACGCTGACGCCATTCGTTGCGTACTTGCACCAGCCAACGCTGAAATTCGGCACAGTTGGTTAGCTGCAACTCTTCGATCAAATCCCCTTGATAGCAGGCCAGCACCGCGTCGAGCGTTTCAAGATCGCGCGGCCCTTCTAGCAAACGCTGCAACTCATGCAGATCCACCTGCCAATGGGAAGGCAAATTGAACGCGATCGTTTGGCGGGAAACGTTGAGCACTTGATCCGCTTTATCCCCGAGCGACTGCCGCAAACAGTGCAACGCGTGACGTAGGTTAGTCCGCCCTGAGGACAACCCCTGGTCTGGCCAGAGAAGCTCCGCTAGCGCAGCTCGATTTACCGGCTGTCGGTGTAGTAGCAGGTACACAAGCAACGCCTTCACTTTGTCGTAGCTGAAGTGGGTCAGCACATCCTCCCCTTGAGAGAGCGAGAAATGGCCAAAAAGAACCAGCTGATCAGACTCACTTACTTCATCGCGCATGGGACACATCCTGCCTAAGCGAATGGCGGGTTACGCCGGAACACCACTGTGAAAACGAAAGACTGTATCAGCCGACATAATCAATTCCTGCTCACAAGCCACAAAGAACGCAATGCGGTCATCGATAGGTTCCTGGGTTTGCTGACCTGCCAGCAAAAGGTAATCCTCAAAATGGCGCCCTTCTGATTTCACCAGCGTGCGATAGAATTTAGCAAGCTCGGTATCTAAGTAGGGAATCAAACAGGCAAAGCGCTCACAGCTACGCGCCTCAATCAATGCACCGATAATCAGCACATCAATCAACCGCTCAGGCTCATTGGGGCGTACATGCCGTCGCAACCCTTCGGCATAACGCGAGGCAGTTAAATGGCGATACGTCACGCCGCGCTTTTCCATCAGTTGAACCACTTGTTCAAAATGTAAAAGCTCCTCGCGCGCTAGCTGTGACATCTTGCTCAGCAGTAACGGTTGATCAACATACCGATAGAGCAAACTCATCGCCGTCGACGCGGCTTTTTTTTCGCACTGCGCGTGATCAATCAGTAACAGCTCGGGATTTTCCAGCGCCCAACTCAGCCAAGCCTTGGGGGTGGGGCAGGCTAAAAAATCCAGCAGACTTTCAGGCAGCAGATCATCTCCGGTTAGAGAATGATCCGCCGGGTTTAATTCAGCGGCAAATATCGACATAACACCCGTACTCAAAAAAACGCTCCTACCATTGTACAAGACATGTATCTAAAACGTAGGCATTGTGCAACATCAATTATCACTACAGGCAGACGGCATGACATTTGCT
>JBNJFC010000023.1:0-20437 GCA_051746485.1 Pseudomonadota bacterium
CTTGAAGGGGTGATCAACTTAAGCACCGAAAAGTACGACGGCATGTGGCGCTGGCAGGACCTGCTCGATCAGGCCAACCAAATTAGCCAAACCGACGTGGACGATCTGCAAGCCACGCTGCAGTTCGACGACCCGATCAATATTCAGTACACCTCAGGCACCACAGGTTTCCCTAAAGGCGCGACTCTCTCGCACCACAACATTCTCAATAACGGCTTTTTTGTCGCCGAAAGCATGGGCTTCACCAGCGAAGACCGCCTGGTCATTCCGGTGCCACTCTACCACTGCTTCGGCATGGTGATGGGCAACCTTGGCTGTGTGACCCACGGCGCGGCGATGATTTATCCCGGCGAAGGCTTTGACCCAGAGTCAGTGCTAAGGGCCGTTCACTCCCAGCGCGCCACCGCCCTTTACGGCGTACCGACCATGTTTATCGCCGAGCTCGATCACCCGGATTTCTCAAGCTTCGACCTCTCTAGCCTGCGCACCGGCATCATGGCCGGCTCTATTTGCCCGGCGGAGGTCATGAAGCAGGTCATCGATAAGATGAACATGAAAGGCGTGCAAATCGCCTATGGCATGACCGAAACCAGCCCGGTTTCAACGCAGACTGGCGCTGACGACAGCATCGATAAACGCGTGTCTACCGTGGGGCGTACGCAGCCTCACTTGGAAAGTAAAATTGTCGATCCGGGTAGCGGCGGCATTCTCCCGCGCGGTGAAATTGGCGAGCTCTGCACCCGCGGCTATAGCGTGATGCTCAAGTACTGGAACAACGAAAAGGCGACCGAGGAAGCGATCGATGAAGCGGGCTGGATGCACACCGGCGATTTGGCCACCATGGACGACGAGGGCTACGTTCAAATCGTTGGCCGCATCAAAGACATGGTGATTCGCGGCGGCGAAAACGTCTATCCCAAAGAGATTGAGGAGTTTCTTTACACCCACCCTGGCGTATCGGAAGTGCAGGTTACCGGCGTGCCGGACAAGAAATACGGCGAAGAGCTGATTGCCTGGGTCAAGCTGAACGGCAAGCAAGACGTAACCGACGAAGAGCTGCGCGAGTTCTGCAAAGGCAAGATTACCCACTTCAAGATTCCGCGCTACTTCAAGTTTGTCGATGAGTTCCCGATGACGGTGACCGGCAAAATCCAGAAGTTCAAGATGCGCGAAATCTCTATCGAGGAGCTAGGGCTGGAAAAGTGACAACGCTTTCTCATCACTACCAACAACATTTAAGCGTGGAGGAAGTGCTCGGCCGGGTGGCCGAGTACTTCCCTTCTGGCCCCACGGTTTTTGAACTTGCCCCGCTTGATCAACTGCATATTGGCGGGGTCAAGGCGTCGGCAAGGCTGATCGACCTGCTCAATGCCAAAACACACCCGCGCGTGCTGGATATTGGCGCCGGCGCAGGCGGGCTGATGCGACAGGCAGCCGAGTTAGGATTTGTGCTGGTGGGGCTGGATATCACTCATGGGTTTAATCGCTTAAACCAAGGTCTCTCTGAGCTTTCGGGATTAGAAAAGCGAGTCCAGTGCGTCACCGGCGATGCCACCCACCTGCCTTTTGCCACTGCCAGCATGGACGCGGTGCTGTTCCAACACAGTTTTCTCAACATGCCTGACGGGCTGGCGGTACTGCGTGAGTGTCGTCGGGTGCTACGTCGCGAAGGCCGTTTGGTCATGCATGAAGTCGTCAGCGGTCCCAACGCGCTCGCGATGCGCTATCCGGTGCCTTGGGCCTCAGATGCCGCTCACTCGCACTTGGAAAGTGCCGCCTCGCTCAAGGCACAGCTGCACGAAGCAGGATTTTACCTGAACCACTTTAACGATTGGAGCGAAGATGCGCTTGCCTGGCGAAAGCGCCAGCGCGAGAAAGAGACGCAAACCCAACGCCCAGCGCTGCTCTCTCCGCAACTGGTATTTGGCGAGCGCTTTCTCACCATGGGCAAAAACCTGGTGGCCAACTTGGCGGATGAGGCAATTAAAGTGGTCGAAATCGAAGCGAGTTGCTAGGCTGGTATTCTGGTAATCAAATAAAGCGTCCTAATTTATTGGATTGTCGCTGTGCGTCACCCGGTACGCACTTGGAGCCATCAACGTGAAACGCATCGCTACCAGCCTATTTTGTTGTCTCTTGCCGTTAAGCGCGAGCCATGCAAACGATGACGATTACGACAGCTACACTGCGTCGCCATTAGCGTACACCGCGCCCGACAGCGAGCTGCTCCAACTGGACAACGGCGTGATTCTCGAAGGCAGTGACCTCAGTGGGCTAGATGCTTATTCGTCGGGGTTTCGCGTCACCGCCGGCTTTACGCCTTGGTACTTACCCCAGATTGATATCGGTGCCGAAATTGCCTATCGCGAAAGCGACGAAGTTCCTATCGCATCGGGCGTCGATTCGATGCTTATGAATACCATGAGTCTAGGGGGCGCCTTAGTCGCAGGCATGCGCATGGGCACCTTTAGCATTTATGCAAAATCAGGCTTAACGGAGTGGCGCGGTGAAACCCACTCCCCGCAAGACGTCGATGACAGCGGCACGTCAATGCTGCATGGGGTGGGCGCCAGCGTTCGGGTGAATCGACTGATCAGCCGGCTAGAGTATGAGCGCATTGACGCACCAACGCTTAACCACTTAAACCAGCTAAGTGCTTCCCTGCACCTGCCTTTTTAAATTAAGCGTTAATTACCCTGTTACCCCGTATTACGCAGTCCGGCGGCAATCCCTGCCATGGTCACCATAAGTGCACGGGAAAGATCGGCACTGATCGCCCCATCGGCATCGCGATTACGCTGCAAAAGCTCCGCCTGCAACCCATGCAGTGGGTCGATATAGGGGTTGCGTACATCGATCGCTTGGCGAATCAGCGGGGTGTTCTCCAAGAGCGCTTCCTGCTGCAGCACTTCCAACACCGCCGCTTCCAGACTCTCGAAACGCTCGCGCAGCTTCTTGCCCAGCGCCTTAAGTGACGGCTCATCCACCAAACGGTGCTCGTAATAGGCCGCAATGCCCACATCCGCTTTGGCCAAAAGCATCTCCAGCATATCCAAATACGTGCCAAAGAAAGGCCACTGATTGCGCATCTCTTGCAGCACTTCACGCCCGCCGGGCTGCTCCAAACGCCGGGAAAAAGCCTCCCCGCTGCCCAACCACGCGGGCAGCATCAAGCGGATCTGCGTCCAGGCAAAAATCCAGGGGATAGCCCTTAGAGTTTCCACACCACCATCTTGGCGGCGCTTGGTCGGCCGCGAGCCCAATGGCAACCTACCCAGCACACCTTCTGGCGTAACAGAGCGAAAATAAGGCACAAAGTCGGGATCTTCGCGCACCACCTTGACGTAAGCCGCATGGGCGATGTCCGCAAGCTGATCCATCTCTTCACGCCAGTGCGGCTCGGGCGCCGGCGGCGGCAATAGCGTCGCTTCGAGCACCGCACAGGCATAAATTTCCATCGAGCGCAACGCGATATCGGGCTGACCAAACTTAAAGCGGATCATCTCACCCTGCTCGGTCACCCGCAGGCTGGCGTTTACCGAGCCCGGTGGCTGAGAGAGAATCGCAGCGTGTGCTGGGCCGCCACCGCGTCCGACCGTGCCACCACGGCCGTGAAAGAGTGTCAAATCCACGCCATGCTGTTCGCAGACGTTCACCAACGCTTCTTGAGCTCGATACTGCGCCCAAGCAGCGGCGAGTTGCCCGGCGTCTTTGGCTGAATCCGAATAACCGATCATCACTTCCTGACGATCACTAATGAGCGCTCGATAGCCGGGTAGCGACAGCAGCTGGTCAATCACACCGCTGGCGTGGTCAAGGTCATTGAGGGTTTCAAACAATGGTGCAATGGGCAGTGCAACCTTTCCGCCGACCTCTTTCATCAATAGGGCAACGGTAAGCACATCAGAAGGCTCTGCCGCCATCGAAATAATATAGGTGCCGAGCGCTTCGCAATGCTCTTGAGCGATGACCTTGAACGTATCTAACGCCTCGCGAGACTCGGCAGAGCACTCCCAGCGGCGCGGAATCAACGGACGCTGAGAATCAAGCTCATCAAGCAAAAAACGCTGACGCTGCGCTTCATCCCACTGCTGGTAGTGCCCAAGCCCCAACGCCTCGGTGAGCTCTTCCATCACCTGCGCGTGGCGGCTCGCCTCCTGGCGCAAATCAAGCTTGGTGAGGGTGACGCCAAACACCGCGACCCGGCGCAAGGTATCCAATAGCGCACCGTTAGCGATGGTATCGAGCCCGACATCGCACAGCGAGCGATAGCAAGCTAAAAGCGGCGCGTAGAGTTGATCGCGGGTTTCAATAATCGGGCCACCCTCAAAACTGCTTCCTTCGAGTCGGGCCTTGGCCCAATCTCGGGTGGCTTCAACGCGGGCTAGCAATCGCTTTAATAGCTCTCGGTAAGGCTCGGGCACGTCGCCCACTTCCGCTTTAAGTGCGCTATTGGCTTTCCACATCGAGAGCTCAGTTTTAAGCTGCTCCAAGTCGCGCAGATAAAGATCCGCCGCCATCCAGCGGCCTAACAGCAACACTTCACTGGTGACCTTGGCGGTAACGTTGGGGTTGCCATCGCGGTCCCCACCCATCCATGAGGCAAATCGAATCGGCGCGGCATCCAGCGGCAGGCGCTCGCCAGCGGTTTCCACCAGCAAGTTATCCAGGTCACGATGGAAATCGGGCACCGCTTGCCATAGCGAGTTTTCGATTACGGCAAAGCCCCATTTGGCTTCGTCCACCGGCGTGGGGCGCTCGTGACGGATTTCGTCGGTGTGCCATGCCTGGCTGATAAGCTCTTCCAAACGCCCTTCGGCGCGCGTGCCACGCTCGGGGTAATCCTCCGCGTTTTCGATAGCGGTCAAGCAGTCATCGATGGCGTCGTATTTTTGAATCAGCGTACGGCGAATGACTTCGGTCGGGTGTGCGGTAAGCACTAATTCGACGCGCATAGTGGCGAGCGTTTCCACCAGTTTGCGCGGCGAATTACCGGCCTGCTTGGCGCGGGAGAGCAAATCACCCAACGCCGGCTGGGTGCCAGGCTTGTAATCCTCTACGTGACGAAAGCGGGCACGGTAGTGCTGCTCGGCAATGTTGGCCAGATTCAAAAACTGATTGAACGCACGGGTAACGGGCAAAAGATCACGCTCGGGTAGCTCACGCAAATACTCGATCAGCTCGCGTTGGTGCAGCGAATCCCCCTGGCGCCCCTGCTTGGCGTGAGCACGGATCGCTTCGATTTTATCCACGAAGGGTTGCCCCAGATCATCGGCGATGGTTCGGCCTAAGCTATCGCCGAGAATGCGCACATTATCGCGCAGCGATTCATGTAAATCGTGACTCATGGCGTGGCCTCCTTGCAGGGGTCGCATAGCACTTTAAAACAGTACGTTAAAAATAGCACTTTAAAAACAGCGCGTTAAAAATATTAAACGTCGTTACATTCTTGGGCTTTGGCCGCTTGCCAATGGGCTTCCATCTCATCGAGCGACGCATCCGACAGTGTTCGGCCTTTGGCTGCCAACCCACGCTCGACATGGTGAAAGCGACGCTCAAACTTGCTATTGGTAGTACGCAAACACTGTTCAGGGTCGGCGTTTAGCGTGCGGGCTAAATTGGTCACGGCAAACAGCAAATCGCCCACTTCGTCTTGCGCGTGGCGCTGGTCGCCGGCCTCAAGTGCGGCTTCCACCTCGTCGATCTCTTCACGAATTTTAGCCAGCACACCGCTCGCATCCGGCCAATCAAACCCCACACGCGCGGCGCGTTTCGAGAGTTTGGCCGCGCGCGAAAGCGCTGGCAGTGTGCGCGGCACGTCATCTAATACTGAAGCCGGATTGGCAGTCCGGGCGTCACGCTCCTCGGCTTTTAGCGCTTCCCAGCGGTGCTTGACCTGCTGAGTCTGAACCTCATCCGCACTAACGCCGGGCGGGCGCCGCGATGCTAACGTCCCCTCCGGGAAGACATGCGGGTGGCGGCGCAGCATCTTTTTCACCAGCGTATCGACGATATCGGCAAAGTCAAAGCGCTGCTCCTCGGCGCCGAACTGGGCGTAATAAACCACCTGAAAGAGTAAGTCCCCTAACTCGCCGGGAAGCTCATTAAAAGCACGCCGTTCAATGGCATCGGCGACTTCATACGCCTCTTCTAGCGTGTGCGGCACGATGCTGTCCCAGTCTTGCCTGATGTCCCACGGGCACCCTTGGTCAACGTCGCGCAACACCTGCATCAGCGTGAGCAGATCCTCCAGCTGGTAACGCATTATGCGCCTCCTTTGCGAGCACTTTTTTCCGGATCGGCATTGCGTAACCGACGCACTTCGGTGACGTTGGGGAGCTGCTGAATCCGCGAAAATAGCCGCCCGAGAGCTTCCAACCCATCGACTTCCAGCGTGATGCGTAGGCGAGCAATGCCTTCATCAGTATCGGTGAGCGTGTTGACGGCCAGTACGTTGACTTTCTCATTGCCCAGCAGACCGGTGACATCGCGCAAGAGCCCTGAACGGTCCCAGGCTTGAATTTCGATGGTCACTGGGTAGCGAGTTTGCGCCCGCTCGCCCCACTCGACTTCGATAATGCGTTGTGGTTCATCGCCGCGCAATTGCAAAATATTGGGGCAGTCTTCCCGGTGCACCGTTACCCCACGCCCTTGGGTGATAAACCCAACGATGGGCTCCCCTGGGACCGGGCGGCAGCAATTGGCCATGCTAGTTTTTAAGTTGCCCACGCCCAGCACGGTAATATCGCTTTTGGTCGCCTTGCTCGACTGGTGTTTGGGCTTGGCCAGTAAGCGGTCGAGCTGCTCCTGATCGTCGGTTTCGCCAAACAGGTGCTGCGCTTGATTCAACACCTGACCGATACGCAGATCTCCTGCGCCCAGCGCGGCGTACATGTCCTCGGCGCTAATGTAATTGACCGCTGCCGCCAGGCGTTTACGGTCAAGCCCTTCGATATCCAGGCGTTTCATCTCGCGCTCAAAGAGCGCCTGCCCCTCTTCGACGTTTTGATCTCGCGCTTGGTGTTTAAACCAGGCTTGAATCTTGGCCCGCGCGCGGGACGTGCGCACATAGCCAAGGCTGGGGTTGATCCAGTCGCGGCTCGGCCCGCCTTTGCTCGCGGTGAGAATTTCGACTTGCTGCCCAGTTTTGAGTCTGTAGGTCAGCGGCACGATACGGCCGTTGATCTTGGCTCCACGGCAACGGTGGCCAATTTCGGTATGCACGCGATAGGCAAAGTCAATGGGCGTAGCGATCCGTGGCAGGTCAATGACATGGCCATCCGGGGTGAACACGTAGATACGATCCGGCGCCACGTCGCTTGATAGCCCTTCGCGTAGGTCGCCGAAATCGCCCACTTCATCCTGCCACTCCAATACTTGGCGCAGCCAGGCAATTTTTTCTTCGTAACTGCGGCTTTTGGCGTTGGTATCGTGGCCTTTATAGCGCCAGTGGGCACAAACCCCAAGCTCGGCTTCATCGTGCATGGCAAAGGTGCGGATCTGGATTTCAAGCACCTTATTTTCGGGTCCGATCACCGCCGTGTGCAGCGATTGATAGCCATTACGCTTGGGGTTGGCGATGTAATCATCGAACTCGGTAGGCACGTGATGCCAGCGCGAATGCACAATCCCCAGCACGGTATAGCAATCGGTGACTTCCGGCACCAGCACGCGAACGGCGCGGATATCGTGGACCTGGGAAAAGTCGATTTTCTTGCGCTTCATTTTGCGCCAGATGGAGTAAATGTGCTTAGCACGACCGCTTACGTCGTAATGATGAATGTGCTGCGCTTCCATCAGCTGCTTGAGCGTTTCCACCACGTCGTGGATGTAGCGGTCGCGGTCAAGACGTTTCTCCGCCAAGAGCTTGGCGATGGTTTTATAATCATCTTCATGCAGGTAACGAAAGGCCAAGTCCTCAAGCTCCCACTTGATCTGGCCAATCCCTAACCGGTGCGCCAGCGGCGCATAGATATCAACGACTTCCCGCGCGACCTGTAGGCATTTTTCCAGCGGCGCGTCTTTGACCTGGCGTAGCGCGCAGGTGCGCTCAGCGATCTTGATCAGCGCAACGCGGACATCATCGACCATGTTCACCAGCATTTTGCGCAGGTTTTCCTGCTGGTTATGCTGGCTCATGGCGTGATTAGGCGCATACGGTTGGCTGATCGCGGCCATCTGTAACACGCCGTCGATGAGGCCTGCGACTTCAGCGCCAAAGCGTTTGGTTACGGCGTCTAAGCTTAGCCGCCCTTCGCGCACGGCGCGGTAGAGCACAGCTGCTTCCAATGCTGCCTGATCCAACTTGAGCTCGCCGAGAATATCGGCCATTTCCAGGCCCATGCGAAAGCTTGAACCGGGGTCGAGCCAGGCGCGATGGCCGCGCTCGGCATCAGTCTCAAGCGACTGCGCCAGCTCACAAGCTTGCGCCAAGCGATCAGGGTCGCGAAGGCGCACATCCTCTTGCAGACGCGCTAGCCACTGCGGAATGTCTACCCAGCCGCTCGGGGTGAGCGGCTGGTCTTCTCGCACTTTGACCATGATAGTTACTCACCTTTCTCGGGCCGTCTTGTCAGTGACGCACCCTACAAAAATAGCTCAAATGGACGCGACTTACGGCTTCACGGTGATCATCTCAACCACGCGTGCGTTTCCATTGCTTACGCCGATGGCTCTAAAAGCATCAGCGTTTCCATGTGCGCGGTATGTACGAACATATCCGCCACGACAACGCGTGCAACGCGGTAGCCCCCATGCATAAGGTGTGCCGCATCGCGCGCTAGTGTGGCCGGGTCACAGGAAACATAGGCGATACGCGGGCGCTGATGGGTCTTGGCGGAGAGCTTGGCTAACGCCTGGCAGACGCTCTCTGCCCCGCCGCGAGGCGGGTCGAGAATAACCGCATCGGCCGGTATCTCGTTCAGCAGGGCATTAACGCTCTCGCGCGAATTCAGGTCGGCTTGCTGGCCATTTACCGGCAGCTGGTGGCGGTGAGCATTGGCGGTAAGGCGTGCCACCATCGCGGGGTTGCCTTCTACCGCATGCACCTTGGCACCGGCAGCGGCCATCGGCAGGCTGAAGTTACCAATCCCGGAATACAGATCCAGCACCTGCTGCCCTTTTTGTGGGGCGAGCCACTGCATCACTTGCGCCACCATCTGCTGGTTCACGTCGGCGTTGACCTGAAGAAAATCGCCCGGGGAAAATGCCAAGATTATTGGCTCAACCCCAGGTAGCGTGAGGGTATCGTTAAGCACCGGCGCTGCACCATGCCAGTGCAATTCAGACGCACTCGCCTGGCTTTTCGCCTGCGCCGCCCCATCACAGCTTTTACCTTCACTATCAACCTTGTCTCGCCCTGAGCGCATTCCTAACGCCACACCCTGCTCTTGAGCAAAGGTCTTCCAGCGCTCGGTATCTTGCGGCTGGTCTTTGAGTTGCCTGACAACCACCACGCATGTGTCTGGCGTGGCCAGCAGTTCAATATGCCCTACGTCGCGGGGCGACTTAAGCGAGCCCAGTAAATCGCGCAAGGGGGCGATTAACGCTTGCAGCTCGGGCACCAGCACGCAGCAACTTGCGATATCCACCAGGCGGTGGCTGCGCTGAGCGCGAAAGCCCATCAATACGTGACCTTCGCGATCTACGTTCACCCCTAAACGCGCGCGACGGCGGTAGGCGTCACTGTCGCTTTTGAGCGTATCGATGTCGCCTTGCCAGGTAATCCCTTGGCGGGAAAGCAACTCACGCACCACTTCGCGCTTGTGCTCGCGCTGCGCAGGCACGCTCAGGTGCTGTAGATCACAGCCGCCACAGTGGCCAAAATGGGGACACGGAGGCACTACCCTATCAGTGGCAGTAGAGAGCCGCTCGCGTATGTGCGCCTCGTCAAAGCGTTTGCGCGTCACATGCGTGGCGATTTCGATGCGCTCGCCCGGCAGCGCCTGATCGACAAACACCGCCTTTCCTGAGGGCAAATGCCCCACGCCCCGGCCATCGTGAGCGAGGCGTTCAATGGTGAGCGCTTGCTCGCGGGTGGTTTCCGCTTTAGGCGCCTGTTTGGCACTTTCTTGGCGCGCCAAGCCCGATTTATTGGAGGCGGGACGTGGCGGGCGCCGCTTGCCCAACATGGCCATTTATCCCTCCACCTCTGGGGCAAACAGACCCGTGGAGAGATAACGATCCCCGCGGTCGCAAACAATAAATACAATGGTCGCATTCTCAGTCTGCTCAGCGAGACGCAAGGCCCCCGCAAGGCTTCCGCCAGAGGAAACGCCGGCCAAAATGCCCTCTTCGCGCGCTAGGCGGCGCATGTGCGCTTCGGCTTCTTCCTGGCTGATATCCAGCGTGACATCCACCCTGGGGGACTCGAAAATGGCCGGAAGGTACTCTTCAGGCCAGCGGCGAATCCCGGGGATGCTCGCACCATCGGCAGGTTGCAGACCGACAATCTGAATATCGGCGTTCTGCTCTTTGAGATAGCGCGATACGCCCATAATAGTGCCTGTCGTGCCCATGGAGCTCACGAAATGAGTCACCTCGCCACCGGTTTGATGCCAGACTTCCGGGCCGGTTGTGCGGTAATGCGCGAGCGGGTTATCGGGGTTGGCAAACTGATTGAGCGGCTTGCCTTCTCCGCGAGCGATCATTGCATCGGCGATATCACGCGCTTCTTCCATGCCGCCCTCTTTACTCGCCGCCACCAGCTTCGCGCCATAAGCCGCCATGGCTTGCTTGCGCTCGGCTGAGGCGTTTTCTGGCATCACCAGCACCATGTTGTAGCCTTTTATCGCCGCCGCCATGGCAAGCGCAATACCGGTATTGCCTGAGGTTGCTTCTATCAGCGTATCGCCAGGGACGATATCACCGCGCGCTTCGGCTTCAACAAGCATGGAAAGGGCTGGGCGGTCTTTCACCGAGCCGGCAGGGTTATTGCCTTCAAGCTTGGCCAACAGCGTATTGTTGCGCCCCGCCGTGATACGCTTCAAGCGCACTAGCGGTGTATTGCCCACCACGTCTTCAAGCGTGGGATAGCGTGTGGAATCGTTCATCATGCGTTCCTTATCATTACCGTTATGCGGCATTATATCGGCGCAAGCCAAGGCTTTATAGGCAACCTCTTTGAATCACCGGGCGTTTTTCATGTCTTTGAATACTCGACTTCTCTTCGCGTTGATGGGCATTCCGCTGTGCGTCTACGCGGCAATGGCTGTTCTTCTCGTGGTAAACAGCGACCAAACCTCACGACAAGCGCTCAAAGCGCGCTTGCAAGATAGCAGTGAACTTATCGCCCCAAGTCTTAGCCAAGCCCTGTCAGCGGCCAATCCTGAGGTATTGACGCAACTCACCCAACGCTTGCTTGAGCAAAATAATTTACGCGCCGTGTCCCTTTATAATGCCGACGGCGAGCGTTTGCTCTCCCTTGGTCATGCAACGCCTCCCACACCCGCCACACAAGCCCCTGATGAATTTCAGTTAAATACCAATGCCGCCGTTTGGCAACTCCACCAGCCATTGCCTGCCGAAGATAATCCCTCGCGTTCTGGCTGGCTTGAGGCTGAGGTGGATACACGCACGCTAACACTTGGGCACTATCGCTGGATTGCGATATTAAGCCTCGTGGGCCTGCTACTGGGTATTACGCTGTTTTTATTAGCGTTTGCTATCAGCCGCTTTGCCACGCGCCCGCTAGAGGAGGCAAACCTCGCCTTATATCGTCTATCCCGCGGCGATTTCCGCCTTCACCTAGCCCCTGAATCGACACGCGAACATCAACAGTTAGCCGACAACATCGATACGTTGGCTCAGAACATGCAGCGCGCTCAACATGAGATGCAGTCGCAAATTGAGCATGCCACGAGCGAGTTGCAAGAATCGATGGAGACCATAGAAGAACAGAATATTGAGCTCGATATGGCTCACCGCAACGCCTTACGCGCCAACGCCGTCAAATCGGAATTTTTGGCCAATATGAGCCATGAAATACGAACCCCGCTTAACGGCATTATTGGCTTTTGCCGTTTGCTTGGTCGCTCCAAGCTCGAACCACGCCAGCAAGAATGGTTGCAGCATGTACACCGCGCCTGTGACAACCTATTGATGCTGGTCAATGACGTGCTGGACTTTTCCAAGCTGGAAGCCAATCGTCTAACGCTTGAAGAAGCGGATATCGACATGGTCACGCTGGTCGATGAGGTAATAGGCCTCCACGCGCCGGAAGCGCAACGCAAAGAGCTGCAGCTGATCGCGATGGTATACGACGATGTCCCCACGCCGCTACGCGGAGATCCGCTACGCTTGCACCAGATACTGAGCAACCTGCTTAGCAACGCGATTAAATTCACCCATGACGGTGATGTCGTTGTGCGAGTGATGCTGGATAGCGACGTTGCCGCTCAGCATACAAGAGCACGGGCGATGCTGCGCATCAGCGTCAGCGATACCGGCATCGGTTTAAGCCATAAGCAACAAAAACAACTCTTTCAGGCGTTTTCTCAGGCCGAGCCCAGCCATTCGCGGGAATTTGGCGGCAGTGGCTTGGGGCTTACGATTTGCCAGCAGCTCATTCAGCGCATGGGTGGTCACATTAGCGTCGAAAGCGAGCCGGGGGAAGGCACTACGTTCGCTTTCACCCTGCCCCTGCTCGCCCCCAACGCGAAAGAAAGGCCGGTGGAGCTAATACTGCCCGCCCCTACCATTTGTCTGCATGAGCCACACGCACCAACACACGTTTTGCTGACCCACTTAATCGAACGCTGGAGCGGAAAACCTCGCCCCTTGAGCGCACTGGAAGCTAGCCAACTACTCATTATTGGCGCCACTCATGAAGAACTTTACGGGCCTGGCATCAACGCGCTACAAGCCACGGTTGAGGCCGCGCCGTGCCCGGTATTGGTGCTAGCTAACGTCGCCAGTCTCGATGCACCCCGGCTCACCTACCCCCACGGCGGTGAGCTGATTGCTAAGCCTGTCACCCGCGCCACACTGGCTAGCGCGCTTAAACGCCAACTACTCGAAACACCGCAAGCCACGCTTTCAGCGCCTCCGGAGACGCACGAGAAACCACACCATCTTGACATGCTGGTGGTCGATGATACGACCTCCAACCGAGAGCTTCTCAAGGCGCTGTTAGAGCGCGATGGCATTGTCGTCACCACTGCTGAAAGCGGGCAGCAGGCACTAATGCTTGCTAAAAGCGCCTCTAAACCCTTTGATATGGTGTTGATGGATATACGTATGCCCGGAATGGATGGGGTGCAAACAACCCAAGCGCTGCGCCGTTTAGGCGGGCCATGGGCCTCTTGTCCGGTGATTGCCGTGACCGCTCATGCGCTTAACAACGAACGCCAACAGTGGATTAACGAAGGGCTCGATGACGTACTCATAAAGCCCATCGACGAGGCGAAGTTGCATCAGCTGTTACAGCATTTTCTAGGCGTGACAATCGAAACACCGACCGCCCAAGTCGTCGCTCCCAAACCCGCTCATACACCAGAGACGCTTGCGATTGTGGATTTAACGCTGGGGGAACGGCTGGCGGGCGGAAGTCTAGCACGCGCACATACTCAGTTAATCTCGCTAATCGATAGCCTCGACGCCAGTGAGGCTCAGATTCGCCAAGCGGTGAATGCTCAAGATGAAGCGGCACTGCTTGATGCCGTTCACCACCTTAACGGTGCCAGCCGCTATTGTGGTGCGCCGGAACTTGCCTTATTAGTGGAAACCTTAGAGACGCGCCTGCGCACGCGTGGGATGGCGCAAGCCCAAACACTGGTGGACGACCTATATGCGTCGATGCAGCGCCTACGAGATGAGCGTCGGCGTTTAACGAATGATTAGCTCGCCCCTATTAAGCTTGCTCTAACACCACAAAAGCGACGGCGTATTCGGCTTCATCGCTAAGGCTAACGTGGCTTTTGCCCACCCCCGCGTCGGCGGCGCGCTGTGCCGCCACGCCATGTAACTGAAAGACAGGCTTTCCGAGCGTATCGTTGAGAATTTCAATCTCGCCCCATTGTATGCCCTGGCGAAGCCCCAGCCCCAGGGCTTTGACAAAAGCCTCCTTGGCGGCAAAACGCTTGGCAAGAAATGCTGCCGGCTGCGGATGCTCAACAAAGCGGCGCTGCTCATTCGGGCCTAATATCCGCGCCGCAAAGCGTTCGCCGTGGCGCGCCATCGCCGCTTCAAAGCGCGCCACCCGAGCGATATCGGAGCCGATGCCGACAATCATGCGTGCCCGCAGCTGCCGCTGTGGTGTTCGTTGCCTTCATCATGATCATGGTCATGGTCGTGAGCGTCGAGTGCAGCCATCAACCCCGCCTCTTGTCCGGCGACAATGAGTCGCTTCATTTCGACCACGGCCTCTTTCAAACCGACAAACAGCGCACGCGCGATAATCGCATGGCCAATATTGAGCTCATTTATGCCAGGAATGGCCGCAATCGCCTCGGCGTTGTGATAATGCAGGCCGTGTCCGGCATTAACCACCAGCCCCGCTTCATTGGCCAGTGTGGCGGCTTGGGTCAAGCGGTGATACGCCGCGTTGGCGGCATCGCTCCCAGGCCGTGCTTCGGCAAACTCGCCGGTATGCAACTCAATCGTTGGCGCCTTAGCACGCACGGCTGCCTCAATTTGTTCCTCGTCCGGGTCTATAAAAAGCGACACGTCGCAACCCACTGCGGTTAAGCGCCGACAAGCCTCAGCAATAGCATCAAAGCTGCCAACCACATCCAAGCCGCCTTCAGTAGTTAGCTCTTCGCGCTTTTCCGGCACTAAGCAGACATTCGCCGGGCGAATTTCCTCGGCAAGGGCCAGCATCTCTTCGGTGACGGCCATCTCCAGGTTCATACGCGTATTGAGCACTTCGGCCAGCAGGCGCACATCGCGAGGCTGAATATGGCGGCGATCTTCACGCAGGTGCACGGTAATACCATCAGCGCCGGCCTCTTCAGCCAGAAGAGCGGCTTGAACCGGATCGGGATAACGCGTGCCACGCGCTTGGCGCAGCGTCGCAATGTGGTCGATATTGACGCCTAACAAAATACGCGGGGGATGCATAACGCCTCCAAAAAATAAGACATGGCAGAAACGACTAAGAAGAAGGGGGTAAAGGGCCAATTGAAGTAGGTGCTGAAACGTTACGCCTTCGCGCTAAATCTAACATTAAGCGCCGCGAGCGTAGCTCTTGTGACCCTAGCATCGGCGCCAACGCTGCCCGCATTACCGCTTTTAGCGCGTTAGCAAGTCCCGGCTGATGCCAACTACCCTGCTCAATATAGCGTAGGGTGCGCCCTTCCCATCCGCGTTGAGCAGGAACGAAGGCGCGGTTTAGCGCATCAAATTGATAGTGTTCGTGCGGGTCAAGCGCGGAACCGTTGGGCGTGGTAAAACGCGGTGTCGCACCGAGCGCTTCTAGCAGTGCCCACTCGTAGCGGCGCAGCGCAATCGCCCGCTCGGCGGGGAGCGGCAATGCGTCCATTAGCGCAGTATAAAACGCGAAGGTTTCATCCGCTGGCATCTCTATGGGCAACAGCCGCGTAGCAATTTCATTGGCATAAAGACCACAGAGCAGCCCCTCACCCACAAGCAGCGCAGTATGCCCCCGCGACTCCATCAACATCAGCCGCTTGAGCTCGCGCTCGCCGCGCCAGGTAACGAAAAGTGGGGTAAATGGCTGAAGACGCTGGCGTGACTTAGAACCGGGCCGCTGCACGCCATGAGCAACGGCACGCACGCGGCCATGGTTGATCGTTAGCAGATCGACCAGCGCACTTGTTTCGCGGTAGGGGCGCCGATGGAGCAAAAACGCCGGCTCGGGTGTCATAAAGCTCTCAATGAGAAACGTCGCTTAGTCGAGATCGTAGCCTAAGCTTTTCAGGGCGCGCTCATCGTCCGACCAGCCACGTTTCACCTTAACCCACAGGTTCAACATCACTTTGGTACCTAGCACGCGCTCAATATCCAGGCGCGCTTCACGGCCGATATTTTTGATTCGCTCGCCATTGTCGCCAATCAAAATGACTTTCTGCCCTTGGCGTTCGACCAGAATCAACGCGCTAATATGGGTGACTCGCTCGGTTTCACGGAACTCTTCAATCTCGACGGTCACTTGATACGGCAATTCGTCGCCTAACTGGCGCATGATTTTTTCCCGCACCAACTCCGCCGCCATAAAGCGCAGGCTTTTGTCCGTGATTTGGTCTTCGGGGAAGAAGTGCACACTCTCGGGCAGGTATTTAGCCACTTCTTCTTCAAGGGTATCCACTTGCGTGCCGTGCTTGGCAGAAATCGGCACAATGGCCGCGAAGTCGCGGCGCGCGCCCACCTCTGACAACCACGGCAACAGCGTCGCTTTATCCTGCAAACGGTCGACTTTATTGACCGCCAAAATCACCGGCGCTTTGACATGCTCTAAGCGCTTTAATACCGCTTGATCTTCATCGCTCCAGCGAGTGCGATCAATGATAAACACGACACAATCAACGTCACGCAGCGCTTGCGTGGCGGCCTGATTCATAAAGTGATTGATCGCTTTATTGCGATCTTTCGACATGATGTGCATGCCGGGGGTATCGACATAGATAAACTGCGCATCACCGTCGGTTTTAATGCCCATCACCTGATGGCGCGTGGTCTGCGGACGCCGCGAAGTAATCGAGACTTTCTGCCCCAAAATACGGTTCATCAACGTCGATTTGCCAACGTTGGGGCGCCCAACGATCGCCACGAATCCGCACGTTTGGCTCATTGGGTTTCTCCACTTTCTTCAGATGAGGGTTCTAAATAGCTAAGCGCTTGGGTAGCCGCCTGCTGTTCCGCATGACGTCGACTTGGCCCTTTGCCGGTTGTGTGCTGATCAAGCAAGTCAATATGGCAGTCGACAGTAAAGGTCTGCGCGTGGGCCTCACCTTTTACCGTTACCACTTCATAGCGTGGAAGCGCTGCCTGGCGCGATTGCAAAAATTCTTGCAGCCGGGTTTTGGGGTCTTTTTGCGTGTCTTGCAGGGAAATATTTGCCAGTCGCTGGGTATACCAGGCGAGCACACGCTCACGCACAGCATCCATTCCCGCATCCAAGTAGATAGCACCAATGACGGCTTCAACGGCGTCAGCCAGAATAGATTCGCGCCGATGCCCGCCACTTTTCATCTCGCCAGACCCTAATCGCAAGCACTCTCCAAACGCCATCTCACGAGCCAGCTCAGCGAGCGTCTGCCCCTTCACCAAACGGGCTCTCAAGCGCGAGAGCTGCCCTTCTCGGGCTTGAGGAAAGCGTTCAAACAGCGCTTCGGCAATCACGAAATTGACAATTGAGTCACCCAAAAATTCCAAGCGCTCATTATTGCGGCCACCATAACTACGGTGAGTCATGGCCAACTCTAACAGCAAAACATCGTTAAACTCATAGCCGATACGTCGGCAAAAAGCGTTCAAGGGATTACTCACGTGGCTCCTACGTCATTGACGATTAACATGGGGATTACAGCTATTTGATGCAATTTTGTTGTCAGTCACGTGTTACTCAATGCGCCGCATGCTTGTAAAGCTGGGGAAACCGCCATCCCAGTGCATCCACACAGCGAAAGCACGGCCAACGATATTCTCTTCCGGGACGAAGCCCCAGTAGCGGCTATCGTTAGAGTGGTCGCGGTTGTCTCCCATCGTGAAATAGTGACCTTCGGGTACCACAACGGTGCGAAGCTGCGGTCCTGGATCGCGCGGATTATTATAAATCCTGTACCCAGCATCCCCCATCTCCTCCGCCAACAATAGCTGTTGAGGTGATGCCTCGGGGGCTTCTTCTAGTAGCACCTTGGGAACCGCTTCGCCATTGATATAAAGCTGTTTCCCTTCATAGCGAATGCGATCACCCGGTAAGCCAACAACACGCTTAATAAAATTAACCGAAGGCTCTTCGGGGAAGCGAAATACCATCACATCGCCCCGCTCAGGCTCGGAGACATCCAGTATCTCGGTATGTGCCACCGGCAGCCGCAAGCCGTAGGCAAACTTGTTGACCAGAATAAAATCCCCCACTTCTAATGTCGGGCGCATGGAGCCGGAGGGTATTTGAAAGGGCTCGACGATAAAGCTGCGCACCACTAGCACCACTAGCAGTACTGGGAAAAAAGAGCGCGCGTAGTCGACAGGCCAAGGCTCTTTAAGCAGCTTTTCACGGCTTTTGGGGTCAAGCCCCTCTATCGTGTCCGCTTCCGCCGTTTCAGTGCGCTCGCGACGGCGTCGGCGCCAGATAAGCGCATCCAGCAGATAAACAATGCCGGATAGCGCCACGGCGATGACCAGAAGTAGTGAAAAATCCATGGTGGGGTCTCGTCCCTAGTCGTTGACCTTGAGCACGGCAAGGAAGGCATCCTGGGGAATTTCAACACGCCCCACCTGCTTCATCCGTTTTTTACCGGCTTTTTGCTTTTCAAGCAGTTTCTTTTTACGCGTGATATCCCCGCCGTAACACTTCGCTGTTACATTTTTACGCAGTGCTTTGACAGTAGAGCGCGCCACCACTTGCCCACCAATGGCCGCTTGAATCGCCACGTCGAACATCTGACGCGGGATCAGCTCTTTCATTTTTTCTACCAGAATACGTCCGCGTGAATGGGCATGATCTCGGTGAATAATCACGGCAAGCGCGTCTACTTTATCGCCATTAATCATTACGTCGAGGCGCACCAACTTGGCCGCTTCAAAGCGCTCAAAATTATACTCTAACGACGCATACCCCTTAGAGATCGACTTCAGCCGGTCAAAGAAGTCCATCACGACTTCAGACATTGGCAGCTCATAGGTGAGCTGAATTTGGTTACCCAAAAACTGCATATCCAGCTGAGTACCACGGCGTTGCTCGCACTCGGCGATGACGTTGCCGACATATTCCTGTGGTACCAAAATGCTGGCGCGCACTACGGGTTCGCGCATTTCCTCAACGTCAGCCAAATCCGGCAGTTTGGAGGGGTTGGAGACGTATTTAATATCGCCATTTTTCATCGCCAACTCGTAAACCACCGTGGGGGCCGTGGTCAGCAAGTCGAGATCATATTCGCGCTCTAAGCGCTCCTGGATGATCTCCATGTGAAGTGTGCCCAAAAAGCCGACGCGGAAGCCAAAGCCGAGTGCATCGGAGTTTTCCGGCTCATATTCCAGTGAGGCATCGTTTAGGGCCAGTTTCTCCAGTGCATCACGGAAGTCTTCGTAATCATCGGCGCTAACCGGGAACATGCCCGCATAAACCTGCGGCTTTACCTTTTTGAACCCCGGCAGGCGCTCGACATCCGGTGTTTTGGCATGGGTGATGGTATCGCCGACGGGGGCGCCATGAATGTCTTTTATGCCGGCGACCAAAAAGCCTACTTCGCCAGCACGCAGAATATTGGTTTGTTTGCGCAATGGGGTAAAAATCCCCACTTCTGTCGCGCCCCAGTCACGTCCGGTGGATTTAATCTGAACTTTGTCACCTTTGCGCAAGGTGCCATCAAACAAGCGAATTAGCGATACCACGCCTAAGTAGTTATCGAACCAGGAGTCGATAATCAATGCTTGCAGCGGCGCATCGGGATCGCCTTTGGGCGGTGGGATATCACGCACTAAACGCTCTAATAGTGCATCAATGCCAATCCCGCTTTTAGCCGACACCTGACAGGCATCAGTTGCGTCAATGCCGATAATTTCTTCGACTTCTTGAGCGACGCGATCCGGGTCAGCTTGTGGGAGATCAATCTTATTGAGTACCGGTAACACTTCAAGCCCTTGCTCGACGGCGGTATAGCAGTTGGCCACCGATTGAGCTTCCACCCCTTGTGCGGCATCTACGACCAACAACGCCCCTTCACAGGCATAAAGTGAGCGCGACACTTCGTATGAAAAATCAACATGTCCGGGTGTATCGATGAAGTTAAGCTGGTAAACCTTTCCATCCGGTGCCGTATAGTCCAGCGTTACCGACTGCGCTTTGATGGTAATACCACGCTCGCGCTCGATATCCATCGAGTCGAGTACCTGCTCTTTAAGCTCACGCTCGGTAAGCCCACCACACGTTTGAATCAACCGGTCCGAAAGCGTGGATTTGCCATGGTCGATATGAGCGATGATGGAGAAGTTACGTATATGGCTGATTTTATTGACATCTTCACTGTTTGACATGTATTAAAATCCGATATGTGTACGCACCCATTTGCAAATAGGTAGCCATACCCATTGAGCGCTAAAAAATAAATTGGGATGCATTGTACACCGCCCCAGCTTGGCTGTCGTCAGTGCCAGCGCCTTGCACTTGGAAGTTGTAGCCATCCACCCTCAATCAGCAAGTTTCAGTCCATCTCCCTGGTTATATTAATTCTCGTCTACACTGCACGCACCGCCTCCATGGTAAAGTTAGGATGCATCCATTTAAGCCCTGCCTGGCTCATAACACTCAGAAGCTGAT
>JBNJFC010000024.1:0-15683 GCA_051746485.1 Pseudomonadota bacterium
AATATCCTTGAGCTCTTTGTAGCGCTGAAGAACGCCCTGCACACCGCGAGCCACGTTGTAGTGCTCATCACCCACTACCAACGGATCTAGCTGGCGCGAGGTAGAGTCCAGCGGGTCAATTGCCGGGTAGATACCTAGCTCGGCAATGGAGCGCGCCAGTACGACGGTGGCGTCCAGGTGCGAGAAGGTGGTCGCCGGTGACGGATCGGTCAAGTCATCCGCCGGAACGTAAACGGCCTGTACGGAGGTGATCGAACCGGTTTTCGTCGAGGTAATACGCTCCTGAAGAACGCCCATCTCTTCGGCGAGTGTCGGCTGATAACCTACCGCCGATGGCATACGACCCAACAGAGCCGATACTTCGGTACCCGCTAGGGTATAGCGGTAGATGTTATCGACGAACAGCAGAACGTCGCGGCCTTCATCGCGGAATTTCTCGGCGATGGTCAGACCGGTTAGCGCCACGCGTAGACGGTTACCCGGCGGCTCGTTCATCTGACCGTACACCAGCGATACCTTATCGATAACATTGGAATCGGTCATTTCATGATAGAAGTCGTTACCCTCACGGGTACGCTCACCGACACCAGCAAAAACGGAATACCCGCTGTGCTCAGTGGCGATGTTGCGGATAAGCTCCATCATGTTAACGGTTTTACCCACACCGGCACCGCCGAACAGGCCGACTTTACCGCCCTTGGCAAACGGGCAGACCAAGTCGATTACCTTGATACCGGTTTCCAGCAGCTCGTTAGACGCTGCCTGGTCGGCATAGCCGGGGGGTTTACGGTGAATCGGCATACGCTCGTCTTCGCCGATTTCGCCCGCTTCATCAATAGGCTCGCCAAGCACGTTCATGATACGGCCCAGCGTGGCTTTACCCACGGGGACAGAAATCGCCGCCCCTGTGTTGGTAACATCCATGCCGCGTTTGAGCCCTTCGGTAGAGCCCATGGCGATAGTGCGCACCACGCCATCGCCCAGCTGTTGCTGGACTTCCAGAACCGTCTCGGCTCCCGAAATATTCAGCGCGTCGTAGACCTTGGGCACTGAGTCCCGCGGAAACTCTACGTCAATCACCGCGCCGATGATCTGTACGATACGTCCGCTCATCTTGGTTCCTCTCAAAAACCTGCAAATGAAACCTGTCTGCTGGGAGCACCCTTGCAAGAGCGTGCTCCCTAGGCGTTATACGGCAGCGGCGCCGCCGACGATTTCAGAAATTTCCTGGGTAATGGCGGCCTGACGGGCCTTGTTGTAGACCATTTCCAGATCGTCGATCAGGTCGCCAGCGTTGTCGGTGGCGCTCTTCATCGCAATCATGCGTGCCGCCTGCTCACAGGCGCCATTCTCCACAACTGCCTGATAAACCTGTGATTCAATAAAGCGAATCAGCAGACTATCAAGTAACGCCTTGGCATCCGGTTCATACAGGTAGTCCCAGCTTCCGGGACGGGCGTTTTCATCGTCTTGCTCGTCGGCACCCATATCGGACGACAGCGGAAGAAGCTGACGTACGACTGGCTGTTGCGTCATGGTATTAACGAATTCGTTATGCACCACGATCAAGCGGTCCAAACGTCCTTCGTCATACGCTTCGAGCATGACCTTTACGCTACCAATTAGATCTTCGACCGTAGGCGTCTCGCCCAGGCCACTTTTTGCCGCCACCAGCTTACCGCCGTACTTGTTAAAGAAGCTGCTCGCTTTGCTGCCCAGCGCACAGAACTCAAGTTCTGCCCCCTGGTTACGCCAAGCGGCGGCGTCACTCAACACGGCCTTGAACAGATTATGGTTCAAGCCGCCACAGAGGCCGCGATCAGTGGACACCACGATATAACCAACGCGCTTTACCTCGGTACGCTCGACCATATAGTCGTGCCTATACTCGGGGTTGGCATCGGCAATGTGGGCGACCACGTTGCGGATCTGCTTGGCGTAAGGCTGACTGGCCTTCATCAGATCTTGCGCTTTACGCATCTTCGATGCAGCCACCATTTCCATGGCGCTGGTAATCTTCTGCGTATTTTTAATGCTCCCGATCTGGGTGCGTATCTCTTTTGCAGCTGCCATAGCGATCTACCTTTCGTTCGTGGCTCTCAGAAAAGCATCCAGGCCCGCCCGAGAGCAGGCCATAGGCATTACCAAGTCTGAGTCGCCTTGAACTGTTCGAGACCCGACTTCAAGCCGTCTTTGATCTCGTCGTTGTAGTCGCCAGTCTGGTTGATCTTGTCGAGCAGGTCGCTGTGTTCAGACTTCATGTAATCGTGCAACGCACTTTCGAAGTCCAGCACCTTTTTCACATCAACATCATCCAGATAGCCTTCGTTAGCGGCGTACAGCGTCAAGGCCATTTCCGCAACCGACATTGGCGAATACTGGCTCTGTTTCATCAACTCAGTAACACGCTCACCGTGCTCAAGCTGCTTACGCGTGGCTTCGTCAAGATCCGAGGCGAACTGCGAGAATGCCGCCAGCTCACGGTACTGAGCGAGTGCCAAACGCACGCTGCCGCCCAGCTTCTTGATGATCTTGGTTTGCGCCGAACCACCGACACGCGATACCGAAAGACCCGCGTTGATCGCCGGACGGATACCCGAGTTAAACAGGTTCGTTTCGAGGAAAATCTGGCCATCGGTGATCGAGATCACGTTGGTCGGAACGAACGCAGAAACGTCACCGCCTTGGGTTTCGATAATCGGCAGCGCGGTCAACGAACCGGTTTTGCCTTTCACTTCGCCATTGGTGAACTTCTCAACGTAGTCGACATTGACGCGCGCAGCGCGCTCAAGCAGACGCGAGTGGAGATAGAAAACATCACCCGGATACGCTTCGCGGCCCGGCGGACGACGCAACAGCAGCGATACCTGACGGTAGGCAACGGCTTGTTTGGACAAGTCGTCATACACGATCATGGCATCTTCGCCGCGGTCGCGGAAATATTCGCCCATGGTGCAGCCAGAGTAGGCGGCGAGGAACTGCATCGGTGCCGGGTCAGCGGCGCCCGCTGCGACGACAATGGTATGTTCCATCGCGCCATGTTCTTCAAGCTTGCGCACCACGTTGGCAATGGTCGATTGCTTTTGACCAATGGCAACGTAAACACAGGTAACGCCTTTGCCTTTTTGGTTGATGATGGCATCAATGGCAATGGCGGATTTACCAATCTGACGGTCACCGATAATCAGCTCACGCTGACCGCGGCCGATCGGCACCATCGAGTCAATCGATTTCAGACCGGTTTGGATCGGCTCATCGACGGATTGACGGGTGATAACACCGGGCGCCACTTTTTCGACGGCGTCGGTCATTTTGGCGTTAATATCGCCTTTGGCGTCAATCGGATTACCCAACGCATCGACCACACGGCCGATCAGTTCCGGGCCTACCGGCACTTCGAGGATGCGACCGGTACACTTCGCGGTCATGCCCTCTTCAAGTTGCAAGTAGTCACCCAGTACAACGGCACCCACGGAGTCGCGCTCCAGGTTAAGTACCATGCCGAAGATACTGCCGGGAAATTCAATCATTTCACCAAACATCGCGTCTTCGAGGCCGTGAACTTTCACGATACCGTCGGAAACGCTGACGATGGTGCCCTGGTTACGGGCTTCAGATGCGACGTCAAGCTTTTCAATTCGCTGCTTGATGATGTCGCTGATCTCGGAAGGATTCAGTTGCTGCATGCCATGTCCCTCAAACTCAAGTGGTCAGCGCTTCAGAAAGGCGGTTCAATCGACCGCGTACCGAACCGTCAATGACGGTATCGCCGGCACGCAGGATGACACCACCAATTAGCGCCTTGTCCACCTGAGTGGTAATGGAGATTTCGCGATTCAGACGTTTTTTAAGCGCGCTTGCCAGCTTGGTCTGTTGCTTGCTGTCGAGCTTAAAGGCTGACGTCACGGTTACGTCGATACGCTTTTCGTGTTCCGCGCGTAGTTGCTCAAACTGCTCAGCGATAGCCTTCAGCGCGACGAGGCGACCTTGACCCGCTAGATTCATCAGAAAACGTTCAAAAGCATCACCTTGTTTTTCAGGCAACATGCCCGCCAAAAGCGATACTTTCTTTTCGTTTTCAAGCTTTGGGCTACCCAGCAAATAACGCACGTCGTCATCCGCCACAGCGTAGCCCAAAAAGCCAAGGGCATAAGACCAAGCATCTAGCGCATCGTGATCGCGCGCATATTCGAACGCCGCCTTAGCGTAAGGACGAGCGACGGTGAGTAATTCCGCCATAATTCACCTCCTTACAGTTCAGCAGCAAGCTCATCAAGCAACTTGCGGTGCGTTTTTTCGTCGACAGAAGACTCGAGTACGCGTTCAGCGCCGACAATCGCAAGATGAGACACTTGCGCGCGCAGGTCTTCTTTGGCGCGCTGGACTTCCTGATCGATCTCGGAGCGGGCGCTTGCGATCATGCGCTCGCCTTCAGAACGCGCTTGTTCACGCGCTTCTTCGATCATCTGGTTAGAGCGCTTATTCGCCTGCTCCAGAATTTCAGAAGCCTGCTCTTTGCTCTCACGCAGCGTTTGTGCCGCCTGCTCTTGAGCGAGCTCAAGGTCACGCGAGGCACGACTTGCCGCGTCCAAGCCGTCAGCAATTTTCTTCTGACGCTCGTGGAGCGCAGTGCTGATGGGCGGCCACACGTACTTTATGCAAAACCAGACAAAGATCGCGAAGGCGATCGTCTGCCCGATAAGCGTCATGTTGATATTCACAGGGATGTACCTCTGACAGGTTCGTGGCGACCGGATTAAAACAACACCGAGCGGGCTAGCCGCTCGGTAATGCTGTCATTAACCGGCAACAACGAAGATCAGGTACATCGCGATACCAACACCGATCATCGGAACAGCGTCAAGCAGACCGGCCATGATGAAGGTTTTGGTTTGCAACTGGTCGCCCAATTCCGGCTGACGCGCGGTTGATTCGAGCAGTTTGCCACCTAGCAGCGCGAAGCCGATACCGGTAGCCAGTGCGCCCAGGCCGATGATGATGGCAGCAGAGAGATAAACCATTTCCATGATAATGCTCCAGATTTTAAGGTTTGGTTAAGGTTGAGGGTTAATGAAAGCGTTTGCGTTGCTAGGTTTAGTGGTGCTCGTGCGCAGCGCTCAAATAAACAACGGATAGCGTTGTAAAGATGAAAGCCTGCAGGGTAACCACCAAAATGTGGAAGATGGCCCATGGCACATCCAACAGCCAGATGGCCCAGAACGGCAATAGGGCAATCAGGATGAAGATAACTTCCCCGGCAAACATGTTACCGAAGAGACGAAGACCCAGGCCTAGCGGTTTGACCAGCAGGCCGATGATTTCGAGTACCAGATTGAAAGGAATTAGCGCCCAGTGGTTAAACGGAGTGAGTGAGAGCTCTTTCGCAAAGCCACCGGCACCTTTTACCTTGATGCTGTAGTAGATGATCAGACAGAAAACGCCTAGCGCCATGCCCAAGGTAGCGTTCGGGTCAGTGGTGGGAACGATCTTCATGTAGTCCACACCCAACCGCTTAAACAGTTCTGGGAAGTAATCAACCGGAAGGATCTTGAGCGTGTTCATGAACAAGATCCAAACGAAGAGCGTCAAGGCGAGTGGAGCAATTTTTGAATTTTTACCGTGGAACGTGGCGCGCGTGAGGTTCTCGATGAACTCAACGACCATTTCAACAATATTCTGCAGCGTACCCGGAACGCCGGTGGTGGCGACTTTACCCGCTTTACGGAAAATCCAGATGAACAGTAAGCCCATGGCAATCGACCACCCCATGGTATCGAGGTGAATTGCCCAGAAGCCCATTTCACGCGCTTCTTCTGCGGAGTGGGCCAACGACCAGCCGTTTTCCGGGTGCTTGCCAAACGTTAAGTTCTGCAAGTGGTGCTGGATATAGTAAGTCGGCGAGACTTCGTTTCCTGCTGCCATGGAACTATTACCTCAATCAGTTGAGCGGCGCTTAGGCATCAGCCAAGGTGCCAGCCAATGCGTCAGGACAACCGCTACATAAGCAATAAAAAAGAAAGCGGGGTTTGAGGGGGGCACTACCAGGAACACCGTAATAAACAGCACCACCGTCAAACCAAACTTACCCATCTCAGCACGAAACAGATGAGCCGCACTTTGCGAAGCGCGCGTTCGAGACTGCAAAGCTCTCGAACGCTGAACAAAAAACGCATGCGGCAAAAGTGCAACGACTGATCCTAAAAGCGCTGAAACGCCTCCTTCACTCTGTGACACGCTAAATGCCAGTAGTACGCATGCAAGCGCAATACCCGCTTGTGCTACGCCTAGCCTGCGTATGTACGCTTGGCGTCGCGTGACTTCTCGTCGTTGTCGTTTTTGCATCATACCTGCTTACAGAGACTTTGACTCGTTAACAAGCGCGTCTTGAGTAAGCAAGCGTACACTTACAGCCTGCACAAATCTTGCGCGATTATAGGGAAGCGCTATCGCCCCTTCAACCAAAGTCATTGGCTTTTTGCCCGTGATACCGGCGTCTTGCGACCAAAGGGTAAAGGTTTATCAATATTCTACCGACAATGTCTGGCTATCTGCCTACTGAATATGGCCGAGTATGCCATCGAGCTCTTCTAGGCTGGTGTAGCGAATAGTGAGCTTACCTTTGCCTTTTTGTCCGTGTTGAATCGATACCGGCGCGCCAAGCTGCTCGCTTAATCGCGTTTCCAACCGGGCAACATCCGGCGATGGCGCTTGGCGGCTTTTCGCTCGTGCGGGCTCGCCTTGGGTTTGGCGCTTTTTTACCAAGGCTTCTGTCGCCCGCACGGTAAGGTCATGATTGACCACGTCATGAGCCACTTGGCGCTGCTCGACGCTATTGAGCGAAAGTAGCGCACGCGCATGGCCCATATCCAAATCCCCGCGCTCAAGCAGCGTTTGCACTTCGGGGTCGAGGGCGAGTAAGCGGAGTAAATTCGCCACTTGTGTGCGCGACTTGCCTACCGCATCGGCAATTTGTTGCTGGGTTAGCTCGAATTCTTCGCCTAAGCGTTTGAGCGCGATGGCCTCTTCCACCACGTTCAGGTTTTCACGCTGAATGTTTTCAATCAGCGCCAAGGCCAGAGCCACTTCATCGCTGGCCTCGCGAATAACCGCGGGAATGACGTCAAGCTCAGCCAGCTGGGCGGCGCGCCAACGCCGCTCACCGGCGATAATCTCGTAGCGGTTTTCCGCCACCGGGCGCACCACGATGGGCTGCATCACGCCCTGCGCGCGGATCGAATCGGCGAGTTCTTCCAGCGCCTCGGGTTGAATATCGCGCCGAGGCTGATATTTACCCCGAACCAGCTGGCCCAGCGGCAAGCGTTCGAGGCGTTCCGGCTCGCTTGAACCCGCTTCCTCGCTTGACTGCGTGGGAACCGATGACTCGGCATCGACCGATACGGGATCGCCTATGGTGATGTCTAAACTGTCTCGGCGGCGGGCGCCGGCGCCGATTAGGGCGTCGAGGCCGCGTCCTAGCGCACGTTTACGCGTCATTGTTTTCCCTCGTGAAACGACGTCTGCCAACAGCGTCTGTTTACAGTGTTAATCGACGAATCAACTCTTTAGCCAGGACGCGGTACGCCTGACTGCCCCGTGAAAAGCGCGCATATTGGGTGACCGGCAGGCCGTGGCTAGGCGCTTCTGCGACTTTGATATTGCGCGGAATCGTGGTTTTCAGCAGCGCATCGCCAAAAAAGTCGCGCAGCTGCTTATCGACTTCACGCGTCAAGCTGGTGCGCTTGTCGTACATGGTGCGCAAAATACCAGACACGCTAAGCGCCGGATTGACGTTCTCTTTGATCTGTTCAACCGTATCTAACAGCGTGGAAAGCCCTTCAAGCGCGTAAAATTCGCACTGCAACGGAATGAGCACGCCGTCGGCGGCGGTCAGCGCATTCACCGTTAGCATGTTGAGCGACGGCGGACAGTCAATCAGCACCACATCGTAGTTAGCGCTCACTTCATTAAGCGCTGACGATAAACGGCTTTGACGCGCTTCGCTATCAAGGAGCTCAACTTCGGCCGCGGTCAAATCACCGTTGCCGGGCAATACATCAAACCCCACCGGAAGGTTGCGCGCAATCGCCTCGCTTGCCTTGGCTTCGCCTAACAGCACATCGAGCACGCTCACGTCTAATTCGTGTTTGTCGATGCCGCTGCCCATGCTGGCGTGGCCTTGCGGGTCCAGATCCACTAGCAGCACGCGGCGGCCAAGCTGCGCAAGACTCGCCGCCAGGTTGACGGCGGAGGTGGTTTTGCCCACGCCGCCTTTTTGGTTGGTCAGGGCGATGATCTGGCTCACTTACGCAACTCCTTGTGGGTTTACCATGGCGGTATCAAATCCGCGGTGACAAGATCAGTAGCTGCCGTGTGGCGGCTTCAAAAGGTACCTTAAGCGAATGCCGCGCTTTCATCGTGATGTCATCAGGCAACGCTTGCAGCTCGTCATCGGCACCGGGGCCCTTCATCGCCAACCACTCGCCGTGGGTAGCGGGCAGTTGACGTGTCAGCGCGACAAAGTCGACCAGGCTGGCAAAAGCGCGCGAGATCACCTGATCAAAGCTGTCGGCGTCAAACTGCTCAACGCGGGCTTGTACCGGGGTGACGTTTTCAAGCCCAAGTTCCATGATGGCTTGACGCTGAAAACGCACTTTTTTGCCGTTGCTGTCGAGCAGCGTGACGTCAAGCGCCGGATTGAGAATCGCGAGTACCAAACCGGGAAGCCCCGGCCCTGCCCCTACGTCCAATACGCGTGGCCCGTGCACAAATGGCGCTACCGCAGCGCTATCAAGCAGATGGCGCGTTACCATGTCATTCACGTCACGGACTGCGGTGAGGTTATAAGCCCGGTTCCACTTGTGCAATAGGGCCAAAAGCCCTAATAGCTGCGTCCGCTGTTCATCCGAAATCGATTGACCCAGCTCGCCAAGCCCTTGGTCTAAGCGTTCAGCGATTCCATCCGGTAACGAGGCTGTCAGAGTTGCCAGCGCGCTCATCCGTTAGCGACCTCACTTTTTTCCACTAACCGGCGCTTTTTCAAGTGAATCAGCAAGATCGATACCGCCGCGGGGGTTACCCCGGAAATACGCGCCGCGTGGGCGAGTGTTGCCGGGCGCGCCTCGATGAGTTTCTGGCGGATTTCGTTGGAAAGCCCTTCGACCTGCTGGTAATCCAGGGTAGCGGGTAGCGGCGTCGCTTCGTGACGCTTGAGCTTGTCGATTTCGTCCTGCTGACGGTCAATATAGCCCTGATATTTGGCCTGAATTTGTACCTGTTCGGTAACCGCGTCGTTGTCTACCGCCTCGCCTTCGATACCCGGCAACGTTGCGATATCGGCGTAGGTAAGCTCGGGGCGCCTAAGCAAATCGCTTAAGCGATACTCCCGCGCTAAGGCTTTACCGGTTTTCTCGGCGACGCGTTCGGCCGCGGGGGTATTCGGTTGCACCCAGGTGGCGGCGAGCCGCTGGTTTTCCTGTTCAATGGCGTCGCGCTTTTGGCTGAAAGCGTTCCAGCGCGACTCGCTCACCAAGCCCAGCTCACGGCCGGTTTCGGTCAAGCGTAAATCGGCGTTGTCTTCGCGTAACAGCAAGCGATATTCGGCGCGCGAAGTGAACATGCGGTAGGGCTCTTTGGTCCCCATGGTAATCAGATCATCGACCAGCACGCCTAAATACGCCTCATCGCGGCGCGGCCACCAGGCCTCCAGTGCTTTCGCGCGGCGAGCGGCGTTCAAGCCAGCAAGCAGCCCCTGAGCGCCAGCTTCTTCATACCCAGTGGTGCCGTTGATTTGCCCGGCAAAAAACAGGTTGTGGATAAATTTGGTTTCCAGCGAGTGTTTCAGATCGCGCGGATCAAAAAAGTCGTACTCGATGGCGTAGCCCGGCCGCGTGATATGCGCGTTTTCCAGCCCCTGAATCGAGCGCACTACCTGAAGCTGAATATCAAACGGCAGCGAGGTCGAGATGCCGTTGGGATACAGCTCATTGGTGTCTAAGCCTTCCGGCTCGATGAAAATCTGGTGGCTCGATTTGTCCGCAAAGCGATGGACCTTGTCCTCAATCGACGGGCAGTAGCGCGGGCCGATGCCCTCGATCACGCCGGAGTACATCGGCGAACGATCCAGGTTTTTAAGAATGATGTCATGCGTTTGCGTATTGGTATGCGCAATGTGACAGCTCATCTGGCGCGGATGCATTTCGCGGTTGCCGAGATACGACATCACCGGCGTGGGAGAATCCCCCGGCTGCTCTTCGAGGTGAGAGAAATCCACGGTTTTGGCATCCAGACGCGGTGGCGTGCCGGTTTTTAGTCGGTCAACGCGAAACGGCAGCGCGCGTAACCGTTCGGCTAGGGCGTTGGAGGGTGGATCGCCTGCGCGTCCCCCGCGGTTTTGATCAAGCCCGATGTGAATCACGCCACCGAGGAAGGTTCCTGTACACAGCACGACGGATTCGCCGTGAAAACGAATCCCGGTTTCAGTTACCACCCCGCGAACGGTGTCGTTATCCACGATCAAATCGCCGGCGGCTTGCTGGAAGAGGGTCAAATTCGGCTGATTTTCCAACATGCCGCGGATAGCTGCTTTGTAACGCACCCGGTCAGCTTGAGCACGGGTAGCGCGCACTGCCGGCCCTTTGCGAGCGTTAAGCACACGAAATTGGATACCGCCTAGGTCCGTGGCTAGCCCCATCGCACCGCCAAGGGCATCGATTTCTTTGACCAAATGGCTTTTGCCGATGCCGCCGATGGCGGGGTTACACGACATTTGGCCAAGTGTCTCGATGTTGTGGGTGAGCAGCAGGGTTTGACAGCCCATGCGAGCAGAGGCCAGCGCGGCTTCGGTCCCCGCATGGCCACCGCCGATGACAATCACGTCAAAGCGGTCGGGATAGTTCATGACACCTCGTCTTGCGCGTTTCAGCGCGACTTTAATCAGCATGCATCAGTAAGCCCGGCAGTATAAACCTCCTGTGGGTAACCGTCAGGTTTTTCCACACACGGATTTCTTCACTCCACTCACTATTAATAACAACATATATATAAATAAAGGAAGTTCTATTGTTGTTGTAACTATTGGTGTGGATAAAATCTGTTGATAAGTAGGTTTACCTTTTTTTTATCAACACGTTGCTTTGTGGGCGGATATGTTAAGAAAGCGCGTACGAGACGCGTACAAACGGTGTTGAGCCTGTGGATGGAAGCGCGATTTACCCACAGGGCAGATAACCGACGGCTTTTCCACCGTTGAGTACCGGACTTGTTACCGTGGCTGTGAACAACCCGAGGTTTTCTCCACAACGACGATTAAGCACCGGCATGCCAACGTTTGAGGCTGATCCACGAAGGCGTGAAAAAAATACTATCCACAGGCAAAAAAAAGCCTGTCACGAGGACAGGCAATGAAATAGAGCGGTTTTTGGCGCTTTTCTTAGCGCTAATGTGGCAAATCTAGTGTTTTAAAACACGCGCCAAAAACGACTGCGTACGTTCGTGTTGAGGTTTATCAAACAGCTGCTCGGGTGGGCCTTGTTCGGTAATTTCCCCCTGGTGGATAAAGATTATCCGGTCGGCGACTTCGCGAGCAAAGCCCATTTCGTGGGTAACAATCACCATGGTCATGCCCTCTTTCGCTAACTCGCGCATAGCGTCGAGCACTTCACCGATCATCTCCGGGTCTAGCGCAGACGTGGGCTCGTCAAAGAGCATTAACCGAGGCTCCATGGCCAAGGCGCGGGCAAGGGCGACACGCTGCTGCTGGCCGCCTGACAGCTGCGCTGGGTACTTATCCGCTTGATCGGAAATGCCGACGCGCTCAAGTAGTCGCTTGGCAGTATCGACGGCATCAGCACGGCTCCATCCGCGCACTTTCATTGGCGCAAGCGAAATATTGTCGATGACGCTGAGATGGGGAAAAAGGTTGAATTGCTGAAATACCATGCCCACTTCGGTGCGTATTTTTTGCAGTGCTTTGCCGCTTTTGCCGTGGGGCAACAACGATTTGCCATCCACCATCAGGCTACCTTGCTGAAACTCCTCAAGCCCGTTGATACAGCGAATCAGCGTGGATTTGCCCGAGCCGCTGGCACCAATCACGACTACGACTTCGCCGGGCACAATTTCAAGGTCAATATCTTTGAGCACATGCAGGCTACCGAAGTGTTTGTTCAGCGCTTGCATGGCCACAATAGGTTGTGTCGTCTCGTTCATGTCCGCGTCCTTATTGTCCGGCCAAGCCTCTGCGCTCTAATTGGCGCAGGATAATGGAGAGGGTCCAGGTGATCGCCAGATAAAGCAGAGCGACCATTAAATAGACCTCCATCGCGGTGAAAGTGGTAGCAATATAGATCTGCCCTTGACGGACAAGCTCGCCGACACCAATCACCGAAAACAGCGAGGTATCTTTTATGCTGATAATGGCTTGGTTACCCAGCGGTGGGATCATGCGACGAAAAGCTTGAGGCCAGATAATGTAGCGAAATGCCTGCGTGCGGGAGAGCCCTAATGAAAGCGAGGCCTCGCGCTGGCCAATCTCAATGGACTGCACGCCGCCGCGTACAATTTCAGAAATATACGCACCTGAGTTGATCGCAATAGCGGCGATCCCGGCGGTTAGGGCGTTGATGGGGCCGCCCAAGATTTGCGGTAACCCGTAGAAGATAAACAGCACTTGAACCAGAATCGGAGTACCGCGAAAAACTTCGACATACACAATAGCGGGCCAACGTAGCCAGCGCAGCGGGCTAATGCGTAGCAGGCCAAAAAAGATGCCGATAAAAAAACCGAAGGCAAGGCCGCCAAACGAAATCAACAGCGTCCAGGGAATCCCCGGCAATAGGTGAGGGATGGAGCCGAACGCGGCGGCCCAATCAAATTCAAACGTAGCGTCCACGTGTGCTCTCCTAAAAAAGCCACAACATAACGGCACAGGGCCGGGGGCGAGACCACCCGGCCCTGATGCGTATAAAAATGAAGAATCGTCGTTAGCGGTTAACGAATAAGAGGATTAGCGGTGATTACTCATCGCTGGGAGTTTCGCCAAACCACTTGGTGTAGATCTCATCGTAGGTGCCGTCTTCATGCATTTCGGCGAGCGCTTCGTTGGTGGGTTCTACCCAGTCGCTGCCTTTATTGAAGACGATGCCGTATTGCTGACCTTCGTAAAGTGGGCCGACCACTTTGGTACGGCCTTCACCGCGCGTTTGCGAGAAGTAGCCCACGTTGGGGGCATCGTAGAAAGCGGCATCGACGTTACGACCCAAAAGCGCCATGTACATATCCGAGGTGCCGGGATACGGGGTGATATCCGCGTCATCGCCAAACTTATCGGTCAGGTAGTCATAGCTTGTTGAGCCGATTTTAGTTGCGATGGACATGCCTTCGAGATCGTCGATGGTGGTGACTTCGTCGTTGTCATCACGCACGATAATGCGCAGACCAGAATCGTAGTAGGGATCGGAGAAATCTACGATTTCGGCGCGTTCATCGGTAATGGTGATACCGGCGATGGCAATTTCCTGGCTGCCGGTTTGTACGGCGGGAATAATGCCGTTGAATTCCATGGTGGTGAGGTTGACCTCAAATCCGGCGCGATCAGCGATTTCGTTGATCATGTCCATATCGAAGCCGATCATTTCACCGGTTTCCTGGTCCATCATCTCGAAAGGCACAAAGCTAGGGTCGGTTGCCACGTTAACGGTGGGTTTGTCTTGGGCGACGGCGAGACTTGCGGTGCCTAAACCGAGCGCTACGGCAGCGGCGAGGGCAGTTTTTGGCAGGCTAGTGTGGAAGATTGCTGTTTTTTTCATGGTATTCCCCGTGCGTTATTGGCCTGAATGGCACGCCGATAGCGCAAAACGCTATCAAAACGACCGTAAGACTGTTATTGACCTTTTTAACCTTGGCGAGAAACCGCCATGGCGTCAAGTCACGGGGAGAAGCAGTGGCAAACGCTATGTGGACGCAAGCGCGGTTGTGGGGGTTACACCATAAAGGAGGCACCACAGCCGCAGGTGGTGGTGGCATTGGGGTTTTGTACGCGAAAACGGGCACCGGCCAGGCCCTCTTCGTAATCGACCGTGGAACCGACCAAATATTGGTAAGACAGCGGGTCGACCACGAGGGATGCCTCGCCAAACTCGATCACGGTATCGTCTTCGGCGACGTTATCGGCAAAATCAAACCCGTACTGAAACCCCGAGCAGCCGCCGCCCGTCACGTAGACGCGCAACTTCAGCGTGGGGTTACTTTCTTCTGCAATGAGCGCCTTGATGCGTGTGCGTGCACTATCAGACAGCATCAACGGCGTGGGGACAAAGGATTCGGCACTGCTCATGGAACCTCCCGCGAGCGTGAGGGAATATTGCTATTTAAAACGCAATTATGGGTAATTCCTAGTAAAACAGTCAACTTTATCGAGATATTATCGTGCTACCGTTCAGGGCATCAGCGCCGGGGCGTCAAGGCCTAGCGTCTCTTTTAACCCGAACATCAGGTTAAGGTTTTGAATTGCTTGACCGGAAGCGCCTTTCACCAAGTTATCAATCACTGACAGCACCACCACGGTATTACCGTTATCGGGGCGATGAACCGCCAAGCGACAGGTGTTGATGCCTTTTACGCTGCGGGTTTCCGGGTGGCTGCCAGCGGGCATCACGTCGACAAACGGCTCATTGGCGTAGCGCGCTTCAAACAGCGCTTGCAGTTCTTGCGGCTCAGCCTGAAGTTGACCGTAAAGCGTGGCGTGGATACCGCGAATCATCGGGGTAAGGTGCGGCACAAACGTAAGCCCCACGTTGCTGCCTTGAATATCGCTTAGCCCTTGGCGGATTTCCGGCAGGTGGCGATGGCCCGAGGCGCCGTAGGCTTTCATCGATTCACTCGCTTCGGCGAGTAGTGATGGCACTTTCGTCCCGCGGCCCGCGCCGGTGACGCCGGATTTACAATCGGCAATGAGCTGCGTTGAATCAATCAGGCCGGCTTCTAATAGCGGCAGGTACCCCAACTGCACCGCGGTAGGGTAACAGCCGGGTACGGCGATCAAGCGCGCGCTTTTAATCGCCTCGCGATGCATCTCAGGCAAGCCGTAAACCGCCTCATTGAGAAGCTCGGGGGCACCGTGAGGCTGGTTGTACCAGTGGCTCCACTCATCCACATCACGCAGACGAAAATCAGCGGATAAGTCGATCACGCGGGTGCCGTTTTGCAAAAGCTCACCGGCTAACGCGTGGGCAACACCATGGGGCGTGGCGAAAAATACCGCGTCCATCGAGCCAAGCGTTTTAGCGTCAGGCTCGCTGAAGGTGAGCGTATCGTAGTGGCCGCGTAAATTAGGGTACATATCGCATACCTTAACACCTGCTTCCGAGCGCGAGGTGATCGCTTCGATGCTGACCTCGGGGTGCTGGGAAAGCAGCCGTAAAAGCTCAACGCCGGTATAACCGGTACCGCCGACAATACCTACTTTAATCACTCTCAACTCCTTGCGGTTTGCGCTATTTGTGCCTCATTGATAACAGTCTGAGCTTGAAAACAACCTGTTGCACGCTCTTTAGCTATGATACACAAGAGAGTGGTAAGAAAAGAGTGTAAGAAAAGAGTGGTAATAAAAGCGACAAGATGAAGAACAAGGATGGTGCGCGTGGCACGTTTTTCGCGGTCAGATTTTACCCTTGAGAGTTTTCGCC
>JBNJFC010000024.1:15783-20153 GCA_051746485.1 Pseudomonadota bacterium
GTAAGAAAAGAGTGGTAATAAAAGCGACAAGATGAAGAACAAGGATGGTGCGCGTGGCACGTTTTTCGCGGTCAGATTTTACCCTTGAGAGTTTTCGCCGCCAGCTCGCCAATGTCGATGCACTGCCGCAGCTGTGCGTGCTGGGGTTGGCGTCTGGGGTGATTACCGGCGCATTGATGGTGGGTTTTCGGCTACTGCTGGAAGCCGGGGCCATGCTGTATATGCCGGAAGGCAAACCGGAGGCGTTTGAGGGCCTTGCCCCCTGGTGGCGTGCGCTGTTGCCTTTAGTCGCCGTCACGCTGGTGGGGGTGCTGCTTTATCGGCAGAAACCCAGCGCACGCAAGCTCGGCGTTAGCCATGTGATTGAGCGCTTGACCTATCATCAAGGGCGCTTCCCGCGGCGTAACTGGCTTAACCAGTGGTGGGTGGGCGTAGTGTCCGTTCTTGGTGGCTTATCAGCAGGGCGCGAAGGGCCGGCGATTCACCTGGGCGCGGCGGCGTCGAGCGGTTTAGGCGAGCAGCTGCGCTTGCCGCACAATAGCCTGCGGGTGCTGGTGGCATGCGGCACGGCGGCAGGCATTTCCGCTTCGTTTAATACGCCGATTGCCGGGGTCATCTTTGCCATGGAAGTGGTGATGATGGAATACACCCTAATGAGCTTCATGCCGGTTATTTTGGCATCTACCATGGGCGCACTGGTGGCGCAGTTAGTGTATGGCAGCGCGCCGGCGTTTAGTATTCCAGACGTCGCGCTGGATTCGTTTCTGAATTTGCCGTGGGTGGTGGTCATGGGACTGGCGATTGGTCTCCTGGCGGGGCTTTTTATCCATATTTCCCGTAGCGTGTGGATTCGACACCGGCCGTTGTGGTTGCGTTTAGGCGCGACAGGCGTGTTGACCGGCGCGGTTGCCTGGTTTTTTCCCGAAGTGCAGGGAATCGGCTACGATAGCGTGGCAGCCATGTTGGATAATCAGCTGACGATCTCGGTGCTGCTTGCGCTGGTGGTGTTTAAGCTGATTCTCACCGCGTTAACCGTGGCAGGCGGCGTGCCGATTGGCATCATCGGCCCGGTATTGGTGATTGGCGCTGCGGCAGGGGCCCTTACCGGGTTACTCGGCGGTGTTGTTTGGCCCAATAGAGCGGCCGACCCGGCAATATTCGCCATGTTGGGAATGGCCGCGATGATGGGGGCTGTGCTGCAGGCGCCGCTAGCGGCGTTGATGGCACTGTTAGAACTCACTCATACACCCAATATTATGCTGCCGGGGATGCTGGCGGTGGTGGTGGCGTGCCTGACCTCGCGCCAGCTTACCGGTTGCGAAGGCTTTTTTATCAGCTCGGTGCGTTACGGCTTACACCCGCTTCAACAGCCCCTGATGCAAGCGCTTTCCCGGGTATCGGTACCGGCGGTGATGGAGCGCAGCGTGGTGCGTACCGAGCGCATGGTGTCACACGCGCAGGTGCGCAAGCTGTTGGAAACCAACCCCGTATGGATCGTGATTGAACGTTCGACGCGCGACAAACCGGTGCTGGCGCTTAAAGCAGCGGAACTGGCGCGTTGGTTGATTGACCATGAGGCCACTCAAACACCGGAAGAAATCGCCCAAGAGAAGGTCGATTTGTTGGAGATTCCCGGCCAACGCTTAGAGATGGCGCCCATCAGCCTGCAAGCCACCCTTTCCGAAGCGTTTATAACGCTGCAGAATGACGCCCTTGGCGCGCTATATGTGGTGCATGGTTATCGCCCGAAGCAGCGACGCATTTCGGGTATCATCACCCGCGGCGCCATTGAGCGTTATTATCAGTATTCCTATTCGCAGCAAGAACACGAAAAAAGCGCGGATACACCCAACGACACCTCAGACAGCAAGCGAGATGGGGAACAGCGCTAAGCCGTCCCTTCGCATAAGGAGCCACAATGTATTTATGGGTAAAAGCGATCCACTTGATCGCCATGGTCACTTGGTTTGCCGCGCTGTTTTACCTGCCGCGCTTGTACGTTTATCACGCCATGGCGCGGGATAAAAACGAGACCACCAGCATGGAAACATTCAAAATCATGGAGCGGAAGCTCTACCGCGGCATTATGACGCCCTCGATGATTGTGGTGCTGATCTTCGGCGGCTGGATGCTGTTTCTCAACCCCGCTTGGCTCAGCCAAGGCTGGATGCACACCAAGCTTTTGCTGGTGGCGCTGCTGGTCGCGTATCACCACGTTTGTTTGATTTATTTGAAGCAGTTCGCGCAAGATCGCTGCAAAAAGGGCCACGTTTTTTTCCGTTGGTTTAACGAGTTGCCGGTGGTGGCACTGCTCATTATCGTCATTCTGGCCGTGCTTAAGCCGTACTGATGCCGCAGCCCCTTCCCCCTGTTGTGTTGGTATTAGCTGGCCACGACCCCACCGGTGGCGCCGGTATTATTGCCGATAGCGAAGCAATTGCCGCTGCCGGCGGCTGGGCGGTCACGGTGCCCACCGCCCTTACAGTGCAGAATCTTCACGACGTACATCGCGTCATCCCCACCAGCCCGGATGCGATACACGCAATGGTAGACGCCCTGGATGAGTTGCCGGTGGCAGCGATTAAGCTCGGGCTGATTGCCGATGAAGCGACTCTCAAGGCGGTGGAAAAAGTCGTTCAGCGCTTTCCCGGTGTGCCGGTGGTGGCAGACCCGGTCATTAAAGCCGGCGGTGGAAGTGAGTTATCCACACCCACTTTGAGCCGGGCGTATGCGCAGCGCTTGTTACCTCTTGTGGATATCTTAACGCCTAACCGTTACGAGCTTGCCCAGCTGACACCAGACGTTCAGGACCCCGATGACGACACTGCCCGCGCGGTGGCGTTGATGTCGCAAGGTTGCCAAGCGATTCTGGTGACCGCCACCGATGACCCGCGCTCAGGCAGCGATAGCGATCAGCAGCATCAGATAACCCACACCCTGCATATGCCCGATACCACGCGCCAGTGGCAGTGGCCGCGCTTGCCGGGGCAGTTTCACGGTTCAGGTTGTACACTGGCGTCATCGCTTGCCGCGCGTTTGGCGGTAGGTGAACGCTTACTAACTGCCTGCGAGCAGGCGCAGCACTTTACCTGGCAAAGTCTGTCACACGGCTATCATCAAGGCAGTGGCCAAGCGCTGCCCTGTCGCTTTTTTGACGCCCATTTTTTTACCCGATAACTTTTATATGAACGTTTATAGATAACGAAGAGGACGCCATGACCACATCAGCCGAACTGTTTGACCGTGCCAGTCGCCATATTCCCGGCGGCGTTAACTCTCCCGTACGCGCGTTTAAAGGGCTGCACCGCCCGCCGGTGTTTATGGAGCGTGCCCAGGGCGCTTATTTGTTTGACGTGGAAGGCAACCGCTATGTCGATTACGTCGGCTCGTGGGGGCCGATGATTACCGGGCACGCCGACCAGGATGTGCTCGCCGCGGTGCGTGCGCGGCTGGATAACGGCCTCTCTTTCGGCACGCCGACGGAAATCGAAACCACCATGGCGGATTTGATTTGCGAGATGATTCCGTCGATGGAAATGGTGCGCATGACAAGTTCCGGCACCGAAGCCACCATGTCGGCGATCCGCCTGGCACGCGGCTACACCGGCCGCGACAAAATCGTGAAGTTTGAAGGCAACTACCACGGCCACTCTGATTCGCTATTGGTCAAGGCGGGCTCTGGCGCGCTAACCCACGGCGAGCCGAGTTCACCGGGCGTGCCGGCGTCGCTTGCCGAGCACACGGTCACGCTGTCGTTCAACGACCCCGAAGGCGTGGAAGCCTGTTTTGACGAAATCGGCGATCAAGTCGCCTGCATTATCGTGGAACCGGTCGCCGGCAACATGAACTGCATCCCGCCGCAGCCGGAATTTCTCGATACCCTGCGCCGGGTGTGCAACGAGCACGATAGCGTGCTGATTTTCGACGAAGTGATGACCGGCTTTCGGGTCGCCCTCGGCGGTGCTCAGGCGCACTACCATGTGACGCCGGATTTAACCTGTTTGGGCAAGATCGTCGGCGGTGGTATGCCCGTCGGGGCCTTTGGCGGTAAGCGCGAGATTATGGAGCAGATCTCACCGCTTGGGCCGATTTACCACGCGGGTACACTTTCGGGTAATCCGCTGGCGATGGCGGCGGGGGTTACGCTGCTTAATAAGCTTCAGGTACCGGGCTTCCACGATGCGCTCGCCCAGCGCGTCGATACCCTTTGCCACGGCCTGAAAGAGCGCGCCGATGCCGCCGGCGTCCCCATGATCACTCAGTCAGCCGGCGGCATGTTCGGGGTGTTTTTCACCGCGCAATCGCGGGTGGATAACTTCGCCCAAGCCACCGCGTGCGACCCGGAAATGTTCCGCCGTTTCTTTAACGCC
>JBNJFC010000025.1:0-19581 GCA_051746485.1 Pseudomonadota bacterium
GATATCCGTTTCAGTGGCGATCTGCAAATCGCTGAGAGCGAAGCGCGTGAGCTTTTGGAAGTTCAAAGTGGTAACACCTTTTCTCGCAGCGAGCTCAATGCTTCGACAGAAGCGTTACGTCAGCGTTTAGGTACTGAAGGGTTTGCCTTCGCCGAAGTGGAGGGCATCCCGCAGGTGGCTGATGACAACAGCACGGTGGATTTGGTCATCGGCGTTGATCCGGGTCAGCGCACGTATGTGCGGCGCATTGAGTTTGTCGGCAACACCACGACGCAGGATGAAGTGCTGCGCCGTGAGATGGTACAGCTGGAAGGCGCGCCCGCATCTACCGAAGCGATTACTCAGTCGCGGCAGCGCCTGCAACGGCTAGGCTTTTTCAGCCAAGTCGAAGTGGATACCCGTCGGGTGCCGGGTGAAACGGACCAGCTCGATGTGACCTATAACGTTGAAGAACAACCTTCCGGTTCAATTTCCGCCAGCATTGGCTTTTCTCAAAGCGCCGGGGTGATTTACGGGGCTTCTTTGTCACAAAAGAACTTTCTCGGTACGGGTAACCGCGTCAACGTCGGTGCTCAGCGAAGTGATACGTTTACCAGTATCAACTTCGGTTTTACCGACCCTTACTGGACGCTGGACGGGATTTCTCGTGGCTATAACGTCTTCTATCGTGAAACCGACTACGAAGACTCGGATATTTCCACGTACTCGACCGATGCTTACGGTGCGGGGATTAATTTTGGTTACCCGATTAGCGAGCTTTCGCGGTTGAATTTCGGCGCGAGTCTTGAGGATACGACGATCAAGACCTATTTCGACACCGCCTCAGAAATTGAACGCTATGTCAGGGATGAAGGGGAAAACGCCCAAAGCGTTAAGCTAACGGGAAGCTGGACGCGCAATAACCTTAACCGGGGGATGATGCCGACCGCCGGTAGCTATCAGCGTATTTCATTAGAGACGGCCGCCCCGGGCAGCGATGTTGGCTACTATAAAGCGCGCGCCCGTGCGCAACAGCTCTTTCCCATCGATGACGATCACCTGTGGGCACTCAAGTTTAGCGGTAATTTAGGTTACGCTGACACGTTAGGCGGCAACGACCCTTACCCCTTCTATGAAAATTTCTATGCTGGCGGCTTAGGGTCGGTACGTGGCTTTACTTCCAATACGCTGGGGCAGCGAACCACGCCGCAGCGTGTGGGGGGCCGTGATCGTACCATGGGGGGTAACGTCCTGGTGGAAGGCAGTGCCGAAATGATCTTTCCGATGCCCTTTATCGAGGATCAAAGCGCGCTGCAGTCCTCTGTGTTTTTCGATGCAGGTAATACCTTCCTGACGTCTTGTTATGACGTACTAGAAAACGATGCGAATCGTCAGCGTTGCAACTCAGGTGTGGATCTGGGGGACTTGCGCTACAGCGTGGGTGTCGGCCTATCTTGGCTAACGCCTGTTGGACCGCTGACCTTCAGCGTGGCAGAGCCGGTAAATGATGAAAGCGACGATGATACTCAGTTCTTTCAGTTCTCTTTGGGGCAAACGTTTTAAGGCATAAGCCAGGGCGAACCCAGTGGTAGCCGGGTTCGTCTACCTACTTAGCGCCCCTTGATGGCGACACGTACTTTGGTTGCGATGCATACCGATAACATTCAGGAGTGAATACCATGCGTAAACTCATAGCGGCAGTTTGTTTGATGGGCGCGATGATTCTTCCGGCACATGCGGCCGAAGTCGCGGTACTGGATTGGCGCGCCGCGCTGATGAACACCGAGGCGGCGCAGGCATCGTTGAGCCAATTAGAAAATGAGGTGGGCGAGCAGCAGCGTGAAGCGCAAAGTCTGGGCCAAGAGTTGCAGTCACTCCAGCAACGTCTAGAGAACGAGGGCGAGTTGATGTCTGATGCCGAACGTGAGTCATTGATTCGTGAGCTGCAGCAAAAAGGTAGCCGCTTTGAGCAGCTGCGCCAACAGGTGGGCCAGGCTCAACAGCGCTCCGAGCAGCAATTTTTACAAAGTGCGGAGCCCACTCTTGAACAAGCCGTGGATCAGGTCATTCAGCGCCACGGTATTGATATTTTAGTCGAGCCCCAGGGCGTGTTGCACTCCTCAATGGATCTACCCAATCTGACCGATGAAGTGACGCAAACCTTTAATTCGCTGAATTAATTCACGCCAAAAAGGTTAATGTCGTTGAGAACGTTGCCGCGGTGTTCTAATGCCGCTCGCATTTCGCGCTACGAGTTTGGGCTACCATGACGCACGCTGCTTATACTATCACCCTGGCGGACATTGCTCGCCATCTAGGCGTCGCTTTTAGCGGCGACGCAGACTTGCCCATTCGTGGCTTAGCGACGCTTAAAGACGCTAAACCGGATCAAGTGGCGTTTCTTGCCAATCGCGCTTATCTGAAAGATTTAGCCGAGACTCAAGCTGGTGCTGTGTTACTTCACCCAGAGCACGGCAAAAGCTGCCCGGTACCTCGCCTGGAGACGGATAACCCCTACCTTGGCTACGCCAAGCTTTCACAGTTATTCGACCCCGTCGCCGCTCTAGACACGCCGGGCATCCATCCCTCGGCAGTGGTGGCGGAGGATGTCACGTTAGGCGACGACGTGTCGATTCAAGCCAACGCTGTCGTCGCCTCCGGCGCGGTACTTGAAGACCATGTGGTGGTCGGGCCAGGCAGCGTCGTCGGGGCAGATACGCATCTCGGTGAAGCGACACGCTTACACGCCAACGTGACCGTTTGCCATGGCATCGTGGTGGGGAAACGGGTGATTTTGCATAGCGGTTGCGTGATCGGCGGCGATGGTTTTGGTTTTGCTCACGATGGCGCCGGCTGGCACAAGATTGCGCAGCTAGGCGGCGTTATTCTTGGGGATGACGTAGAAGTCGGCAGCTGCTCAAGCATTGATCGTGGGGCGCTTGGGGATACCGTGATTGGCCGTGACGTCAAAATTGATAGCCAAGTGCAAATTGCGCATAACGTGCAGATTGGCGATCACAGTGCGTTAGCCGGATGCGTTGGGGTTGCCGGCTCCACCAAAGTGGGTAAGCACTGCATGCTTGGCGGCGGGGTGGGTATCTCGGGCCATTTGACCCTGTGTGATGGCGTGCAAGTCACAGGCATGAGCTTAGTCACCAACTCTATCCATGAGCCAGGCGTATACTCGTCAGGGACCGGGGCGATGAATAATCTCCAGTGGCGAAAAAATGCCGTCCGTTTTAAGCAGCTTGATGAAATCGCCAAGCGACTGTCACGGCTAGAAAAACAGCAGGGCCGAGGGTAAAAGGCAAGACGATATTTACATTGGGTAGGTTGAGGCTAATGCGTCGCGCGTTATAATCCACTGCCTTCACCAGCAGGAGAGCTGGACGCTCCTGAGTATGACTCAGGATATATGCTATTTAGAGGTCGCCACGATGGTCATGGATATCAACGAAATTCGCGAATTTTTACCCCACCGCTACCCGTTCTTGCTGGTGGACCGAGTGATCGAACTCACCGAAGGCGAAACCATCGTTGCGTATAAAAATGTCAGCATTAATGAGCCATTTTTTAATGGTCACTTTCCTCACCACCCGATTATGCCGGGCGTGTTGGTGATTGAGGCGCTCGCGCAGGCATGTGGGATTTTAGGCTTTAAAACCGTCAACAAGCGTCCGGCTGATGGCTACGTTTATTATTTGGTAGGTAGCGATAATGTCCGTTTTAAGCGCCCTGTCATGCCGGGCGATCAGCTGAGGCTGGAAGCGAATGTGATTCGTGGTAAACGCGGTATCTGGAAGTTTGCTTGCCGCGCCACGGTGGAAGGCGAACTGGCCTGCGAAGCAGAAATTATTTGTGCTGAGAGGAAGGTGGCTTGATTCATCCGACTGCACTGATTGATCCGTCGGCCCAGTTGGCCGATGACGTCGAAGTAGGTCCGTACAGCATCATCGGGCCTCAGGTCGTGATTGGGGCGGGCTCAGTCATTGGCCCTCATGTGGTGGTGAAAGGGCCGACAACGCTGGGTGAGCGGACGCGTATTTTTCAGTTCGCGTCGGTTGGTGAGGATTGCCAGGATAAAAAATACGCCGGTGAGCCCACGCGCCTCGTCGTGGGTGATGATAATGTCATCCGTGAAGGGGTGACGATCCATCGCGGCACCGTCCAAGACCGGAGCGAAACCACGATTGGCTCGCGCAACTTGTTAATGGCCTATGTGCACGTGGGCCACGACTGTGTCATCGGTAACGACTGTATTCTTGCCAACCAAGTGACGCTGGCGGGGCACGTCAATGTGGGCGACTGTGCCATTTTGGGCGGATTGGCCGCTGTGCATCAGTTTTGCCATTTTGGCGAGCACGCGATGGCCGGTGGTGGATCCATTATCACCAAAGATACGCCCGCCTACACCATGATTAACGGTAATCCGGCGCAAGTGCACGGACTCAACTTGGTCGGTTTGAAACGTCGTGGTTTTAACCGTGAGGTAATCAAGGCGTTAACGGACGCCTATAAACTGCTTTATCGCCAAGGGCTAACCGTCGATCAAGCGCTTGTGGAGATGCGCAAGCGCTACGAGCTGCCGGAAGTTGAACGCTTTGCCGCCTCTATCGAGTGCTCGACGCGTGGTATCGTGCGCTAAACGAGGCCTGTCATGACGCTTAAGCGTATCTACATCGTTGCCGGTGAGTTATCGGGCGATATCCTCGGCGCGGGCCTGATGCGCGAACTCAAAGCACGCCATCCTGGCGTTGAGTTTCGTGGTATGGGTGGGCCGCGAATGATTGAGCTTGGTATGCAAAGTCGCTTTCCATTGGAAACCCTATCGGTGATGGGGTTAGTCGAAGTGCTTAAGCACTTGCCCGAGCTGCTCCGCGTACGCAAAACGCTCAAAGCTGATGCACTCGCATGGCAGCCGGATTTGATGCTAGGGATCGACGCCCCGGATTTTAACTTAGGCTTAGAGCGCGCCCTGCACGATGCGGGTATTAAAACCGCGCACTATGTCAGCCCATCGGTGTGGGCTTGGCGCCAAGGCCGGGTGAAAAAGATAGCCCGTGCGGTGGATGGCATGCTAACACTGCTACCCTTTGAAGCGGATTTTTACCGTGACCATCGTGTGCCGGTTGCCTTTGTCGGCCATCCGCTTGCGGACGAGTTGCCGCTTGACACCGACCGCCGCGCTGCCCGAGAAACGCTAGGTTTGGCAACCGAAGGGCCGCTCGTGGCGCTATTGCCCGGGTCACGAGCGAACGAAATCCGCTTCATGGGGCCAACGTTTTTAACCGCTGCAACGCGGCTATGCGAGCGTTTTCCGGCGCTTCAGTTTGTTATCCCCGCTGCCACGCCCGCGCGTTACCAAGAACTAAAGGCCTTGCTGACCGGGTACCCTGAGCTTGCCACGCGGGTGACATTACTTGACGGCCAAGCACGCGAGTCGATGGTAGCAAGCGACATCGTGCTTTTGACCTCGGGCACGGCCGCGCTGGAAGCGATGCTTTGCCACCGGCCGATGCTCGTTGCTTATAAGATGGCGCCGGCAACTCACTGGCTCGCTAAGCGTCTTGTGAAAGCACGCTGGATCTCGCTGCCCAACCTTATCGCCCAAGAAACATTGGTGCCGGAGCTGATTCAAGCGGCGGCAAGCGCCCAAGCGATTGTCGAGCAGCTAGCGCAGTTGCTGGATCAACCGGCCGAGCGCGACGCGCTGGAAAAGCGTTTTGCTTCGATGCATGTTGCGCTTCAGCGAGACGCCAGCCGCCGCGCGGCAGAGGCAGTTGAAGCACTTGCCACCGGTCAGCCGCTAGCTCACGGTGATTCATGAGCGAGAAGGCAGCCAAGAACTCAAGAACAGTTCAGTGGCCACCGCTGGAAATTGCCTACCAGGGGGACCGGCTGGCAGGGATTGATGAAGTGGGGCGCGGGCCGCTGGTGGGTAGCGTGGTCGCGGCAGCGGTGATATTAAACCCAGCGATACCCATTGACGAGCTGACCGATTCCAAAAAACTGTCGGCACGAAAGCGTGAAGCGCTGAATGGGGAAATTCGCCAGAAGGCCTTGGCCTATTGTGTTGCCGAAGCCTCAGCCGCCGAGATTGATGCGCTGAATATTTATCATGCCACGCACTTGGCCATGCGCCGCGCGGTTGACGGGCTCACACCGGCAGCAGAATACCTGTTGGTCGATGGTAACCGCCTACCAGGGCACGCGCTGCCCGGTCAGGCGGTGGTGAAAGGTGATTTGCGCCATAGCGCGATTGCCGCCGCGTCGATTTTGGCTAAAGTGGCGCGCGATGCGCAGATGGTCGCGCTGGATCAGCGCCACCCTGAGTACGGTTTCGCCCGCCATAAGGGCTACCCGACGACAGCGCACCTGGCGGCCCTAGAGACTCATGGCCCTTTGCCTGAACATCGCCAAAGTTTTGCTCCGGTTAAGCGCCAGCTCGCTTTGCTATAAGCCCGTTATCCATTCATGTTATTGCCCAGCGTCGAGACTCCTATGACGGTTCCGTTTGTCCATCTACGCATACACAGCGAATACTCCCTGGTCGATGGCCTGGTCAAACTTAAGCCACTGGTCAGCACCATCGCAAAGCAAAATATGCCGGCAGTGGCGCTGACGGATGAGGCGAACCTTTTCGGTTTGGTGAAATTCTACACGGCCGCGCAAAGCGCTGGCATCAAACCGATTATCGGCAGCGATCTGTGGCTGCATAACCCTCACGATGAGGCGCATCCGTACCGAATTACCCTGTTGGCGATGAACGAGACGGGCTATCGCAACCTCACCGAATTGATTTCAAAAGGGTGGACTGACGGCCAGCGCCAAGGGCGAGCGATTCTCGACAAACGTTGGGTATTAGCGCAAAGCGAAGGACTGATCGCGCTCTCAGGTGCGCGTGATGGCGAAATCGGTCGCCACTTGCTTGCCGAACACTACGCCGATGCTAAGGCACTGCTGCATGAGTGGCAGGAAGCTTTCCCCGATCGCTTTTATCTGGAGCTGACCCGCACCGGGCGCTCGCTCGAAGAAACCTGTGTGCACGAAAGCGTCAAGCTTGCCATTGAGACCGGCACTCCCGTGGTCGCGACCAACGACGTGCGCTTTCTTGAGCGCGACGACTTCTGGGCCCATGAAACCCGGGTAGCCATTGGGGAAGGCAAGGCCATCGACGACCCACGGCGGGAGCGCAAATACGCCGAGGAGCAATACCTCAAAAGCCCCGACGAGATGGCAGAGCTCTTTGCGGATATTCCCGAGGCGCTGGAAAACAGCGTCATGATTGCCAAACGCTGCAGTGTCGATGTGCGCCTAGGAGAAATCTTTCTTCCCGAGTTCGAGATCCCCGAGGGCATGACTCAGGATGAGTTCTTTCGCAAAATTTCCCACGATGGTTTGACCGAGCGGTTGGACTTTCTCTTTCCGCCGCAACAATACCCTCGCGATGGGGATGCGTACCAGGCGATTGATCAGCGCTATCGGGAGCGGCTCGACTTCGAGCTCAACATCATCATCCAGATGGGATTCCCCGGTTACTTTTTGATCGTGATGGACTTTATTCAGTGGGCCAAGGACAACAACGTGCCGGTGGGGCCGGGGCGCGGTTCGGGTGCTGGGTCGTTGGTGGCTTACGCGCAGAAAATCACCGACCTCGACCCGATTGGCTACGACCTGCTATTTGAGCGTTTCTTGAACCCCGAACGTGTGTCGATGCCCGACTTTGACGTCGACTTCTGCATGGAAAAGCGCGACAAAGTCATCGAATACGTTGCCGAGCGCTACGGCCGCGATGCGGTATCGCAGATTGTCACCTTTGGCACCATGGCGGCGAAGGCGGTGGTGCGCGACGTCGCTCGTGCCCAGGGCAAGCCCTATTCCTTGGGCGACAAGCTTTCCAAGTTGATTCCGTTTGAAGTGGGAATGACGCTGGCTAAGGCGATCGACGCCGAGCCTGCCCTGCAAGAGTTTGTCGAAGCCGACGACGAAGCCGGCGAAATCTGGGAAATGGCGCTGAAGCTCGAAGGCATTACCCGCGGCACCGGTAAGCACGCCGGCGGCGTGGTGATCGCCCCGACGAAACTCACCGATTTCGCGCCCTTGCTGTGCGACGAAGACGGCTCGGGGCTGATGGTGCAATTCGATAAGAACGACATCGAAGAAGCGGGGCTGGTGAAGTTCGACTTTCTCGGTCTGCGCACCCTGACGATTATCGACTGGGCGCTGGAGATGGTCGATAAAGTGCGTGCTGTCGAAGGTGAAGGGCCGCTCAATATCGATGCCATCCCGTTGGATGACGTCCCGACGTTCGACATGCTCAAGCGGGCCGAAACCACGGCAGTGTTTCAGCTTGAATCCCGCGGGATGAAAGAGCTGATTAAGCGGCTTTTGCCCGATTCGCTCGACGACATGATCGCGCTTGTCGCACTGTTCCGCCCCGGCCCGCTTCAGTCGGGCATGGTGGATGACTTTATCAACCGCAAGCACGGCCGCGCGGAAGTGTCTTATCCCCACCCGGATTACCAGCACAAGCTGCTGGAGCCGGTGCTCAAACCCACCTACGGCATCATTCTCTACCAAGAGCAGGTAATGCAGATTGCCCAGGTGATGGCGGGGTATAGCCTCGGCCAGGCGGATATGCTGCGCCGGGCCATGGGTAAGAAAAAGCCCGAGGAGATGGCCAAACAGCGCGCCGGCTTTATGGACGGCTGCGCGGCCAATGGGATCGATAAAGACCTCGCGGGCAATATCTTCGATTTGGTTGAGAAGTTTGCCGGCTACGGCTTTAACAAGTCGCACTCCGCCGCCTATGCGCTAGTGTCTTATCAAACCGCGTGGCTCAAGGCGCATTATCCTGGGCCGTTTATGGCGGCGGTGATGTCCACCGAGATGGATAACCTGGATAAGGTCGTCCCGCTGATTGAGGAGTGCCGCCACCTCAAGCTCACCGTTACGCCGCCGGACGTCAACGTGGGCGGCTACAAGTTCACCGTGGATAGCGATGCCCGGGTGGTTTACGGCTTGGGCGCCATTCGCGGCGTGGGAGAAGGCCCCATTGGCGCGATTGTCGAGGCGCGCGACGCTGAAGGGCCGTTTACCGATCTGTTCGACTTCTGCCGTCGCATCGACCCGAAACGCATGAACAAGCGCACGCTGGAAGCGCTGATTCGCTCTGGCGCACTGGATAAGCTTGGTCCTAATCGTGCCGTGTTGTTTGCGTCGATGGAGGATGCCCTCAAGGCTGCCGCGCAAAACCATACCAACCAAAACCTCGGCATGCTGGATATGTTCGGCAATGCCTTTGAGGCCGCCGAGGATAACGATGTCTATGCCGAGTATCTGGGCGTGCGTGAATGGAGCGACCGCGAGCGCTTGGCGGGCGAAAAAGAGACCTTAGGGCTATATCTCACCGGCCACCCGATTGACGAGTACGAGCGCGAGTTAAAACGTTTTGTCTCCACTCGGATTGCCGATTTATCGCCCTCCAGGGAGCCGCAGCGTGTTGCCGGGCTTGTGGTGGGCGTGCGTACGATGAAGTCCAAGCGCGGTGATACCATGGCATTTATTACGCTTGATGACCGTACCGGGCGTATCGAAGCCTCGCTGTTCGGCGAGATTTTTGATCAGCTTCGCGGTCAGATCGAGTCAGACCAGGTGCTGATCGTCGAAGGCGATGTCTCAAGCGATGACTACACGGGCGGGTTGAAGCTGCGCGGCAAAGACGTGACTCCGATGGTGGCGGCGCGCGTGCGCTATGGCGAATCCATCGACGTAGCGCTTGAAGCTGACAACATTAATGGCCGCCTAGTTGAGAGCTTGCGCGATAGTTTGACCCCGTATCGCGATAGCGATGGCTTACCGGTACGGTTGCAGTATCGCCACCCGGACGCCACGGCATGGTTTGAACTTGCCGCTGAGTGGCGGGTGGCGCCGAGCGATGATTTATTACTGGCGCTTAAAGACGTGCAAGGCCAGGCCGGCGTTCAACTTCGCTATCGCTAATGAGGGACGAAATGCAGGTTGATCGGTCAGCGTTTTCTGATCTTTTATTGCAAGGCGCTCCTGAAGAGGAGCGTGCTCAATTGGCAGACGAGCTTGATGGGCTAGCGGAGTGTGTTAGCAGCCGACATTTTGTCGCGGGCGACTATCTGATCAAGGAAGGTGATGTGGGTGACGCCGCGTACTTGATCAGCAAAGGGGATGTGGAAATCCTCAAGCAAGGCAAGCCGCATCCCGTCGGAACCGCTGGCGCCGGTAATCTATTGGGCGAGCTGGCATTAGAAGGGCGCGGCCAGCGAGCGGCAAGCGTAAAAGCGCTAACGGATGTACACGCTTACCGCATCCGGGCAGAAGATTACCTGAAGGCGATCAAAACGTGGCCGGAATTCAAGCGCTTGGTCACCCATAAGCTTTATCAGCAACTAAGCGATAAACACCAAGACCTGCAGGCGAGACACCAACAGCTCCTTGAGGCTCAGAAAGAGAAAGACTCACTGGGCTTTCTTCTGGTAACGCTTTTGCTGTTATTGACCAGCTACGCGTTGGTCAATGGTTTTATGGTCAACCTCCTGTCGCTTCCTACTGAGAGTTGGTTGATGTTTTCTTTTTCCAGAATCACCGAATTGATGGCGGTGGTTATTCTCTGGCAGTTAGTACGCCGATCGGGGCTGACAGCCAAAGATATGGGATTGACGACGGTGAATGCGGTGGCGTCGCTTAAAGAATCCTTGCTTCTCACTCTGGTGGCTATGCTGTTGATGTACGGGCTTGCCGTGTATTTGGCAGCCTATTGGGATAAACCCACGGGGTGGAACCTATCGCGTTTTGATTACAGCTATATAACGTATTTACTAGTTGCCCCGTTACAGGAGTGGGTGGCGCGTGGGGTTTTTCAAACCAGCCTGGAAAAGCTGTTAGGCAAGGGGAAGGGGTTGGTCGCCGTGCTACTGTCCTCTTTGGTTTTTGCTACCTTGCATCTACACGTCAATCCTATTTTATCCGTTGTCAGCTTGATCAGCGGCCTGATCTGGGGGGCGCTGTTCTTGAGGCATCGCAATCTCATCGGGGTTTCGGTTTCGCATTTTTTGCTGGGCAATTGGGTCGCGTTTCTCGGCCTTTGGGCCCTGTGGACCGGATAAGCGGGTTTGCCATGATCAAGATGGCTTGGCTTAGCTTGCGTGACAAGGTCAAGGTGCGATAATGCGTTACAATACTGCGTGATCCGAGAAGGCTTATTTTTTACAGGCTTAGCCGATGAACCCTAATTACCTCGATTTTGAACAGCCGATTGCCGAATTACAGGCAAAAATTGAAGAACTGCGTCTGGTTAGCTCCGATAGCCAAGTCAATCTCTCTGATGAAATTGGCCGCTTGGAGGAGAAAAGCCGTAGGCTCACCGAGTCAATCTTCAAAGATTTAACCCCTTGGCAGGTGTCCCAGCTTTCGCGGCATCCCCAGCGCCCTTACACGCTGGATTATCTTGAGCACATTTTTACCGACTTTGACGAATTGCACGGGGATCGTCGCTTTGCCGATGACGCTGCTATTGTCGGTGGCGTTGCACGCCTTGACGACAAGCCCGTGATGGTGATTGGCCACCAAAAAGGTCGCGACGTGAAAGAGAAGGTACGGCGCAATTTTGGCATGCCCCGGCCTGAAGGTTATCGCAAAGCGTGTCGCTTGATGGAGATGGCCGAGCGCTTCAACATGCCCATCTTCACCTTTATCGATACGCCTGGGGCCTACCCTGGTATTGACGCCGAAGAACGCGGCCAATCCGAGGCAATTGCCTATAACCTTGCCGTCATGTCACGCCTCAAGACGCCGATCATCTCGACGGTCGTCGGTGAAGGCGGTTCTGGTGGCGCACTCGCTATCGGTGTATGCGACGAGCTGCACATGCTGCAGTACTCAACGTACGCCGTTATTTCGCCCGAAGGCTGCGCCTCGATTTTGTGGAAGAGCGCCGAAAAGGCTTCCGACGCCGCTCAGGCCATGGGCATCACCGCCGAGCGCTTAAAGGAGCTGGGTTTTGTCGATGCGCTGGTGAAAGAGCCACTAGGGGGCGCGCATCGCCACCCGATTGACACCGCCGCACGGGTCAAAGAGGCGCTTGGGTCGAGCTTACAGCGGCTACAATCGATGGATACCGATGCGCTGCTATCGCGCCGCTACGAACGGCTGATGAGCTATGGCGCCCCCGCCGCTTGATCCTCTTTTAACGCGATTACACAGCGCCCTGGTGGAAATCCCGCCGGGGCGTTGTGTTTGGGTGGCACTCTCTGGCGGGGTGGACTCAACTCTGCTGCTGTCGCTGGCCGCCATCGCATGTAAAGACGCGCAGATACCGCTAAAGGCGATTCACGTCCATCACGGCCTGCAAACGGCCGCGGAGGCGTTTGAGCAACACTGCCGCAAGCTCTGTGCGAGCCTCAACGTACCGTTGTCGGTAGCCCGCGTGAGTGTGGACCCATCAGGGCAAGGGGTTGAGGGCGCGGCGCGCGAGGCGCGTTACGCTGCGTTTGCCGAGCACGTTCCCGCAGGCGATGCGCTGTGGCTGGCCCAGCATCAAAACGATCAAGCGGAAACGTTTCTGCTTGCCGCGCTTCGCGGCAGCGGCCTGCGGGGCATAAGTGCGATGCCCAAGCAACGACACTGGCAAGGGGTTAGCTTTGTTCGCCCCTGGCGTGACGTTCCCCAGGAGATCCTCAAACGTGTCGCAGAGTCGCTTGGCTTAACCTGGTGCGACGACCCTTCCAACGCCGAGACGCGTTTTGACCGTAATTTTCTACGCCATCGTGTTTTCCCGGTGCTCAGCGAGCGCTGGGCGCACGTGCATGCTTGTTTTGCCGTTGCCGCCGAGCAAGCGGGCGACGCCGATGCGCTACTCATCGAATACGCAGAAGAAGAGCTTGCCACGCTGAGTCTTGGGACAGGGCAGCTCGATGTGGCAGCACTTGGGCGGCGATCACTGGCGCGCCAGCGGCTTTTAGTGCGTACCTTATGTCAGCAGTTGGCAGTGGCGACGCCGCCACGCAAACGGCTTGAAAGCCTGCTTTCGCAGCTGGATGCTGGGGCTGGCGCCCAGGTACGAGTTGCGTGGGACAACGTTGAGGCGCGGATTTGGCAACAACGGCTCTATTTAATGGAAAAACGCGAGCCGCTGCCGGAATGGTGCGCCACCTGGGACGGGCTCGCGCCGTTAGTGACGCCTCTCGGTGAGGTACCGCTTTCGGTAGTGAGTGAGTCGTCGCTTACCGTGACGTGGCGCCAGGGAGGGGAAGTCTTAGATATACCTAAACGCGGCCGGCGGGATCTAAAGCGCTTACTGCAAGAAGCGAGGATTCCCCCTTGGGAGCGCGAACGTGTGGTCGTTATTTGGCGAAAAACCGCTGAACGTAAAACCCATTGCGTTGCCGCCGTATACCCGCCTGGCAGGCTTCGCTGGCAGGCGGCGGGTGAGAGGGTGACGTGGCACGATGCGTTTTAGGCTAACGAATCGTGGGGTTAACGAATCACGAGTGAAAAACCCGCGTTCTCCATGTAGGCCTGCTCTTGCTCTAAATCCATGCCCAACAAGGTGGGTTCGTCGCTTTTGGGCAGCTCAACGAATAGTGTGTCGCCCTTCACGCTAAATTCAGGTAGCGGCGGTGGGGTCTCAGGGCGCGAATGGTTCAGTAGCACGCTCAAACGCAGAAGTCTCGCCAGTCGAGCGTATATAGCCTGCTGCGCCTTTGGCAGCGCTTGCCACTCTTTCAGTGGGAACTTGCGCCGGTGGGCGCGCACCAAAAAGGCCAACAGGCGCTGCTCTGGGCGTGAAAACCCAGAAAGATCCGAATGTTCGAGAAGGTAGGCGCCGTGGCGGTGAAACTGGCTGTGCGAAATCGCTAAACCAATTTCATGCACATCGCTTGCCCAGCATAAATAGCGCCCATGATCCTCGCTTAACTGCCATTCCTCGCGCACCGCTTGGAACAGTCGGTCAGCGGTATCCGCGACGTTTTCTGCCTGACGGGTATCCACATCGTAACAGCGCCTAAGCGACGCCAGGGTTTTTAACCGTGAGTCCTCAGCGCTATTGCGCCCGGCCATATCGAAAAGCACCCCTTCACGTAGGGCGCCGTCGGAAAAGCGCATCTGCTCAAGCTCAAAGGCTTCGAAAGTGGCACTTAAAATGGCAATACCGGCGGGGAATACTTTCGCTCGGTCGGGTTTTAAGCCCTCAAGGGAGACCTTATCGACGTGTTTGCACTTGATGATTCGCTCGCGAAGTTTTTTCAGCCCCGCCCGCGTGATAAGGCCTTCTTGGGGCGTATCGGCATACGCGTGCAATACGGTGGCCGCGGCTTTGATCGTACCGCTAGAGCCGACCGGGTCTTCCCAACCTAGGCGCTGGTAAGGGCGCTGGATATTGGCAAGCTCAGAAAGCGCGGCGAGCTCCGCTTTGCGCATGCGTTTCTCGCTGAGTTCGCCGTCCGGGAAAAATCGACGCGAAAACGTGATACAGCCCATGCGCAAGCTTTCCAGTGCCATAGGCTCAAACGTTTCACCGATAATAAACTCGGTTGATCCCCCGCCGATATCAACAATCAGCCGCCGTCCGCTTTCCGCAAGGGCATGCGCCGCGCCAAGGTAGATCAAGCGCGCTTCTTCGCGTCCGGCGATAATCTCGATAGGGTGGCCAAGTTGCGCTTCAGCTAGGTCGATAAACGTCTGGCTATTATGGGCATCGCGCAAGGCGTTGGTGCCGACGATACGCAGCTGGGACGCCGGGATGTCGCTAAGGAACGGGGCAAAGCGCCCTAGGCAATCGAGCGCGCGCTGCATGGCGGCATCACTAAGAAAGCCATCTTCATCAAGACCGGCGGCGAGCTGGACCTTTTCCCCGAGACGCGCGACAACCTGCAGCCGCTCGTTTTGATAGTTGGCGACGAGTAGGTGAAAGCTGTTGGAGCCCATATCAATGGCAGCGAGCCGCCGGGGCTCGCTGCTGTCAGTGTCACTGCGGGTGATGTCGGGCAGTGAATCGTAGGTCGGGAGCAAGATGTCCTCGGGCATGAGCTATCCTTGAAGTTGGCTATGTAAAGGTTGAGGGGCACTATCTTGATTGTCAATTGCTGAAGGCTTGCGTTTGAGTCAGAGCTTGACTACCATCTCGCTATTGGTTTGATCCGAATCGACGTGCCATGCTTTTCGGCACGGCTAAGTTTCGGTCACCTCAGGCTTTGTCAATTCAATGACGAGCCGCCCCGATGTCCAAGTCGTCAGATTGCCCGCCGATATAGCCGATTCTCTTATTGAATCAGTATATCTTAGGGATCAGTAAGTGTTAGCACCCTCGCGCTGAGCGCAGCAGACCACGTTCAGCTGTTTTTTATTTCGAGCGCGTGCCCCCGGGATCTGAACGCACCCTGCGACGTAGTGATGTAAGGCGTCGCTTCATGCCTCCTTTCTTATTTCCGGCGCCTGGCGCCCAGCTTCCATGAGCAACGTTCTAACACACCGATGAATCTCACTGAACTTAAGCAAAAACCCGTTCCCGAGCTGCTCGATATTGCCCGCGAGATGGGGATCGACAACCTCGCCCGTTCGCGCAAGCAGGACATCATTTTCGCCATCCTTAAGAAACACGCCAAAAGTGGCGAGGATATTTACGGCGACGGTGTACTGGAAATTCTTCAGGATGGCTTTGGCTTCCTGCGCAGCGCCGACAGCTCGTATCTCGCCGGGCCAGACGATATTTACGTCTCGCCCTCACAAATCCGCCGCTTTAACCTGCGCAAAGGCGACTCGATTGCCGGGAAAATCCGCCCGCCGAAAGAAGGTGAGCGCTATTTTGCCCTGCTGAAAGTCAGCCAGATCAACTTTGATCGGCCGGAGAACGCCAAGCACAAGATTCTCTTTGAGAACTTGACGCCGCTGTTTCCTGATGAGCGCATGTTCATGGAGATCGGCAATGGCTCGACGGAAGATCTGACGTCACGCATTATTGATCTCACCGCGCCCATCGGTAAAGGCCAGCGGGGGCTTCTGGTGTCCCCGCCGAAGGCGGGTAAGACGCTGATGTTGCAGAACATCGCCACGTCGATCACGCGCAATAATCCCGAGTGCCATTTAATCGTGCTGCTGATCGATGAGCGCCCGGAAGAAGTGACAGAAATGTCGCGTACCGTGCGCGGCGAAGTGGTCGCGTCGACCTTTGACGAGCCTCCAGCGCGTCACGTACAAGTCGCGGAAATGGTGATCGAGAAAGCCAAGCGCCTGGTTGAGCACAAAAAAGACGTGGTTATCCTGCTCGATTCCATTACCCGCTTGGCGCGCGCCTACAACACCGTGGTGCCAAGCTCCGGTAAAGTGTTAACCGGTGGTGTCGATGCGCATGCACTAGAAAAGCCCAAGCGGTTCTTCGGCGCGGCGCGTAATATCGAAGAGGGCGGCAGTCTGACGATTATCGCCACGGCGCTGGTGGATACCGGCTCGAAAATGGATGAAGTGATTTTCGAAGAGTTCAAGGGCACAGGTAACATGGAGGCGCACCTTGACCGCAAGCTGGCCGAAAAGCGCGTTTTCCCTGCCATCAATATCCGCCGTAGTGGTACCCGCCGTGAAGATTTGATCGCCTCCGAAGATGAAATGCAGCGGATGTGGATTCTGCGCAAGCTGCTCAACCCGATGGACGACATCGCGGCGACTGAGTTCTTGATCGACCGTCTTAAAGATACCAAAACTAACTTGGAGTTCTTTGAGGCCATGAAGCGCCGCTAAGGCGCTTTCGTCGTCCTACCCTTGAGCCGGGGAGCCAACATTGAAGTACCATGACCTGCGTGATTTTATTGCAGCCCTGGAAGCTCAGGGCGAGCTTAAGCGTATTAGCGCGGAAGTTGATCCCTACCTGGAAGTGACCGAAATTTGCGACCGCACGTTGCGTGCCGGTGGGCCTGCGCTGCTGTTTGAGAATGTCAAAGGTCACGACATGCCGATGTTGGGGAACCTGTTTGGCACGCCGAAGCGCGTGGCGTTGGGGATGGGGGAAGATTCCGTCGAGGCGCTGCGCGAAGTGGGTAAGCTCTTAGCGTTTTTAAAAGAGCCCGATCCCCCCAAGGGCTTGAAAGACGCGTGGTCGAAGCTTCCGATCTTCAAGCAAGTGCTCAGCATGGGGCCAAAAACGGTCAAACGCGCGCCGGTGCAAGAGGTGGTGTTCGAGGACGACGAGGTCGACCTGGATCGCCTACCGATTCAGCATTGTTGGCCAGGCGATGCCGCACCTTTGGTGACTTGGGCACTGGTGGTGACTCAAGGCCCGCATAAAAAACGCCAAAATCTGGGTATCTATCGCCAGCAGAAAATCGGCAAAAACCGGCTCATTATGCGTTGGCTTTCGCATCGTGGCGGGGCGCTCGATTTCCAAGAGTTCCAACACGCTCACCCGGGCGAGCCTTTTCCCGTGGCGGTAGCGCTAGGGGCTGACCCGGCGACGATTTTAGGCGCGGTGACGCCGGTGCCAGATACACTCTCCGAGTACGCCTTTGCCGGGCTGTTGCGCGGTTCTCGCACGGAGCTGGTGAAGTGTGGCCACGCCGAGCTTGAAGTGCCGGCATCGAGCGAAATCATTCTCGAAGGCTTTATCTACCCCGATGATATGGCGCCGGAAGGTCCATTTGGTGACCACACCGGCTATTACAATGAGGTGGATCACTTCCCCGTTTTTACCGTGACGCGCATCACCCAGCGTCGCGATGCGATTTATCACTCTACCTACACCGGTCGCCCGCCGGATGAGCCTGCAATTCTGGGGGTGGCACTCAACGAAGTGTTCGTGCCCATTCTGCGTAAACAGTTTCCCGAAATTGTCGACTTCTACTTGCCGCCTGAAGGCTGTTCCTACCGCATGGCGGTGGTGACGATGAAAAAGCAATACCCAGGCCACGCCAAACGCGTGATGATGGGGGTATGGAGCTTTTTGCGTCAGTTCATGTACACCAAGTTTGTGGTGGTGCTCGATGACGATGTCGATGCGCGCAACTGGGAGGATGTGATCTGGGCGATGACCACGCGGATGGACCCGGCACGCGATACGGTGATTATCGAAAACACGCCGATCGATTATCTCGACTTTGCCTCACCAGTATCGGGGTTGGGTTCCAAAATGGGATGGGATGCGACCAATAAGTGGGCGGGGGAAACCGACCGCGAGTGGGGCGTGCCCATCACCATGGATGAAGCGGTGAAAGCGCGTGTCGACCAGCGCTGGGAAGAGTTGGGTATTGGTATTCCGCTGCCATCGGCACGCCAAGGGTGTGAGTAGGTAGTTCCCCTGTTTGACATAATAAAGAGGTTTTATGAGCGCAAGGACGTTGACTTGCCAAGTCACCGAGGTTGAAGACTTAAACCCCGATGTATTCGGCGTTACCTTACAAGGGCGTGCAGAAGCGATGCAGCACGCGCCTGGCCAATATCTGGAAATGCATCTAGAAGATGATACCTGGGTGCCGTTCTCAATCGCCAGCGCCGAGCGCGGCGATGGTCAGCTTGAGCTGCATATTCAGCACTGGCCAGAGCGCGATAATTCCGCGCGGCTGCGTGAGCTACTGCAGGTGGCGAACCAGTTGACGGTTCGCCTGCCGGGCGGTGACTGCATTGTTGACCTTGAAAGCACGCGTCCGCTGCTGCTCATCGGGGCGGGTACCGGGTTTGCGCAAATGAAAGCGATCATCGAAGCGGTGCTTGCCCATCAGCCCAACCGTCAGATTGATCTGTGGTGGGCCGCGCGTGAGCACCGTGATTTGTACCTAGAGCCCCTGGCGTGTCAGTGGGCGCAGGAACACTCGACGTTTACGTTTCATGCCGTTACCGAAATGCCGCTCAACGAGCCAATGAGCCAGGGTGAACGCATTCATCACCACTTAGGCCGCGTGGATGAAGCCCTGGAAGCGGCCTCTATATCACCGTCTGATTATAAGGTTTACCTCTCCGGCTCACCCGGTATGGTATATGCCTGCGTGGACATTTTGGCGGAAAAAGGGCTCGAAAAACGCCAGATGTTTTCCGATGTGTTTAGCTATGCGCCGCGCTAGGATGGCCTTAACTCATTGTTAATAAAGTAGTCGTGGGTATTTTGTGGGTCTGTGGCCTCGTCGTTGACGTAAAGATTGGGTAAAATGGCTTTGTTGTTAACCCCTGACAACGTCACATACGATAAGGAGGCCATCATGGCCCATGACGAAAACTTTAAAGATACCTCGGGATTTATTTCCATCGTAATGGGATTGATTGTGCTCGTCAGTATGAGCGCGCTTCCAGCCACGATTGGTTGGGTTCAGTACTTTAGCGGCTAATGGCTCTACCGCGTTGTTGATAATTAAAGTTGCATGGCTAGGGCTTGTCAACGGAGCGTAAAGCAGGCACGATCCAAAACATTGATGCATTACAGCAAGACGTAATCGTAAAACGCGGCACGCAGAGCGCCCGCTTAACCAACGGAAATAGACGATGACCATGACCTCGCTTACATGCAATGTCGTAATCGCCCCAGCGAAAGCTGGCGTCTATTTTGGGTATTGGTTTAGCCAAGGTGTGCCCGTGGCCGACGCTTAACGTCGCGCC
>JBNJFC010000026.1:0-18208 GCA_051746485.1 Pseudomonadota bacterium
AGCTAAACAAATAGCACGTCATTAAGGCCCCTTTGTGAGGCTATGGGACGGATTCAAACGGTTGTCCTAAAAGCGCTTTAATATGGGCTTCAACCCCGCTGGCAAGCGTTGTGAGGTTATAACCCCCTTCCAGAACAGAGACAACGCGGTTATCTGCATAAAGTGTCGCAATTTCCATCGCCATGTGCGTTACCCAGTAAAAATCTTCATCCTCTAGGCATACATCTGCCATCGGATCATTGCGATGGGCATCAAAGCCTGCAGAAAGCATGACGAGATCAGGTTTAAACGCATGCAGGGCAGGCAGCCAGTGATTTTCTACAATTCGACGAAATTCATCGCTTTGCGTGCCCACCTCAAGCGGAGTATTCACAACGTTTTGCCACTCGCTACGTAAGTAACGCCACGGGTAGAAGGGGTATTGAAAGCTGCTACAGATAAGGTAGTTCGGGTCGTTCTTAAAGATGTCGATAGTACCGTTACACTGGTGTACGTCGAAATCCAGAATAGCGATGCGCCGCGCCCCGTATTTTTCACGTGCATAGGCAGCGCCAACCGCTATATTGTTATAGAAGCAAAACCCCATCGCATCGGAGGCTTCAGCGTGATGCCCCGGCGGCCTTACCGCGCAAAATACGTTATCTGCTTGACGCCGAAAGACTTGATCAACCCCACGCAATACGGCCCCTGCCGACATGCGTGCTGCTTTTAAACTATCAGGGTTCATCATTGTGTCGCTATCAAGCGTCACAATTCCTTCGGTGGGAACGCATTTCTCCAATGCCTTAAGATGGCGAATGGGATGGACTCGCGCCAAGTCTTCATCAGTGGCCTCCTTGGCATCCCCCTGCATGGTTTGCTGAAGAAGACCGGATAGTGATAACCGTGCACTAATTGCCTCTAAGCGCTTCGGGCTTTCCGGATGTTCAGGCCCCATGTGATGCAAAGAGCAGTGAGGGTGGGTAAGGTAGGCAGTAATCATTCAAACGCTCCATTATGAATATAGCCACCATAATCGCGTCGAGGTGTCTTGCGACAGTGTCAATAAGTCTTAAATGGCATATTTTTTAGCTGTTTGCTTTACCGTCGCGATGGCTGAGCGTACTTATTTTTTACCGTAGCGGGAGAGCTATACGTGAGTACACGCTTTTTACACCATTTTTTTGAACCACGAACGATTGCGGTGTTTGGCGCCTCAGAAAAAACCGAATCATTGGGCGGCTTAGTGTTGCGCAATATTCAAGAAGGTGGCTTTAAAGGCACTATCTGGGCGGTGAATCTGCGTGGTTATGCGCATGTCTTTGGTGAAACGTGTGTAAGCCACGTCAATGATCTTCCTGAGGTGCCTGATTTAGCCGTGATCTGTTCGCCAATTGACGGCGTTCCCCAGCTAATTAAACAGCTAGGCCACTTTGGTGTGAAAGCCGCTATCGTCCTCTCTGGTGGCGCTTATTTAGATCGCGATAAAGGCAATAAAGGCTCCATTCGCGAACGCATGCTCAAAGCCGCCCGTGCTTCGGGTATTCGTTTGCTTGGGCCTGAATGTATGGGCGTGATCGTGCCGGGGAAGAAGCTCAATGCTTCCTACTCAAGTCAGCAGGTAAAAGCCGGTCGTGTTGCCTACCTTGGCCAGTCCGGAATGCTGGCCAATGCGATGATTGATTGGGCAGGGGGCCGTGACGTGGGCTTTTCCCACTTAATCACCGTGGGTGATAGCGTCGATGTGCTATTACCAGATTTAATCGACTACGTGAACCAATTCTCCCCGGCCCAAGCGATTTTACTGCACCTGGAGCGTGTCAACGATGCTCAGCATTTTATGACCGCGGTGCGTGACGCTTCGAGAAACCGCCTAGTGGTCGCGATTAAAAGTGGTCGCACGATCGAGTCCGATATTTCGGGCATGCCGCCAACGCCTGGCATTGCTAATCGCGATAAAGTCTTTGATGCGGCGTTTTCACGCGCAGGCGTTGTGCGGGTGAATGACTCGGACGAGCTCATTGATGCTTTAGAAACGCTTTCACGCATGAAGCCGCTTAAAGGGGATCGCCTTGCGGTGGTCTCCAACGGTTTGGGACCGGCGATGCTCGCCATCGACAAGCTCATTAGTGCGGGAGGAAAGCTGGCTCAGTTTAGCGTCGAAACCCAGAAAGCGCTTCATAAAAGCCAAGTGGATCTCACTAAACCGGGGGAAAACCCGGTAGACCTTGGAGGCAACGCAACGCCACAACGCTTTGTCGACGCTTTAGAAATTGTGGCAGCTGACGCCAATGTTGATGCCGTATTGGTGGTGCACGCCCCCACCCGCTTAGCACCTTCTAAGGTAACGGCGCAAGCGTTGATTGAGAATCGCAAAAAATTCCGGCGCAACTTATTGACCAGTTGGATGGGGCTAAAAGAGGCACTTAATGCACGCCACGAATGTAATGTCGCGGGTATTCCGACGTATATCTCGCCGGAAAAAGCCGTTAAAGCGTTCATGCACATGGTGGATTACCAACGCGTTCAGCTACTGTTGCAAGAGATACCGCCAAGCCTGCCGTTTTCTACAAGCGTGGATATTCGCGCCCAGTGCCGCACTTTGATTAAAAATGCAAAAGAGCTGGGACGCCAAACATTCACCCACTCAGAAACGGCGCAGGTACTGGAAGCGTATGGCATCCCTACTGCTACCAGTGAGTATGTCCACACGGAAGAGGAGGCCGCTGAGGCGGCAAAACGTATCGACGGAGCAAAAGCCCTGAAAGTCGTGCACGAAGGGAATTGCTGGCCGTATCGTTACCGCAAGCACCCCCACAAGATTTCAGCCGGGTTACTACAAGATTTGGAAACCGCTGAGGAAGTGGTCGATGGGGTAAAGCGTTTGGGTGAAAAGGTCCGGGATAAGTTCCCCGAATATGAAATCCACGAGTACTGCTTACAGCCGATGCAGCGTGGCAAGCACTCGATGCAGATTTGTGCCGGGATTACGCGTGATCCGGTATTTGGACCATTGATCGTTTTTGGTATTGGTGGCTATAAAGTTAACATTTTGGCTGATCGTCAGGTGGCGCTACCTCCTTTGAATATGAGTCTTGCCGCCGATGTTGTCGGGCGTACTCATGCGGCGTCTCTTCTTCGTGAGCACTCCGCAGAACCGCAGCGCGATATCGATAGGCTCTGCCAGTTACTCGTCAAACTCTCGCAAATGGCATCCGAGCTTACCGAGTTGAGAGGGCTGGAAATTAACCCTTTACTTCTCAACCGCGATGGAATAATTGCGGTCGACTTTGCCATGGACCTCGGTACGCCCGCCCGCTTTGCCATCATGCCGTACCCTGAGGAGTTACGTGAATGGGTAACGTTGAAAAATGGCTGGCAAGTTGAGGTGCGCCCAATTCGCGCTGAAGATGCACCGCTCATTACCAACTTTCATCGCCAGTTGTCAGAAGAGAGTATCCGGTTTCGCTACTTCCACAATAAGTCAGACTTGACCAAACGCGATTTATCGATGTTGTCGCACATCAATTATGATCGTCAGATGGCTTTTATTGCCGAACATCAACGCGATGATGGCAGCAAAGAGATGTTGGGCGTTGTGCGGGTGTTTAATGATCCTGACAATATCCGCACCGAATTCTCAGTGATTATTCGCGATGACCTTCAGGGGCTTGGGATTGGTAGCCTACTGATGAAGAAGATGATTGATTACTGTCGCAGCATCGGCACGTTAGAAATGATCGGCAAAATCATGGTGGATAATCACCCGATGCGGGCATTAATGAAGCACCTAGGCTTTAAGTGTCGCTACAACATGGAAGAGCAGGTGATTGATGCGGTGATGAGCCTCAATGAACCTGAAAGCGAGTGGCAACGCCACCGCTTGGAGAGTTTGCCTGACTAAGCTGTACCTGACCAAGAGACAGGAAAGCTAAAAGGATACAAGGGCGGATAACTTCGCCCCTGTATTTCTTGTATTAATTCAAACCTGATTGGGGGCTTACCCGTTGACGGGAATTACGGCGCAAGGCGGAAGCGCTTCCAGGCTTCGCCTTCACGGCGTTCAAAGCGTATACGGTCATGCAAGCGGCTAGGCTGACCTTGCCAGAACTCTATCATATCGGGGATAACGCGATAGCCACCCCAGTGAATGGGGCGTGGTATATCTTGGCCTTCATACGCTTGTTCAAAGCGCGTTTGGCGCTCTTCAATCCAGTTGCGGTTAGGAATGATAACGCTTTGTGTCGCAATCCATGCGCCTAGCTGGCTGCCTCGTGGACGACTGTCAAAATACTCATCGGATTCCTCGGCAGAGACCTGCTCTGTCCGTCCTTCAATGCGCACTTGCCGAGAAAGAGACGGCCACCAAAACGTCAATGCCGCATAGGGAACATTGTTAAGTTCGCTGCCTTTGTGGCTGTGGTAGTTAGTAAAAAACACCATGCCATTTTCATCGAAACCTTTAAGCAGCACGATGCGAGCGTGGGGGTGTCCTTGACTGTCTACGGTGGCAAGCGTCATGGCGTTGCCGTCTTTTCCTTCGCTCTCAAGAGCTAACGTAAACCACTCATCAAACAGAGCAAAGGGGTCATCGGGCGTGTGGGACTCGTCTAGCCGGCCACCCTCATAGTCGCGACGAATGTCGGCAATATTACGTGTCATTGTGTTACTCCCCCAAAAGTGTTTTATCTATGTTCGCTGCTCTAAAACAAAAGCTCAAGCGCTCTTTTTTGTTATAAAACGGAATCTCCGGTTTGCATTATCAGCATGTATGTCCTGTGCCTAAAATGATGCATACAAGTACGTTGCGCCGCCAGAGTTTGAATCCCCGCAATCAGTGCCTCGGTAATGATAGGCGGTAATCCATTGGCGATGATATTTAACGGTTAACTGCTGCGACGAACTGCCTCGCATTCTATGAGAATCAGGGGATAAATGCGAAACTCACGATTCTTCCAAGATCGCCAGAGAGCTCAGCAATGCGACACATTTTTGTATGGGATATTTTCGTTCGAGTATTTCACTGGGGGTTGGTGGGCGCCGTGATAATGTCGTTTTACACTATGGAAACCAGCGGGGCGCCGTTTTTATTCCCTATTGAGGTGCATGCACAAGCGGGGTACACCGTGCTTGGGCTCTTGGCTTTCCGTTGGCTTTGGGGGTTGGTGGGTAGTGACTACGCACGCTTTCGAACCTTCCTTGTGGGGCCGTCTGGTTCAATTAGTTACGCGAAAGCGGTGATCAAGCGCTCGCCTAAATCTTACGCGGGGCATAACCCGCTGGGTGGCTGGATGGTTATGATCATGCTGCTATCGTTAACGTTTCAAGCCGTTAGCGGGCTTTTTTTAAGCGACGATATTTTCTTCCAAGGGCCACTTCATGGTCTTTTTGGCGGTGATGTAAGCAAAATGCTCATGAGCTGGCATCAATTGAATTCCAATCTTTTGGTCGTGCTTATCGGGTTGCACTTGGTAGCGATTGTGGTGCATAGGCTGATGGGGGAAAAGCTGGTCAAGGCGATGGTTACCGGTGTTAAAACGCTTTCGCATCCGCCGGTGGATCAGCCTGCATCGGGCGAGGTGAAAATACGTTGGGGATGGGCGTTAGTGGCTGTTCTTGTGGGAATGGCGGTCACGCTCACATTTTGGTTTGGATAAGTATTGATGGTTAATAACAAAAACGCTGGGAAGCGCGCGCTTCCCAGCGGGTGTTTTCTGAATAGCTGTTAGCTGTTTCTTATTTTTGACGGTAGTCGTCGTGGCAGTTGCTGCAAGCATCGGCCACCGTTACAAAGGCACGGCGCGAGGCGTTGAAGTCTCCCTCTTGCGCTACCTCTGCCAGTGTCGCCGCGTCTGCGGTAAAGCGTTTCACACGCTCTTGCACATCGTCGGGGTTATCGGCGATGTCAGCCTTGGCATCTGTGTTCACACCATGGCCATCGCCAATGTATGAGCCTTCAATAAAACCTTCCCAGGGGAGGGAAGCCAGAGCGCTAATGGCCTCAGCGCGGCGAGCAAACTCGTCGGCATCATAGTCGATGTCACCCTTCGCCATATCGCCCATCGGTCCGAAGTGCCAACCCATCACGCTAAAAACAGATTGCCGATATTCGATAGCATCGGCAGGATCTGCTGCCTGTGCCATGCCGACGGTTGCTAACGTCACGGCAACAGTCGTAGCGAGTAAGTTGCCTTTTAGTTTACGCATCACGGTCTGTCCTCTGTAGTGAATCGTTCTCATGTAAATAACGGCAGTGAACTGCGCGCGGTCAAGCGCTAAAGCGTCTGACCTTATAATGGTAGCAGCTAAGGCGAACGATTCAGCTTTTTATCGATAATTCACGTGATACTGATCATTGGCGAAACTGCAACTGACGGCTACGAAAACGGGCATAAAACATGCACCCAGTGAACAGCGCCAAGGAGACCAGCGCTTCCACCACGCCTCGTAGCGCTTGGCTAGGCAAAGTGGCCACCATCACGCCTTGAGTAAAATAGAGCAGGCTGACAAAAGCCAGCCAAGCATGCCCGCGTGGTCGACGCCCAATAACAGAAGGCAAAAATAGCACAAGGGGAAGGATAAACGCGACGATAGGACGCCAGTTAAACGCTTCCCCTTGAAGCAAGAAGCCGCGATAAAGTGTCAGTAACATAAGCGCTGAATAGCTTATGACCACTAATTGACGCGAGCGCAGGGTTAAGTTATCCAGCCCGTACTGCTGTTCGACGTTTTCAAGCCACTGACGCATTAAGCCCCCTCACGCATCGTTTGCAGTGCCAGCGCTAGCCTGGCGATGCGCTTACCTTGAGCGGCGCAGAGCGCTCTTTCGCTGGCATCAACTTGGCGGTCGCTGCGCGCGCCCGCTACGTGGCTTGCTCCATACGGCGTTCCGCCTGCTTGTGTTTCAATGAGTGCGGTCTCGCTGTAGGGCAGGCCGGCAAATACCATTCCGTGGTGCAACAGTGGCACCAGCATGGTCAGTAGCGTGCTTTCTTGGCCGCCATGCAGGCTCGATGACGAGGTAAACGCGCTGGCGGGTTTATCGATTAACGCGCCATTGAGCCATAGGTTACTGGTGCTATCGAGAAAGTACTTCATAGGGGCAGCCATGTTGCCAAAACGCGTGGGGCTACCTATTGCTAACCCTGCGCAGTAGCGCAGATCGTCAAGCTCGACGTAGACGGCGCCTTCTTCCGGGATTTCTGGCTCAACGGCTTCACAGGTGGGCGATACTGGCGGCACACAGCGCAGGCGAGCCTGTATGCCGGCAATGCTTTCAACGCCTTCAGCAATTTGTCGTGCCATGGTCGCGGTTGCGCCACTGCGGGAGTAATACAACACAAGAATATACGGCTGGTCAGCGCTCATTGGGCGGTCTCTTTCTTGGCAAACACTTTCGGGGTATACATGGCGGCGATCATCGCATCAAGAATAGGGCTACTTATGTTAGCAGACTCGGGCAAACGTCGGTAAACCCAGGCGTTGGTGCCGTTTGCGAGGGGGAGTTTCACCCGCTCGTAACGAATCCCTAAGCGTTCGTAGCGATCTAACCGTGCCAGCTCTTCAGGCGTAACGGTCAACCGTAGCCCATCAATATGCTCACCCGGCGCGGGCGCGATATCCAGCCCTTCACGAGTGAAGTTTTCAAGCCTGGCCGGCTCTGGATCAGCAAGTGTGCCCATAACTACCAAACGCACCGGTGCATATGTCAGCGTGCCATACACAAAAACCTGATGCGGGCGCGACTGAATCGGGGACAAATGATCAGGTCGGTCATAAAACCACGGGCTAAGCATGGTCAGCCACAGCCAAGTCGCTATGGCTATAAGCAAGATCAGTGAAAATACAGCGAAACGCGTTATGGCTGTCATGATGTTTCCTTGATTGCCCCATATCGAATGCTTAAGCATTGTGCCTGCTTTTGCTACGATGCGCTTTCGACCTGCCGGAGGAATTCAATATGAATCAGTCGCTGCGTGATGACCGGGATTTCAGGGCAATGATGGGGGATGTGAAACCGTTACGAGGCCACAACCGAGCGGAAACGGGAAAAAAACGCACCGCTGCGACAGAGGCCCAGCGCGCAAGGCGTGAGTCGGCAGAAGAAACGTTAGGTGAGCGTAATTTTCTTTCGGATGATTTTGTCGATCTGGTGCCACCGTTTGACCCGATCGCGTTTCGCCGCGAAGGCATTCAGCAGGGCGTCGTGGATAAGCTCAAGCACGGGGGGTATTCGGTGCAAGCTCAGCTTCATCTTAATCGTCGACCGCTAGCGGAGTGTCGACGTCTTCTTTTTCCCTTTATCCACGATGCCTATGCTCACGATCTGCGCTCCATATTGATTGTCCACGGCCGAGGACGAGATATTGATAGTCCTGCCAACGTTTTGCGCTCCTACTTGGCTAAATGGCTTATGCAGTTTGATGAAGTACAGGCCTATATTTCGGCGCAATCTTCCGACGGTGGGCTGGGCGCGACCTGGGTCATGTTGCGCAAGAGTGACCGGGCCAAGGCTAATAACCGCGAACGCCAGCAGAAGCGGCGGGGCTGACCGCTAACGCAAAAGGGGCCGCCCATTGGCGACCCCTTTTGGGAGTGACCACGATTGCGCTGCTTAGCGGTCAGCGTTCAGGCGTTTTTCAAACAGCGCCTGGCGTTCTTCGACATCGGTCTGGTAGCGCACGCTGAAGGCGTTCAGGGCGCGCAGGGCATCGTCAGGGTGCTGATCGTCGCGCAGGGCCATGGTGTTGAAACCGCAACGCTGCATGTAATTCAACTGGTCGACCAGCACATCCCCCACCGCCCGGATTTCACCGCGATAGCCAAAACGCTCACGTAACAGACGCGCGATCGAGTAGCCACGGCCGTCGGTAAACGCCGGAAAATCAATCGCAACAGCCGGGGCCGCGCTGATGCTCTTGACCAGCTCGGCTGTTGGTTCACAGTCGCTGGCCAGCAGCGGGGCTAGTTCGGTGTCTTCTTTATTGGCTTCCCAGAGTGAAAGGGGTACGAAGGCAGGGCGCTGCTCGGGCAGTGCCTCTGCATCGTAGGAGACGCACCAGGCATTTTCCGTCGCCAGCTCACCGTCGGCAATCAGATGGTCGACGTGCACCGGGGCTATTGATGGCGCATCGCTCGCCGTGGCGTTACTTGGCATACACGTGCTCCTTAAAGGGTTTCAGGCCAATACGGCGATAGGTATCCAGGAAGCGCTCATCTTCGTGGCGCTGTGAAACATACACCTGGAGAACTTTCTCGACCACACTGGGGACGTCTTCACGGAAGAACGAGGGGCCGAGAATTTTACCCAGTGAGGCGTCGTCGGTGGAGTTGCCGCCGATCGATACCTGGTAGTACTCCTCGCCTTTCTTATCAACACCAAGGATGCCGATATGTCCTACGTGGTGGTGGCCACAGGCATTCATGCAGCCGGAAATATTAAGATCCAGCGGACCCAGGTCATAGAGGAAGTCGAGGTCTTCAAAACGTTCCTGCAGGGCCTGAGCGATGGGGATCGACACGGCGTTGGCCAGGCTGCAGTAGTCGCCGCCGGGGCAGCAGATAATATCGTTGAGCGTGCCTACCGTCGGATTAGCCATACCCAGGGCGTCGAGTTCTTGCCAGAGTGCTTCGAGCTCATCCACCGGCACGTCTGAAAGGACCAGGTTCTGTTCGTGGGTCACGCGGACTTCACCGAAGCTGTAGCGGTCGGCGAGGTCGGCGATCGCGTCCATCTGGTCGGCCGTGACATCCCCCGGGGCGTGTTCACGGCGCTTCAGCGATAGCGTTACGGCCTTGTAGCCGTAAACCTTGTGAGCGGTTACGTTATTTGTCACAAAACGCGCAAAGCCACGGTCTTCCTGGCGTAGACGCTCGAACGCCGCCACGGCGGCTTCACCCACCTCGCGACGTTCCGGCTCGGGGAAGTGGTCTTTCGCCGCATCAACGGCTGCCTGATTGAGCGTTTGTGGGCCGTCTTTCAAGTGCGCCCACTCTTCCTCGACGCGGCGGCGATACTCTTCGATACCCAGCGCCTTGACCAGGATCTTAATCCGCGCCTTGAACTTGTTGTCACGGCGGCCAAACTGGTTGTACACCCGTACACAGGCTTCTAGATAGGTCAGCAGGTGCTGCCAGGGCAGGTCGTCGCGGACCACATCGCCGATCATCGGCGTACGGCCCAGGCCACCACCGGCGAGTACCCTGACGCGTAATTCGCCCGCGTCGTTGTACCACAGCCGTAGACCGATATCGTGAACCTGGATAGCTGCACGATCCTGCGAGGCGCCACTCACGGCAATTTTGAACTTGCGCGGCAGGTAGGCAAATTCAGGGTGCAGGGTTGACCATTGGCGGATCAGCTCGCACCAGGGGCGCGGGTCTTCGACTTCGTCGTTGGCGATACCGGCAAACTGGTCGCTGGTCGTGTTGCGGATGCAGTTGCCGCTGGTCTGAATGGCGTGCATCTGCACCTTGGCCAGATCCGCCAGAATATCCGGCACGTCTTCGATCGCCGGCCAGTTTAGCTGCAGGTTCTGGCGCGTTGTAAAGTGGCCATAGCCGCGGTCATAGCGGCGGGTGATGTCGCCCAACGCACGCAGCTGATAGCCGGCCAACATGCCATACGGAATCGCAATGCGCAGCATCGGCGCATGTCGTTGGATATAGAGTCCATTTTGCAGACGCAATGGACGAAACTCTTCCTCTCCCAAACGCCCGGCGCGATAGCGATCCATCTGATCACGGAACTGAGCGACACGCTCATCTACCAACGTTTGGTCATGGGTATCATAGCGGTACATGGGGCACGGTCCTGCTTAATGCGAAGGTGTCGAGCGGTACGACACACTGTTGTTAGCCAAGGTAGTTAACCAAAAATACTAAAGCTAAGAGTAAACACACCTTAACGCGGGGCTGCATATGCGACAAAAGAATATATAATTATCTTTTTATTTCTAAATGGTATTTAAAAAATGAGATGCCCATTGTCGACGCTGCCAAATCCATACAAACGCTAGCGAGTTGATTAATCGGTACACCAGCTGCACGAGCCAAATGCCTATTAGGCCATATTCATGAACAACCCCGACCCACCAGGCAAACGGTAAAAACACTAACCATTGCATACTGAGCGTTAACGTCATCACAGTGCGCTGGGCGCCAGCGCCCATTAGTGCCTGCGCAAGTACTAATGCGGCGGCATCGAGCACAATCATCGCGCCGGTGAGCTGTAGCGGCAGTCGACCCATGACAATTAATGCCTCTTGATGGAAAAACAGCCCCAACAGTGCACTGGGAAAAAACAGCATCGGAAGTGCAAACAGTGCAAGCAGCAGCCAGGCAACGCCAAGGGCATCCCAACCCCAGCGGTGTGCCTCTTGGCGTGCCTCCCGTCCTAGCGCTTCTCCAACAAGACTCATGGCGGCCACACCCAGCCCCACGCCCGGCAAAATTAACAAAAGCGATAAGTTAATGAGCACGTGGCCGACCGCAACGCTGGCGGTATCAATTTGACTGAGCATCCAGATCAGCACCGCATAGCCGGCGGCAAACCAAAGTTGCTGAAAGGAGTGGGGGAATGCGAGCACCAGCGTCTGGCGCAATTGCTGCAAGGAAGGCAAGTACCGCAAAAAGCCTTGCTGGCAAGCCCCTTTAATACTGACGAAAAGCCACGCTATTAGCCCGATGAAGAGCGAAAGCGTGGTACCGGCGCCAGCACCGCTGGCCCCCATTTGCGGTAGCCCCGCGTAGCCAAAAATCAGCCCGATGCTGGCGAGCACATTAAGCACGTGAACACCGACAATGATGCGCAGGTAAAGGGAAGTATACTGGCGACCATTCCAATACCCACGAAAACACAGTGTCATCGCGATGGCACTAAGCGACACCACGCGCCAGCGAAAATAATCCACGGCGACGTTGTGAACATCAGCCGTTTGTGTCATTAGCCGGATGATAAGCGGTGCTTGCCACCAAGCAATTAATGTCAAAGGAAGCCCCACAGCCAACGCGATCAGCAGCCCGGCGTTGAGCGGTTGGGCCGGTGTGACGCATTGCGCCCCGGTCCGCTGTGCGGTTTGCGCTTGAACCCCGGACGAAAGCCCGAAAACGAGCGCCGTCATCATGAACATTGCATAGCCACCCACACCAACGCCGGCGAGGGCGACTTCACCTAGTGAGCCTACTAGGGCGGCGTCGATGAGATTGAGCACGCTTTGCGACAACATGCCAAGCATGATCGGCAGCGCCAAGCGCATGACTTTACGCCGCCGACGACCCATCAGCACCATGGTTTAGCTCGGGTCGTAAGAAAGCACAGGGGCAAGCCAGCGCTCAAGCTCGGTAAGCGTCATGCCTTTACGCGCCGCGAGGACTTCGACTTGGTCGCGGGTGATTTTTCCCGTCGAGAAATACTTTGATTGCGGATGGGAGAAGTACCAACCCGATACCGCTGCCGCCGGCCACATGGCAAAGTTCTCGGTTAATTCAAGACCGGTGTTATCGGTGGCATTGAGTAACCGGAAGAGCGTGGCTTTTTCGGTGTGGTCGGGGCAGGCAGGGTAGCCGGGTGCAGGACGAATGCCTTGGTACTTTTCCGCAATCAGGGCGTCGTTGTCTAGCGTTTCTTCCGGCACATAGCCCCAGAACTCTTTACGTACGCGTTCGTGCATGCGCTCAGCGAAGGCCTCGGCCAAGCGGTCAGTGAGCGCCTGCACCATAATAGCGTTGTAGTCGTCGCCGGCGGCCTCATAGGCTTTACTGAGTTCGTGCACGCCGTGACCGGTGGTAACCGCAAAACCGCCGATCCAATCGGGCTGTTCGCTCGCTTTTGGCGCAATAAAATCGGCCAGGCTATAGCAGAGACCATCGCGCCCTTTGGTGGTTTGCTGACGAATGTGGTGTAGCTGCTCCACCACTTCGCGGCGCTCGTCGTCACGGTAGACTTCAATGACATCGTCATCCACGGTATTTGCCGGCCAAAAACCGATCACACCGCGTGCCTGAACGCGTTTTTCATCGATCAGTTTACGCAGCATCTTCTGCGCATCGGCAAACAGGTTTCGTGCGACTTCGCCAACTTTCTCGTCGTCCAAAATCTTGGGGTACTTACCGGCAAGTTGCCAACTCATGAAAAAAGGCGTCCAGTCGAGGCGCTCAATCAGTTCTTCAAGATCGTAATCATCGAAAACCGTAAGCCCGGCAACGTTGGGTGTCGGCGGGGTATAGGCGGACCAATCAGTGCGAAAGCGTCGCTTGCGCGCCTGCTCGTAGCTTAAATCGGCCGCTTTGGGGCGACGTTTGGCGTTGCGTTCCCGGACTTTCTCGTACTCGGCGCGAATTTCCGCTACGTAGCTATGCTTAAGATTTTCAGTCAACAAACGTCCCGCGACGCCAACTGCCCGCGACGCGTCGGTAACGTAGATCACGGGGTGTTCGTATTGCGGCTCGATTTTTACTGCCGTGTGCGCTTTTGACGTGGTGGCACCGCCGATCAAAAGCGGAAGGCTCATACCGCGACGTTGCATTTCCTTAGCGACGTGAACCATCTCATCCAGCGACGGCGTGATCAGGCCCGAAAGGCCAATAATATCGGCGTTGTATTCTTCGGCGGCCTGTAAAATCTTTTCTGTGGGTACCATCACGCCGAGATCAATGACTTCGTAGTTGTTACACTGCAGTACCACGCCGACGATGTTTTTGCCGATATCATGGACATCCCCTTTGACGGTCGCCATGACGATCTTGCCCTTGGTCTGGCGCTCACCTTGGGAAAGCTCGGCCTTTTCCTCTTCGATGTAAGGAATGAGGTACGCTACCGCCTGCTTCATCACGCGGGCTGATTTCACCACTTGGGGCAGGAACATTTTACCGTCACCGAACAGATCGCCCACCACGTTCATGCCGTCCATTAGGGGGCCTTCGATAACCTCGATGGGGCGAGCTGCCGCTTGACGCGCCTCTTCTGTGTCTTCCTCAATGTAAGCCGTCACGCCTTTGACCAAAGCGTGCTGGATACGCTGATTGACTTCCCAGCTGCGCCAGGCAAGGTCCTCTTTTTTGGCAGCGCCGCTGCCATCGCCTTTGTATTGCTCGGCGATATCTAAGAGCCGTTCGGTAGCGTCATCGCGACGGTTGAGCACCACGTCTTCAACGGCTTCACGCAACTCAGTGGGTAAATCGTCATACACCGCTAGCTGGCCGGCGTTGACGATTCCCATGGTGAGGCCCGAGCGAATAGCGTAGTAGAGGAAAACGGAGTGGATCGCCTCGCGCACGGCGTTGTTGCCGCGAAACGAGAAAGAGACGTTAGAAACGCCACCAGACACCATGGCGTGGGGCAGGTGTTCACGAATCCACTGTGTCGCCTCGATAAAATCGACGGCGTAGTTGTTGTGTTCCTCGATGCCGGTGGCAATGGCGAAGATATTGGGGTCGAAAATAATATCTTCCGCTGGGAAGCCGATCTCATCGACCAGCAGGCGATAGGCGCGCTCGCAGATCTCGGTCTTACGCGCAAAGGTATCGGCTTGGCCCTCTTCATCGAACGCCATGACAACGATAGCAGCGCCGAAGCGGCGGCACTTGGTTGCCTGTTCGCGAAAGGCCGCTTCCCCCTCTTTGAGCGAGATCGAGTTGACGATGGCCTTGCCTTGCACGCACTTCAAGCCGGCTTCGATAATCTCCCATTTGGAGGAGTCGATCATGATTGGCACACGGGCGATATCGGGCTCGCCGGCAATAAGGTTCAGAAAGCGCACCATGGCTTCCTGCGATTCCAACATGCCTTCGTCCATGTTGATGTCGATGATCTGGGCGCCGTTTTCGACCTGCTCCAGTGCAACCTCTAACGCAGTGGTGAAGTCTTCCTCTACAATCAAACGCTTAAAGCGAGCCGAGCCAGTGACGTTGGTGCGCTCGCCGACGTTGACGAACAGTGAGTCAGCCGCAATGTTAAACGGTTCAAGCCCTGATAGGCGGCAGGCCGCGTTACGATTCGGGATCTCGCGTGGCGCCATGTCCGCGACCGACTCAGCAATCGCGCGAATATGTTCCGGCGAGGAACCACAGCAACCACCGATAATATTTACGAGCCCGCTTTGGGCAAATTCGCTGACAATGGCGGCCATTTCTTCCGGTGTTTGATCGTACTCACCGAACTCATTAGGTAGCCCAGCGTTCGGATGAGCTGAGACAAAACTATCGGCTTTGGTGGAAAGCTCTTCCAGATAAGGACGCAACTCCTTAGCCCCCAAGGCACAGTTAAGTCCCACTGAAAAGGGCTGAGCGTGGCGGACCGAGTTCCAGAAAGCTTCGGTGGTTTGGCCGGAGAGGGTGCGTCCGGAAGCATCGGTGATGGTGCCAGAAATCATTACCGGCAAGCGTTCGCCGCGGTCGTCAAATAACTCTTCTAGGGCATAAATGGCGGCTTTAGCGTTGAGCGTGTCGAAAATCGTCTCGATCAGAATCAGGTCAGCACCGCCCTCGATCAGGGCAATAGCCGCTTCGCGGTAGTTCTCGCAAAGCTCATCAAAGGTGACATTACGCTTAGCCGGGTCGTTGACGTCCGGTGAGAGAGACGCTGTGCGCGAGGTCGGGCCCAGCACACCGGCCACAAAACGCGGCACACCGGTCTCGCTGGCAACCGCATCGCATACCTTGCGGGCCAAGCGCGCGGATTCGCGGTTAATTTCCGGCACTAAATCTTCCATGCCGTAATCCGACTGCGACAGGCGCGTGCTATTGAACGTGTTGGTTTCAATAATATCGGCACCGGCTTCAAGGTAGTCGCGATGAATCCGTGTGACGACATCGGGGCAGGTCAGCGCTAGCAAGTCGTTATTGCCTTTGAGGTCTGACGGCCAGTCACTAAAGCGCTCGCCACGAAATTCCTCTTCGCTCAGCTCGGCGTTTTGCAGCATGGTGCCCATGCCACCGTCGAGGATCATAATGCGCTGTTCAAGCACGCGCTTAATAGAGGATTCAAGGTGTTGGGCAGGCGTCGCGGTCAAGGCACTAGCAGACATGGCAGGGGGAGATCTCCAGCGTCACAGTAAACGTCATCAGCGCCGCGGTTGCCAGCGGCAAAGAGAGTGCTATTAATAAGATATTATAAAGGGCAAGTATGATAGCAGAGCGCAAGCGCGGTGGCAGCCTCCTACATAGCAAAAGCCTACTAAAACGGTCGGGATTGTGTCAGTGGCTAGTTTTGGCTTACCATGGTAACAAATGAAATGTGAAGTGGCCGTTGCCACTGCCACGGGAGGAAAACACCCCTCATGAGCACGATAGCAGAAGAAACCGTAGAAGAAGTGAAAGGTATCGAAATTACCGATAGCGCCCAAGATTACCTCGCTGAGCTTTTAGATAAGCAGAATGTCGAGGGTATTGCGGTGCGCATATTCATCACTCAGCCAGGTACGCCGTACGCAGAAACGTGTCTGGCTTACTGCCGCCCTGGGGAAGAAGAACCCACGGATCAAAAGCTTGAACTTGAGAAGATTAACGTCTTTCTGGATAAAAACAGTCTGCCGTTTTTGGATGAGGCGGTGGTGGATTTTAATGCCGACCGCATGGGAGGGCAGCTCACGATCAAGGCGCCCAACGCCAAGATGCCCAAGGTAAACGCTGACAGCCCATTGGAAGACCGCGTTAACTATGTGCTTTACAGCGAAATCAACCCTGGGCTTGCCGCGCACGGCGGTGAGATTAAGCTAGTCGAGCTCACCGATGATCAAGTGGCAATACTCGCCTTCGGTGGCGGTTGCCAAGGCTGCGCGGCGGTGGATTTAACGCTGAAAGATGGCGTGGAAAAAACGCTGATTGAGCGTATCCCCGAGCTTGCGGGTATTCGTGATGTGACCGATCACTCCGATACCACCAACGCGTATTATCGTTGATCCATAACGCGATGTAGGTGGTTCATTCACGACTTATACCCTCGTATCACGCCCCGCTTAACGCGGGGCGTTCTCGTTTTTATCCCCCAGGTTTTTATCTTCATCTTCCCATGATGCTTGTGCGCGTAATGAGTCAGGGAGGCTGGATACTTGACGCTGCAGCGCTTGAACGCTTTGCCATAATTCGCTTTGCCACTGCTCGGATTGACGTTTAGTCAGCGCCTCATGTTCACGCTTAGTCTCTTCGAGGGTTTGGCGAGCGTCATCAAGCTCACTTTGTAAGCGCTTAGTCTCTGCTTCATGCTGCTTGGCGGTTTGCTTCTCTTGAACAAGCGCCTGTTCGGTGGCTTCTTGCCGAGTTTGCGCTTGTTGGCGTGCTTGTTGCTCCGCTTTTAGGCTGTCGCTAAGGGCTTCAAGGCGCTTTTCGTACTGTTGTATGCGTTTGTTCAGCGCTTTTTCCTCATCAGCACGCTCCTGGCGAACACTATCCAGAAGTCCCATCAGTTTGCCTTCGGTGGCTTCGTTGCGATGTTGCTCCTGAGTGAGCTTTTCCTCCCACGCTTCACGCTGTTGCGTGAGTGTCGTGCGGCTTTGTTGTTCCTGCTCGTTGAGCTGTTGGGTTAAGGCATCGAGCTGCGTGTTTGCAGCTTTTAGTTGCGCTTCATGACGCCCACTTTCCGCTTTCCAGCGCGCACGCTGTGCGGCCGCTTCAGCAAGCTCACCGCTAAGCGCTTCCACCCGGGCTTCCATATGGCGTAGGTGCCCGCCAAGCGCGCTTTCGCGCTGCTCGGCATTGGCCGCGTGCGTTTGTGCATCCTCAGCCTGCGTTTGCGCGTCCACCACTTTGCGGTTTGCTTCTTCGCGGTAGTGGGCGAGCCCTTCGTTAGCGACTTCCTGCGCCTGCTGCCACATATCCGACGCCAGCGTAACGATAGCTTCAGGTAGGCCTTTGGGAGGCGGTACATCGCGATTTTGCGCGCGTTCACTGCGCCAGTGGCGAAAGTGCTCGCTGATGGTCGTGAAGCTGCCGGTACCTAAGACCTCACGGATGCGCTGCACGCTGGGCGTATCACCGCGAGAAATCAGCTGATCAATGGCATGTTGCACATCGCTGTATTGAATGCCGTTACGTGCCATCCAAAGCTCCTGAGGGTGTTGAGGCGGACAAAACAAGTTCGGTCTGAGAGGAAACGTCAGTATTGTGCAGTGTATACCTGGAAATCGCAATAATTACATATTACGTATTATGTAATTTTATTTATTAAATTGGGTATAAATTCAAGATTACACGTCTTATCTTGAATTTATACGCACGTACTGGCAGATTAGAC